>DASWIQ010000050.1:0-4536 GCA_036397615.1 Steroidobacteraceae bacterium
GTGGACCAGCCCGCCGGGACACCCGAGCGAGCGACTAAAGTTCCGGCGGAGCGAGCGAGGGGAGTCCCGGCGGGCGTAGTCCGGGCGCGGGTGAATCGACGTCAGCTGTTGAGACGCAGCGCCTCGCGCAAGCCGATGAGAACGAGTTCGGGGATGTGGGCATCGAAGAGGTTCTCGTCCTCGAACAATCGGGCGAAACCGCCGGTCCCGACCAGGACGGTGGGCCGGCCCGCGAAATACTGTTCGCGGACTTCAGAGCAGAGATGCCGGAGTATCGCGATGTTGCCGTGATAGAGGCCGGCCTGGATGCTCTCGACCGTCGAGCGGCCGAGCAGCTCGGGCGGCTTCCGGATCTCGACCTTCGGCAGGCGCGCGGTCCTCGCGTCGAGACTCTCCATCGCGAGCCGCAGGCCCGGAAGGATGACGCCCCCCAGATAGTCGCGCTCGTCGGTCAGGGCATCGATCGTCGTCGCCGTGCCGAAGTCCACGATGATCGCGTTCTTGCCGGGAAAGAGCTTGGCCGCGGCGATCGCGCCGGCGATGCGGTCGCTGCCGACCTCGAGCGGATTGCGGTAGCGGATCTTGAGTCCGGTGCGCGCGCCCGGTTCCAGAATGAACGGGCGCACGCCGAAGTACTTCATGCTGGCGTTCCGGACCGAGTGCACCATGTCCGGGACGACCGAGCAGATGGCGACAGCCGTGATGCTGCCCGGATCGACGTCGTTTTCGCGCAGGACCTGCCGGCAGAACAGGCCGAGCTCGTCGGAGGTGTTTTCCGCGCGCGTGGCATGGCGGAACTGGAGGCACAGCCGCTCGTCTTCGAATACGCCGCCGAAAATCTGGCTGTTGCCGATGTCGAGGACCAGGATCATCGCGAATCCCTCTTCATTTGCTCTTCGATCAATGCGGCGAGCGCGGCCGCAAGCTTGCTTCGTCCGACGTAGCGCCGCACACGGCTGCTGCCGTTCTCGTGAACGAAAAAGACGTGTTCTTCGCCTTCCGCGAGCGTCGAGACATCGTTCTGCACCACGTAGCGGGCGCGGCTTCGCTTCAGCAGGTCACGCGCCGCGCGCGCCTGTGCCCCGGCGTCGGGGTCGTGGGTGAGCTTGAATCCGACCAGCAGCAGGTCCTGGTTGCCGGCGTAACCGCGGATCCGGTCGATGATCTTGTATGTCGGCTGCAGCTGGACGGTCAGTTCCTGCCCGGATTCGATCTTGGCGTCGGGAGCGGGATCGGCGACCGCGAAGTCGCCGACGGCCGCCGCGTGGACCACGGCACCGAAGGCGCTGTCCCTGAGCACACGGCGCAGAACCGAGTCCAGGGAGGCATGATCGGTGAATGTCTCGCGCCGCCCGACGCGGATCGAGACTGCGGAATCCACGCCGTGGATATGGGTCACGTCGAGGCCGCGCGCGACGAGCGCATCGCAGATCGCGGCGCCCGTGCGGCCGCTGCTCACGTTGGAAATGAATCGCACGCTATCGATCGGTTCGCGCGTGGCGCCCGAAGTCACGAGCACTTTCATCGCGGCTCGTCGAGGACTTTTAGCAGCGCGTCCTCGATCTCCGCCACCTCGGCCAGGCGTCCTTCACCGTGCTCGCCGCAGGCCAGGCGGCCGTCGCCGACGGGCAGCAGCCCTGCGCCGAAGCCGGCAAGCCGCTCGCGCGAGCCGCGCGTCGCCGGGTGATCCCACATCGCGGCGTTCATCGCGGGCGCGATCAGGTAAGGCTTGCTTGCGATCTCCCAGGCGAGGAAGAGCGCGCCGATCGCATCGTCCGCGAGGCCGGCGGCGAGGCGGTTCATCGAGTTCGCGGTCGCCGGGCAGAGGAGGGCGACATCCGCCCAGCGCGCGAGGCGGATGTGATCCATCGCCTCCCCCGCTGCGTACAGGTCTGTGAACGGCGGCCGGCCTGTCAGGCCCTCGAGCGTCGCCGCACCGACGAACCGGAGCGCCCCCGCACTCGCGACCGTTTGCACGGCGATGCCGCGCTTGACCAGCCGCGAGATCAGCTCGCAGGCCTTGAAGCAGGCGATCGAGCCCGTGAGCTGGAACAGGATCCGATATTCGCGCTTATCCGACATTGTCGATCAGCCTCACCGGGCCGAGCCGCACGGCCGCGAGCCGGCGGCCGTCGTGGTCGGCGACGTATTCGACTTCGAAGCCCTCGCGCGTAAGTTCCCGCGCCGCTTCGGCGGCCGGCCGGCGCGCCGCGAGGCTCGCGGCGAGCACGCGATGCAACGCCGGCGCGCGCCTGCGCTCGTCGGGCGTGAGCAGGCGGTTCCGCGAACTCATCGCGAGACCGTCGGGCTCTCGCACGAGCGGACAGCGGACGATCCGGGTGTCGAGGAAGAAGGCCTCAACGAGGCCTTCGACCAGTTGCAGCTGCTGATAATCCTTCTCGCCGAAGTAGGCGCGCTCAGGGCTGATGAGGAGGAGCAGCTTCAGCACGACCGTCAACACGCCGTCGAAATGCCCGGGCCGGCCGGCGCCGCAGTACTTGAGGCTCAGTTCGCTTTCGGACACGCGGTAGCGATAGCCGTCCGGATAGATTTCGCGCGCGCGCGGCACGAATACGAGATCGCAGCCCGCGGCTCGAAGCATTTCGAGATCCTGCTCGAGCGGGCGCGGATACCGCGCCAGGTCGCCCGGGTCGTTGAACTGCGAGGGGTTGACGAAAATGCTCGTCCAGGCGCGGGCGTTTTCCGCAAGGGCTCGCCGGACGAGCGACAGATGCGCCTCGTGCAGGGCGCCCATCGTCGGCACGAAGCCGGTGTCGCCCGCGCCACGCGCACGCCTTTCCGCGACGATTTCGGCGACGCTTTCGACGATCTTCACGACTCGTAGCTCTCCGCCGCCGCCGGGAAGGCGCCTTGTTTCACGTCGCGATCGAATCGGTCCATTGCATCGCGCACGAGCGCCATGCCGTCGAGATAGGTGCGCAGGAATTTCGGCCGGAATCCCGAGTTCAGGCCCAGCAGGTCCTGGAGCACCAGGACCTGCCCGTCGCAGGCGGCTCCGGCTCCGACGCCGATCGTCGGGATGCGAAGCTTTGCCGTGATCTGCGCCGCGAGCGCCGCCGGCACGCATTCGAGCACGAGAGCAAAGCAGCCGAGTTCCTCGCTGCGCCGGGCATCGGCAAGGATGCGGGCCGCGGCGTCGTCCGTGCGCCCCTGCACCCGGAAACCCGCGAGCGCGTGCACCGACTGCGGCGTCAGTCCGAGATGCCCCATGACGGGGACGCCGGAACCGACCAGGGCCGTGATGACGTCTTCGTGCCCGGTTACCCCCTCGAGCTTCACCGCCTGCGCGCCCGCGCGCATCAGCGCCGCCGCCGCGTCGAGCGCCGCGGGCACGCCCTTGCGGAACGAGAGGAAGGGCATGTCGCTGATCAGGAATCGGGTCGGCGCTCCGCGCCGGACCGCGGCCGTGTGCCAGGCCATCATCTCCACGGTCGCAGCCAGCGTGTCGGGAAACCCGTGCATGACCATCGCAGCGCTGTCTCCCACCAGCAGGCAATCGATGGCGGAAGCTTCAAGCGCGCGCGCGAACGCGGCGTCGTAGCAGGTGGTCATCGAGATCTTGCGGCCCGCCGACTTCGCGGCAGCGAACTCCAGTACGGATTTCATGGGCGTTCTCTCCCGGCGGTGGCGATGAGCGCCTGATAGACCGTGGCCAATGCGCTGCCGTCGAGTGCCTCGAGATGGGACCGGATCGTCTCCGTATCGCCGCGCGCGACGGGGCCTGTGAGCGCGCCGTCGGTCGACTCGAGCACGTTTTCGACGATGCGGCGGGGGTAGCTTGCGAGCGCCGAGCGCGGTGCGCCGAAGCGGGCCTCCATCGCGGCGAAAAATTCCCGCCAGAGCACCGCCGTCATGCCGCCCGCGAGCGCGCAAAGCGCGTGGTAGTAAGCCTTGTCTTCGGTCTTGAGCGCAAAGCAGGGATTGTCCAGGCCGGGAAAGAGCGCCCTGAAATGCGCGGCCGGATCGGGACGGTCCGCATCCACGAAGACCGGAATGTCGCGGTAGAACGCCGGCTCATAGAGCGTGCCCGCAAAACTCATTAGTGGATGCGCGCCCCAGGCGCCCTCGAACGTTCGCCCGCCGCAGAAATGGACGAATGCCCGGTCGTCGAGGCCTTCGGCGCGAAGCATCGCCATCACGGGCGCAATCGCGTCGTCCGAAACTGCGAGAAGGATGACGGGGCAGTCCGCGAGCGCTGCTGACGCGGTCAATCCGGCGACGCCATTCGAGCGTGCAAGACGGCGCGACCACAGCGTCCAGGGGAGGCCGAGGCTCGTGAAGTAATGGCGCCAATGCCGCGAAAGGCGGCCGTCGCCCACGAATCCATAGGGTGATTGCCCGGTGACCGGGCGGCTGGCGGGTACCTGTCCCATGGATCAAGTCCCAAAAAATCGTCAATTGAACCGATCGTCTGTCGCGGCCGCCCGAAGACGGTCCGCGCCAACGAAATTCTACCGGAACTGGTGCCGGGTCGCAGATTCGCAGATTCGCAGATTCGTGCCTGGCTTGAATCTG
>DASWIQ010000051.1:0-6668 GCA_036397615.1 Steroidobacteraceae bacterium
ATCGAGAAAATCCGCTCCAAAGCGCGCGGCATTGGCGCTGACGAAGATCACGAGGTCATAGCGATCGGCGGGTCCGATGGCCGCGCGGACCGCGGCGCGATCCGGTCGCGGCTTGATCAAGAGCGCCGGATAGCGGACCGCGGCGCCGCCTTCGGCTTCGATCAGCTGGCAGAGATGGTGAGCCTGGTGTTCCGGACGTGTCACGAGCACGCCGATTCCTTTCAGCCAAGGCATTTCAGCAGCTCCTCAACACCCGCATCGAGAAGACGGCCTGCAAGCGCAGTGCCGAGCCTCACCGCATCGGTCGCGGGGCCCGAGATGTCGTCCGCGAACATCGTCCGGCCATCCGGCGATCCGACGAGGCCTCGCAATTGCAGCGTTTCGCCGTCAAGCGTGGCGTGCGCCGCGATCGGCGACTGGCAGCTGCCACCGAGCCGCGCTGCGAACGCGCGCTCGCAGTCGAGAGCCGTGCGCGAAGCGGCATGTTCCAGCGGACGGATCAGGGCGAGTATTTCGTCCTGACCGGCGCCGCATTCGATGCCGATGACGCCTTGACCGACGGCGGGCAGCATCTGTTGCGATGACAGATGCGCCCGGATGCGCGCCCCAAGACCGAGACGCTCGAGACCCGCCGCGGCGAGGATGGTCGCGTCGCAGTCGCCCGCATCGAGCTTTCGAAGCCGCGTTTCGACATTCCCGCGCAGGACGATAATTTGGATGTCAGGTCGGGCATGGCGGAGCTGGCATTCCCGCCTGAGGCTCGAAGTGCCGATCCGCGCGCCGCGCGGCAGGGCGGCGAGCGATTCATGCCGCGGGCAAACGAGGACATCGCGCGGATCGCCGCGCTCGAGCGCGGCTCCGATGACGAATCGCGGCGGCAGCTCGCTCGGCATATCCTTCATCGAGTGCACCGCGATATCCGCCTGGCCCGCCTCGATCGCGTACTCGAGCTCCTTGATGAAGAGGCCCTTGCCGCCCTCGGCCGCGAGGCTGCGGTCCTGGATTCGGTCGCCCGCGGTGACGATCGGCACCAGGCTGACGACGAGGCCGGCATGGGCGGCCGTGAGGCGCAGGGCGACGTGCTCGGCCTGCCACAGCGCGAGCCGGCTCCGTCGCGTCGCGATGCGGATTTGCCGGGTCATCGGGTCATTTTGCCATGCAGCGTCAAAAGGCTAGGATTCGACCTATGACCCGCCCCATTGCGACCCTGATCCTCCTCTTCTGCGGCTCCGGCATGGCATTTGCCGACGACACGGCGCGCGCCTCGATCGGCGGCTCGGAGTTGATTGCGGGCGGAGTAGCCGTGCTGGACGAGCCCGTCGATGGCAACGCATTCGCTGCGGGCGGTCGCGTCGAAGTCCGTGAAAGGATCGAAAAAAGCGCTTTCGTCAGCGGCGGCGACGTCACGATCGCGGGCTCCATCGGCAGGAATCTCTTTGCATCGGGCGGCGACCTTCATCTTGAAGGCGAAGTCGAGGGCAAGGCCCGCGTGGCGGGCGGCAGGCTTCGCATGTCGCGCCAGGCGCGCATCGGCGGCGAAGCCTCGTTCGCCGGCGCCACGATCGAGATCGAAGGTTCGATCGGCGGAGGTCTCCACGCCTACGGCGAGCGGATCGTCGTCAACGGCAGCGTCGGCGGCGATGCGGAACTCGCTGGCGAGAACATTCGTCTCGGGCCGGATGCGCGAATCACGGGGCGTGTCGTCTACCGGAGTCGCGACGACATCGTCGTGGACCCCGCCGCGCAGGTCGCGGGCGGAATCGCGAAGTCCCGCGAGGAGCGCGAATGGCTTCGCAAGTTCGGCCGCGGCGCGACGATCGTGGGGGGCATCACCGTTTCACTCGGGATGCTGCTGCTCGGCGGGGTGCTCGTGCTCGGCATGCCGCGCTTCAGCCGCGAGGCGGCGGCCTCGATCCGCCGCAAGCCCTGGCAGACCATCGGCCTCGGCTGCGTGATGCTGATCGGCGTGCCGTTTGCGATCGTGATCCTCGTCGTCACGCTGATCGGTATCCCCCTCGCCTTGCTGCTCGCTTTTGCTTACGTCGCGCTCCTGATGCTCGGCTACCTCATCGCGGCGATCTTCCTCGGCGATCAGGCGCTCGAACGGATCGATGCGGCCAAGCTCGGCTCGGTCTGGTGGCGCGCACTGTTCCTGGTGCTGGCGGTCATCGCGATCGCTTTCGTGAGGCAGATACCCGTCGTCGGCGGAATCGCCTGCTTCATCCTGTTCCTGGCGGGCATCGGCGCATTCACGATGCGCAGCTGGCAGGGATTTCGCCAGGATGAAGGCGAGCCGGCGGGCGTCAGCCGCTGAAGATTGTCCAGATCGCGGCGATGATCAGCAGGAGAAGGATGCTGAGCGCGATGTCTCCGGTCCGTGCGGAGCGTTCGCGTGCCTGACCGTCCGCATCCATCGGTCTCAGTGTCGCGATCGTGAGGTCACGCACGCGGTCTGGCGCGGGCGGGGCGGTGGCGAGGCTCACGCCGATCAGCGCCGCCGCGGAGATCGCAAACAGCAACACGGCGAAGTGCAGGAAGTTGACTTCCGCGTAGGCCGCGGCCGGGCCCCATGAGATCGGCGCATTGAGTTCGAGGATCAGCCGGCCGAATCCCAGCACGAAACCGATTGCAAGCGCGGCGATCGCGCCTTTCGCGTTAGCGCGCGGCCAGAGGAGCCCGATCAGGAACACGGCCGCGATCGGCGGCGAAATGTAGGCCTGCACGCTCTGCAGATAGGTGTACAGCTGGCCCGAGATGAGTTCCATCAGCGGTATCCAGGCGAGGCCGAAAAGCACCAGCACGACGGTCGCGATCTGGCCCGTGACCACGAGCTGACGTCCGGAAGCCAGCGGACGCCATCGCTTGTACAGATCCATCGTCACCAGCGTCGCGCTCGAATTGAACACCGACGACAATGAGCTCATCAAGGCCGCCAGCAGACCGGCGACGACGACGCCGCGCAGTCCGGCGGGAAGGAGCTGGGCCGTGAGCGCCGGCAGGGCCTGGTCGGGCCGCTCGAGCTGCAACTGACCGGACTGCGCGAGCGCGTAGGCGATGATGCCGGGCAGCACGAACACGAAGAGCGGCAACTGCTTCAGGAGTCCGGCGAAAATCGTGCCGCGACGCGCTTCGACCTGATCCCGCGCCGCCAGCACGCGCTGCACGATGAACTGGTCCGTGCACCAGTACCAGACGCCGAGGATCGGCGCGCCGAAGAGAATTCCCGTCCACGGAAAATCGGGATGCGTGGACGGCTGCCAGAGATCGAAGCGCTCCTTTCCGACCGCCGCCGTGAGGGCGTCCCAACCGCCGATCGCGTCCAGGCCGAGGATTGTCACGACGAGCGCGCCGAGAAGCAGGACGAACATCTGCATGGCGTCGGTGTAAAGCACCGCCTTCAGGCCCCCGAAGAGCGTGTAGACGCCGGTGGCGACCACGACCACGGTCGCGCCGGTCCAGAAGTCGATGCCCATCAACGCCTCGAACACGATCCCGCCCGCCGCGACCGTGACCGAAATCTTCGTCAGCACGTAGCTGACCACCGACACGATCGCGAGATACATCCGCGGACCTGAGGAATAGCGGCGCTCCAGGAACTCCGGCATCGTGAATACGCCGCTTCGCAGGTAGAAAGGCACGAAAAACCAGCCGAGCAGCAGCAGCACGAGGCCGGCGATGATTTCGAACTGCGCAACTGCGATGCCTGACGCGGCGCTCGTGCCGGCGAGTCCCACAAGGTGCTCGGCGCCGATGTTGGAGGCAAAGAGCGACGCACCGACGATGAACCAGCCGGCATTGCGTCCCGCCAGGAAGAATCCGTCGGCGCTTTCGGTGGACCTGGCGCGCCGTGTCACCACGATGGCCACGACGAACGTCAGCACGAAGTACAGGAACACGACGGCCCAGTCCAGTGTCGTCATCGCATCGCCCCTTCTGCCTTTGCGGCCGGCTCGCGCACCAGCGCATCCGGATAGATCGCCAACAGCCGCCGCAGCACGCCATTGGTCCAGCCGAATCCGTCCTGAAGCGGATACTCTCCGCCACGCGCCTCGGCGTCACCGCTCACATCGTATTTTTCCACGAGCCGGCCGGTCGTCTCGTAATGAGCCACGTTCTCGCGAATCCACCGATGCCCGATCTTCCGTGCCAGCCGCCGATGACCATAACGATTGAGGCCATCGATCGCGATCCACTGTAGTGGCGCCCAACCGTTCGGCGCATCCCACTGCTGGCCGGTGCGGACGGTCGTCGTCGCGATGCCGTCCGGCTGCAACAGCCGTTGCTCGGCCGCCGTCGCCACGTCGCGGGCCTGCGCCTCCGTGGCGACGCCGACGAACAACGGATAAAGCGTAGCAGCGCTCAAGCGCCCGACGCGACGGCCATCCCGCCAGGAGTAGTCCTCGAACACGCCCGCGCGTGGATTCCAGAGATAGCGGTGAATGGCGCGACGGCGATTTGCGGCGCGGTCGGTAAACCGCGCGGCTTCCGCCGGTTGCGCGTTCGCGCGGTAGGCTCGCGCAAGAGTCTGTTCGAGGGAATAAAGAAGGCTGTTCAGATCCACGGGGACCAGTTCGACTGTCTGGATCGTTGCGAGGGACCGACCGTCAGCGAGCCAGCGTGAACTGAAGTCCCAGCCACTCTCGGCCGCCGCGCGAAGGTTGCGATAGACCTCTTCGGCGGGACGTCTCGAGCCGCGCGCGGTCTCGACGTCCTCGCGGTAGGATTCTTCGCGCGGCGTCTCCCGATCGTCCCAGTAGCGGTTGAGCAGCGCGCCGTCCGGGAGCCGCACCACACGCCGGTCTGCCTCGCCCGGCGCGAGCGTCGCCTCGCCCGTCATCCAGAATTCATGTTCGCGCCGAAGCTGCGGAAGAAACTGGCGGTACACGCCGCCGCCGTCCCGCGCGGCGATCAGCTCCACCATGGCGGAAAAGAACGGCGGCTGGGACCGGCTCAAGTAATAGCTGCGGTTGCCATTGGGCACGTGGCCGAATCGGTCGATGAGATAGGCAAAATTTCTCAGCATGTCGACCGCGATGTCATGGCGGTCGCTTTCCTCGAGGCCGAGCATGGTGAAATACGAATCCCAGTAATAGATCTCGCGAAAGCGACCACCCGGCACGATGTAACGATAGGGCAACGGCAGCAGCGAGGACCCGGGAACCGATTCGTCCGGGGCGCGTTCGAGCACCGGCCACAACGCATCGATATGGGACGCGACGTCCAAGCCGGGGGCCGATTGGAATTCCTTCGCGGCCGTCCCCGGCGCTGCGAAACGCGCGGTCACGAACGCCCGAAGGTCGAAATCCTTGCCGTCCCTCTTCGACTCGTATTCCTCCAGGATTTTCGAACGGTTCTCGCGCGGCAAGGCATCGACGAAGGTCTTGCCGTCCTCGTATACGCGTTCGAGTTGCACCCGCTCGAAGAGACCGGGATAGAGCTCAGCCGGCGTCCGCGGTGCGACGCCGTCGCTGGCCGATGCGACGGTCGCGAGCGCGCCGAGCAGCAGGCCGGCTGCAGCGCGCACGCGGCGGAGCCTGCGCCGGGGCTCCTTAGAAGTCGTAACCGACGCTGAACATCACCGACCGCCCGAATATCGGCCGGCCGTTCGGCGCCGCGGGATCGCGCGGGTCTCCCTCGGTGATGCCGTCCGAGTCCGTGACATTGTCGCCGTGCACCTGGAAGAACAGCCCGCCGCCGGTGTGAACCATGACGCCGACGTCGATCTTCTCGTAGCTGTCGAGCGGCACGGTATTCGCGTTGTCGCCGAACCGGTCGTCGACGAAAGTCGCGCCGACGTAGACCGTCGTTTCGAAATCCCCCGCCTCGAACGAGTATGAGGGCGACAGGCGCAACTGCCAGTCTGGCTGCCGAAGCACCTTGTTGCCGATGTCGCTGGCCGTCGTCGAGTCCGTGATCTCGGTCTCCTGGATCGTGCCGATCAACGATACGACCAGGGCGCCGAAATTCAAGGATCCGTCGAGCTCGATGCCGTAGGCCTCGGTCGTGAACGCCGTGGGCGGCAGGACGCCGCCGACCGTGGACGAGAACGCATCGTTCTCGTTGTAGAACGCCGTGCCGTAGAGCTGGAACGGCCCGGTGTTGTACTTGACGCCGGCCTCGAACTGCTTCACCTCGTCGACCGAGTTCCGGTTTTCGCGGATATCGTCGAAGTGCGGAAACAGGAAGCCTTCCGTGTAGCGCACGAAGGCGCCGAGCTCGTCCGTGAAGTCATAGTTGACCGCCGCCGTGTAGGCCGTCTCGTCCCCCTTCAGGTGAACCTCTGTGTCGCCCTCGCCCGGGAGAAATATGCCGTTTGCGAAACCGGGCCCCGTGTCGAGCACGTAGTCGATCGTCAGTTCCTCGTAGCGGATGCCGAGATCGAGGCGGAGCCGGTCCGTCATTTGCCAGGAATCCGCCAGGTAGATCGCCTCCGAGTTCGCGTCGCCCGCCGACTGGAGGCCGAACAGGAATCCCGCGTCGCCGCCGGCGGCCGCGATGTCGGCTGGCGTAGTCGTCGGGTCGAGCGGCAGGCCGTTCGCCACGTTGTGCACCGGGATCGGGTTTCCGAGCAGCCAGAAATCGTCCGAAGACCAGCTCGCGCGGTAGTAGCCGAGCGTGACATCGTGGCTCTCGGCGAAGACTCGGTTCAGACTCAAGTCATTGATGAT
>DASWIQ010000052.1:0-7162 GCA_036397615.1 Steroidobacteraceae bacterium
TCTCGATGTCCCCGCTGAAGGATTCGACGTCGAATTCAGCGTTGACCGGCGGATTCAATATCAGGGAAATCACGCCGCTGACGGATTCCATCTCGACGCGCGCCATCGGAGTCAGTTCCGCGCGGATTCTGACGTCACCCGACACGGAACTGACGCTCAGCTGCTGCGCTGCCGTGACCGTGGCGTCGATATTGCCGCTCACGACTTCGCCCTCATAGCTGCCGCGAATGCCGCTGACAGTGGCCGATCCGCTCACGTTCTCGGTCGAGACGGTCGCCTTGCCGCCGTTCCCCGTCACCGTGACTTCGCCGGAAACCGAGGCCAGCGAAACCGGCGCGTCAAAGGCCTGTGTCTGGACGTCGCCGCTCACCGACTCGAGCTGCTGCTCGCCGCGCGCTCCGTTGACATTGATATCCGCGCTCACCGTACCGATGATGAGGCGCGCGCCCTTCGGCACGCGCAGCGTCAGGATCGCATCGTCCTCATCGGAATGCCCGTACTTGCCATGTGGACGGTCCACCTCAATGCGAACGTGGCGGTCCGTCGCCTCGAACTCGAGTTCGTCCTTGCTGCTCTCGAGCACTGCGACGAGTTCGACTTCGTTGCGGTCCCAGGCCGTGACTTCGACGCTGCCCTGGACGTTCGACACTTCGATCGTCGCATCGGGCGCGACTTTCGCGCTCTTGGTGATCTCCTGCTCAGCCCACGCGGGCGGGGCAATCGCCGCGAACACCGCGGCCGAAAGCAATGCGTTCCGAATGCTCATCTCAGGTTCTCCTCGTGAAGCCGTCACCGCTGGTGACGACCATCGAATACAACTGCAATTCCTGCTTGTAGGCCCCGACCAGGAGTCCGTTCAACATGGCGCTCGCGGGGTCCTGGGCGAGCGCCGCATCGATCTCGTCGGCCGCGGTCTGGATGACCGCGAGATTCTTCACGATCGCCTCGCGCGTCTCCGGCCGGAGCTGGCCGAACTTCTCGCGGAACCGAACCAGGAGCTCGTCGCGCGCGACGAGATCCATCGCCGTCAGTCCTGAGTTGGGCCCGTAATTGACCGGCATGACCGTGGTCTCCGCCACCGGGTCTCCGGCAATCTCGCCTTGCACCGCGGGCGCCGGGTCCCGCATGAGGCCCCAGGTCAGCAGGACCGAGACCGACGCGACCACGAAGCCAGCCGCAATCGCAGCCGGCCAGCCGAAAACGCGCGGCCGCGCCTGTTGCGTCTCTCCGGCCAGACGGGCGGCGATCGAAGGCCAGAGATCCCGCGGCGGCGCGACCTCTTTCGGCAGTTCCGCGGCTTTCGCCAGCAAGGGATCTTCGTTCCGCGGCCCGAATGGAATCGTGTTCATGTCGCCGTCTCCGAACTCATCCGCGATCGCATCAGGTGGCGCGCGCGATGCAACTGGGCCTTGCAGGTGCCGACGGCGACGCCCAGCATCTCCGCGGCCTCTTCGTGACTGAATCCGTAGATCCCGTGCAGCACGACAATGTCGCGCGCCCCCGGCGGAAGCGCCGCGATCGCGCGTTCGATGTCGATCGGTGTCGCCTCGTCCATCGCGGGCGCCGCTTCGAAATCCATCTGCTCTCCTGCGTCGTCCGTCATGCTGATTTCGTTCCTGCCCTGGGGGCTCCGCCTGCGCGCGAGCACGGCATTGACCGCGATCCGGTGCAGCCAGGTCGAAAAGCTGCTGCGGCCTTCGTATCCGGGAAGGCTCCGCCAGGCGCTGACGAAGGTGTCCTGGGTGAGGTCCTCTGCCGACTCGGGCTGGCCGGTCATCCGCAGGCACAGCCCGTAAACGCGGCCGACGTTCTGGCGATAAAGGTCCTCGAAGGCGCCCAAGTCGCCCCGGCAGGCCCGCGCCACGAGTTCGCTGCTCCCCTCCGCCACGCTCGCCAGATTCGTCACCTGCGGCATCCGATCCGTTGTCCGTTCATGTACTTGGACGCAGCGGCCGCCCTGAAGGTTGGAAGCCTTACAATCCCGGCGGTATGGCAGCTCAGTTTGCGACGATCACCGGCTGGGGCAAGTGCATGCCGCCCGCCATCCTCAGCAATGCCGACCTGGCGACTTTTCTCGATACAGATGACGAGTGGATCCGCACGCGGACCGGAATCAACGAAAGACGCGTTTCCCACGTTTCGCTCGGCGAGCTCAGCTATGTCGCCGGCAGTCGCGCCCTCGCGGGCGCAGGCGTCGCGGCAAAGGACCTCGACCTGATCGTGTTCGGCACCTGCAGCATGGACGAACAAGTCCCGAATATGGCCTCCTGGCTCCAGAACAGGCTCGGCGCGCGCGGCGCCGGCGCGATGGACGTCAACACCGCTTGCACGAGTTTTCTCTACGGCCTCACCACGGCCAGTTCGATGATCAAGTCGGGCGTCGTCAAGAACGCGCTCGTGATCGGCGGCGAGCTGATCTCGTCGCTGATGGACTGGACCAATCGCAATGTGTCGGTGCTCTTCGGTGACGGCTGCGCCGCGATCGTGCTGCAGGCGACCGAGCGCGAGGAAGGCGTGCTCGCCGACAAGCTCGGCTGTTACGGCGACGTGCGTGGAATCCTCCAGGTTCACGGCATGGGAACGCGCTATGCGAACTGCGGCTGGGTGCTCGGCGACACGGAATGGGTGTTCGAGGGACAGGAAATCTTCAAGCGCGCCGTCGTCGGCATGAGCCGGGCCTGCAAAACGGTGCTTTCGGCGCGCGGACTCGAGGCCGACGACGTGCACCTCGTCGTGCCGCACCAGGCCAATCTCCGCATCATCGAGGCGGTCGTGAAGCGCGCTGGCATCCCGATGGACCGCTGCTTCGTGAACATCCAGCGCTACGGCAACATGTCGTCCGCAACCGTCCCGGTAGCGCTGGTCGAAGCGCTCGAGGAAGGGCGCGTGACGCCGGGATGCAATCTCCTCCTGACGGGATTCGGCGCGGGTCTCTCGTGGTCCGCGCACGTGCTGCGCTGGGGCGAGCGCACGACGCCGCTGGGCATGAGCGACGTCGAACTCCCGCCGTGCCCAAAGAGCGCGCTCGAACTCGTCCGCAGCTACATGGCCGTCAAGCAAGGCTCGCATCTAGCCGGCTGACGAGCTTTTCGTAAAGGTCGACGAACGCATCGGCCGCGCCCGCGACATTCTCCCGCCAGTGCTCCGCCGCATTGTCGTCGGCGCCATCGCTCACGTACTTTGCGCAGGCGAATCCCGCGCCTTCGATCCGGCAAACCTTGGCGAGCGAATACGCTTCCATGTCGACGACGTCGCAAGCGACGCGTTGCGCGCGTGTCGCGAACGAATCGCCGGTGCCGCAGACCGCTTCCGTCAATCCGGGGAAGCACGACGGGAACTCGAGCAGGGGTGGAAGTTCGTCGAAGGGCGTCTCGCCCGGCGCGAAGCCGAGCGGCGCCAGGTCCATGTCGCGATCCACGAAACGCCGGCAGCTGACCAGCGTGTGGGGCGGCACACTGACGCCGCCCGCCGTGCCGAAATTGACGACGAGCGGCGGGCCCCGCCCCTCGCGGCGAAAACGCGCGAGTCGGCGCGTGAGCGCTATCGCCGCATTGACCTTTCCGACACCCGTGTAGAGCACGTCGACGCCGTGCTTCTCGAACCGGCCTGCGCTCTCGGCGGGGAGCGCCATGGCGACGATGACCGGCTTTGGATCACGCGCCATAGCGGATCACCGAGCGCGGGGCCATGCCAAGGCAGCGGTAATCCTTGGCGATGCCGAGGTCGATCAGCACGCCGAGATGCGGGACGCGGAATCCGGCATCGACCGCGAGCGCAGCCGAGGCCGCGAGGGTGCCGCCCGTCGCAAGCACGTCGTCGACCAGGAGGAGCCGGCCGTTCCCGCGCTGCATTTCGAGTACGCCGGATCCGTATTCGAGCTCGTAGCGCCGGTCGACGACCGGCGGCGGCAGCTTGCCTTTCTTGCGCACCGGCACGAAGCCCTTGCGGCGCCTCGAAGCGAGCGCGGCAGCGAGGATGAAACCGCGCGACTCGACGCCCGCGACGGCGTCGATGCCCGCCCACTCCGCCTCGTTCCAGAGCGCATCGAGGGCGTCGACGGCCTCGCCGAAATGCGATCGCAGGAGCGGCGTTATGTCACGGAACAGGATACCCGGCTGCGGGAAGTCCGGGACATCGACGATCTGGCGCGCAAGCGGATGCATGGTGTCCTCGTCAACCGGGGGCGCGATCGCCCGTTCCTGTCATTGAACGCCGCAAATCGTGAGCGATTGGTAACGGAGACTCAATATGTTCAGGAAACTCGCTTTGGCCGTCGTGCTGACGGCAATCACAGCGCCGGCACTTGCCGACACGCCCTGGCTTGACGCGCGGGAACAGAATCAGCGCGAACGCATTGCCCAGGGAGTCCGCTCCGGCGAACTGACGCGGCCCGAGACGCGACGCCTGGTGCGCGGGGAAGTCCGGCTTCACCGCCATGAGCGTATCGCGCGGTCGGACGGAATCGTCACGCGTGGCGAGCGCGCCAGGCTGCACCGGAATGCCGACCGCATGAGCCGACGGATCTATCGCCAGAAGCACGATATCCAGTCGCGTTGAAGCCTGGGGGCGCCGGCTCAGCCAGCGCCCCGGGTCGCGGCGGATATGTGTTCGCGGACAAAGTCACCCATCTCTCGGATCGCGCGGTCGCCTGCCGCGAGACCGCGCATCGCCGGGAACACATGCGGCATGCCGTGCCAGACGGCTGTTCTCGCGCCACTGACCTTCGCCGCGAACCGCAACGTGTCGTCGAGCAGCACTTCCGTGCTGCCGACCAGGAGCATCATGGGCGGCAGCCCGGTCGCTCGTCCGAAGAGCGGCGAGAGCCGCGGGTCCTTCAGGTCCAGGCCCTTGCCGTACCAGGACTGGAGGGTACGCACGGTTTCGGCCCGGAAGAACGGGTCGATGCCGTCGTTCCGCTCCATCGAAGCGCCGCTAAACGTGAGATCGAGCACCGGCGACATCAGGACGATCGCCGCGGGCAAGGGCAGTCCCTCGTCGCGCGCACGCATGGCAGTGACCACCGCCAGGTTTCCGCCGGCCGAGTCGCCTGCAAAGACAATGCGCTCCGGATCGATCCCGGACGAGAGCAGGAAGTTCCACGCGGCGAAACAGTCCTCCGTCGCGGCCGGGAATGGATGCTCGGGCGCGAGTCGATAGTCCACCATGAATCCGCGACAACCCGACGCACGCCCGATCGCGGCGAGCAGCGGATCGTGCACCGCCCGCACTTCCGCGACGAATCCCCCGCCGTGAAAATAGAGGATGACCCCGCCCGGGGGAATGCCTGTCGGCTGGATCCACCAGGCGCGCGCCTCACCGACCGCAAAAGGCACGGATGACTCGAATGACTCTCGCCTGGCAATGAAGGGAGCGGCGCGCGCCGCGAGTTTGCGAACGCGTGCGGGAGTCGAGTCGCGCGCGAGCGCAGTCCGCGCGACGTTCAGCGCGCTCACGACGGCCCACCGCTGCACGGCTTCACGCATGGCCGCATCCTACCCGGAGCCGCCTGCCCGATGCGATACTGGAGCAATGGGTCGCATCTTCGAAGTCCGCAAGCACGCGATGTTCGCCCGCTGGAACCGCATGGCGAAGCAGTTCGCGCGGATCGGCAAGGACATCACGATCTCCGTCAAGTCGGGCGGCGCCGATCCTGCCAACAACCCGGCGTTGCGCCGCGTGATCCAGAACGCCCGCGCGATCAACATGCCGAAGGACAAGATCGAGGCCGCGATACGCCGCGCTTCGGGACAGGGCGCGGCCGATTTCCAGCAGGTTCTCTACGAGGGTTACGCTCCGCACGGCGTCGCGCTCCTCGTCGAGACCGCGACGGACAATCCGACGCGCACGGTCGCGGGCGTGCGGAACATCCTTTCCAAGCACGGGGGCAATCTCGCGAGCAATGGAAGCGTGAGTTTCCTGTTCCGGCGCATGGGCGTGTTCCGCCTGAACCCCGCGGGCATCGACCAGGATGAGCTCGAGCTCGACCTGATCGACCACGGCCTCGACGAGATGGGAGAGAGCACGGGAGAGAACGGCGAAACGCAGCTCGTCGTCCGATGCGCCTTTGAGGACTTCGGCCAGCTTCAGAAGCGGCTCGAGGAAAGAAAAATCGTGCCCCTTTCAGCCGAGCAGGAATACATCTGCACGACGCCCGTCGAGCTGCCGGAAACGCAGGCAAACGAAGCGCTCGAACTTATCGACCGGCTCGAGCAGGATGACGACGTGCAGAAGGTCTACCACACGCTGGCGTGAACTCCGGCTGCAACCGGCGTAGTATCGCCGTCTCGCATCTCCGACAAAGAACCTCCACGAGGCGCGTCATGAAATTCTCAATGTTGACTGGCCCGATCGCCGTTCTTCTATTGCTTGCCGGCTGCGCCCAGAAGGCGGCCGAGGCGCCCGCCGCACCCCCGCCGCCGGACCCGGCCGTAATCCAGGCCGAGTTGACGGCAACCATGGAGAAGATCCTGGCAGCCTTTGCAAACAAGGACAGCGCCGGTGTCGCCAGCTTCTTTACCGAGGATGCAACCTGGGTCCTGCCGAATGCATCGACATTCAAGGGACGTGCCGACATCGAAAAGGGTGCCGCTGCATTCTTAGCGATGTTCGAAACCGTCGCGTTCGCACCACCCAACTTTGAAAAGCTTGTCGTCATCAGTGATACGGAGGCGCTAACGTTCGTGAGCGGCTCGTACACCATCACGACGAAGGACAAAAAGACGCCGACAACCCTCAGCAACCCATTTGCCGACTACTGGCAGAAAGGCGCCGACGGCGCGTGGCGCATCGCGTATGAGATCAATGCCGAGGGACCGATGCCCGAGGCGCCCGCGCAGCCGTAAACCGCTACAGAAGCACGGGCCGGTTCGGCTGCTCATCGCGATCCCCGCCCCGGCCGGGGAAATGTTTGCCGAGCAGCCTCGCGATTGCGGCGATCCCGGACTCGGCGCCTTCCGCGAAACGTCCCGCCCGGAAATGCGATTCCATGTCGCGGCAGACCGCGTCCCACTCCGCCTGCAAAACGCGCGCGGCGATCGCGCGGTCCGCGACGATCTCGACGTCATGGTCGGCCATGAGTACGTAGATCAGCACGCCGTTGTTGGCTTCCGTGTCCCAGACACCGAGGTGGCCGAAGACCTGCAGCGCGCGCTGCCGCGGCGTC
>DASWIQ010000053.1:0-12782 GCA_036397615.1 Steroidobacteraceae bacterium
TGCGTACGACCCGAATCTCAACTACCACTATGTTCGAGGTCTGCTGTCATCCGATCCTGACGAGGTCTCCGCGCATCTCTCGATGTTCCGGACGTTGAAGACCCGACTCGGGAAGGATGTCATGGCGCTTCCCCGCCAGGCCCCGTTCGACCTGCTTTATCTCGATCGACTGGCGGTCATCGAGCACCAGCTCGAGGCGATGAAGGCCCGCGCCAGCGGCGACACCGACATGATGATCAAACATGCCCGCGAGGCTAGCCGCCTCGAAGGCGAGATGCCTTATTCCTTCGGCCCGCCATTCGTCGACATGCCTTCAGCACAATTGCTGGGCGAGCTGGCCCTGGAACTGGGGAACCCGGAGGAGGCTGCTGGCGCTTTTGCCGAGCAGTTGAAGCGCTCACGGCTGAAGGCTCAGGTGCTGCTCGGCCTTGCGCATGCCGAGCGCGCACGTGGCAATGCCGAAGCTGCGGAGGACGCCATGGCGCAATACCGGAAGTCGCGGAAGGTCTACGACCGCCCGTAGAGACCTGGTCACTCCGTTGGCTCGACCGCGACGATGGAGGCCGACACGGTCTGTCGCGCGCGCATGCCGCCAACCACGTAGGTGCCGCCGGTCGTTACCGCGAGCGCCCTCAGATCCATGACCGCCGGTCCCGCCTCCGTCCGCCAGAATTGCCGCCCGCGGTCGAACCAGAGCAGATCGGACTCCGGTTCGGCAGCGCGCCCGTCGTAACCGAAGCCGTCGTAGTTGTAGGGATTGGCACTGCCGCCGACGAACAGATACCCGCGGTCGCTGGCGATCGAGGCGGCCCGATATCGCGGCGGACCCGGATGCGCCGGCATGCGCGTCCAGTCGATACGCTCGGGCACCTGTTCGTCGATCGTTCCCAGCCAGCATTCGTTGGACGGTGCGTATGTGGCGCGTCCGCCTTCGCGGGCGACGCGCACGCCGTCGCAAATCAGCAAGCGTCCATCCGCCATCGCGCCGGCGTGGCCGAAGACAGGCGTTCCCGGGAACGGGCTCGCCTGACGCCAGCGGTTTTCCACGACATCGTAAAACTGCACCAGCCCGACGTTATCGACGTCGTGCCAGCCGCTGACCAGGTACACGTACCGATCCCGGTGCACGAGCGCGACCGAATCGTCGACCGGGGTCGGCATGTCGGCGAGCCGCTGGTAACTGCGGGCAATGACATCCAGCCGATAGACATAGGGCGTCGAAGACTCGCTGCCGTCCTCGGCAACCGTGTAGCCGCCGAAGATGAAGACACCGCCGGCAAGTGTCGCCGACGTCGCGGCGAGCCGGCCCTGGCCGTCCGGAACCCCCGGCAGCGCTTCCCAGCCGTCCGTGCCGACCACGTGTAGATACCCGCCGGAACGCAGGTCACGCCAGGTCTTGCCCGGCCCGAGGCCAAGCAATGAAACGATGTGCTCGCGACCAGCGGCTTCCACCGCGGCGACGACATTATTGGTGACAGGCTCCGGCAACGGCGGCGGCGCGCCGCCGGCAGGCGCGCTGAAAATGGCGGCGAGGGCAATCGGGAGCAGCGTACGCATCCTGCGGGATCGTCCCATCTTCGCGGACCGGCGTCGACCGGGCGTGAACTTGGTCTACGGTCCGTCGATGTCTTCGTAGACCTGTGGCTTCGCGAGGCCGGGTGCGATCCCGTTATAGATCCGCCATCCTTCGACGAGTCCGCCGAGCAGTGCGACGAAAAGCGAGACAGCGAGCAGGAGGAAGGAGAGGGCCAGCGCCACGGCGGAAGGCACGCCCAAGGGGCTCAACATGGCCACCAACGAGGCATCTCGGACGCCGAGTCCGGCGATCGAGATCGGAATAATCAACACCAGATCCACCACGGCGCGGACCCAGCCGAGATCCACCGCAGGCACAGCAATATTCAGCGCGCGAGCAAAGCAGATGAACGCCGCTACGGCGAAGGCATTGCGCACGATGCACAGCAGCAAGATTCGGAGCTGGTGACGCCGGCCGCAGCGTCCAAAATCGACGAGGCACGTCGAGACCCTGAGGATGCGTTCCAGAATGTGCCGTGCAAGTGGCAGTCGCGTGAGCGCGGCACGGAGCATCGCGTGAGGCGCCTGGCTCACGGAGAGCAGCACGATGAACACCACAGCAGTGAGTGTGACAATCATTGCTGCAACTGCAGAAGCCGACGAGACTTTCGAATTCGCGAAATACCAGAAGACGATACCGTAGCCAAGCATCGTGACGACCTCGACTCCGCGGCTGAAGATAATCGCGGCGAGCGCCTGGGCGCGCTTGCCTTCAGGTGTGGAGAAGTGGTGCCAGCGGATGACGCCTCCCGCCAGAGAGCTCGGCAGGAACAGTCCATAGAAATTCGTGATCAAATTGATGCCGGCGACTTGCCACACCGAGAATGGCATCCCCTGAGTCGCCAATATCGCCCGCATTTGCAGCGCGGCCAGCAGGGTTGTCGCGCCAACTATTGCGAAGCCGCCGACAAACCAGGTCGTCCTGGCGCTCTGCAGAGTCGCCAACACGTCGTGCATTGGAATGGTGGCCACCAAATAGGTGAGCAGGCCGAGGCTCAGCACCACCTGGCCACAACGAAGCGCGAGGCGTCGGGTGGTCATCGGTCGATCATGTCCATGAGCACGCGGCCGTCCATGTGCTCGGGAGCCGCCAGGCCCTGCAGATACAGCACGGTGGGCGCGATGTCGACGACGTCCGCTGCCGCAAGCTCATCTGTTTTCCTGATTCCGTCGCCGCAGGCAATGAGAAAGCCGTAGGTCTGATGAGCGCCAGAACGCTTGTCGGGAAGAATGCCGGTAACCGTGCCGATGCCCGCCGAGCTCAGTGAGTCGATCGGCCGCGTGCCTTCCCATTGCACGATGAGATCGGGGAGCTCGTCGATACAAGGCCCTTGGTAGCGTTCGCTGGGCTTGAACACTTCGCCGACGGCACTGTGCCCGCTGGCGGGGTTGACGAGCGCCAGGAACTCACGCGTCAGCTCTGCGCAAAGTCGATCGTACTCTTCTCCCGGCTCGATGATGCCGCGCGGTTCTCTGCCTTTCAGGTTGATGCGAATGGCGCCGGTAAAGTCGCTCGGCAGCGCAAACGCCCTGCTGTTTCGCCACCCACTTCCCATATTCAGGAAGATGCGCGTGTACTTGTCCCACAGCTTCTCAGGGACGAGCCTGCGAGCCCGCTCGATATTTTTCGCGGAAACGATCGATTCAATGGTCTTGATCGCATAGGTTCCCCAGCGTTTATGTTTATCCGGCACGCGGGCGCTCCTCGCACCACGGTTCCCGCGACTGCCCGCCATGCCCAGCCTTTGCATTATTTCGGGCATGAGATGTTGACCCGAGTAATTCATGCCCATGCCCGTATTCGAGAACACCAGGACTGTCGAGTCAGGGCGTGCGCGTGTCAGCTCGCCGATTGCCCTGTCGATTTCCCGGTAGATATCCAGTATCGCCCCGCCGCAAGCGCGAGCCACCTCAAGGTCATAGCGCGGATGGGTTTCGTCGAGCAAATGGAAAAAGTAGTGGCCCGCCCAGTGAGGCTCCGGATAACCGACCATGAAGAGATCCCAGCGCTCCTGCTCGAGGAGCCACTTGGCAATGCGCGTCCTTGTGCGGGCGCCGTGCCGCAGCTTGTCGAGCAGAATATTCCATTCATCCGCATCCTCGATGTTCTTCTGGTACCAGCCCTCGAGCGGATGATGGCCATACCGGCGGATAATCTCGGGCAGCAGTTGCGGCGGCTCCGAGCACTGCTTCCAGTTCAGGCCCTCCGCGCCCCAGCCGATGACCTGCACGCCGTTGAACCCCTGCAGCGGGTACACGACCGGAATATCGAACACCGCAACTCGCCTGCCGGCGGCGCTCGCGTGCTTCCAGAAAAAGTCGGAACGGACTTCGTCGGCGTACTTTTTGACGACCCGGTAGGTTCCGGTCCTGAGCTGGCGATGATAGAAACCCATGCCGTGCTTTGCTGGAGAGACACCAGTCGTAATCGACGGCCAGGTCGCGCCGCTGGATATTGCCGTCGGCGAAAGCAGCTTTCGGTAGCATCCATCGTCGATCAGTCGGCTGAAATTGGGCAATACGCCTTCGGCACACCATTTTTCCAGCAGGGCTGGATCGGCCGCTTCGAGCCCGATGGCCAAGATGCTTGGAGTCGAATTCATTTTGGGGCGAAGGGATTTGTTGCGCGGCCGGCCGAGCTGCCGCCGTCCGAAAGCATACCGCAACGTCGACTCGCCGGGACGCAGGCATCGAGTAGACTGCGGTCACACACTTGCTCAGGCCTTCCATGACAGGCAACCGGAAGAATGCAGTCATCGGCGTCGTCGTGCTCAGCTACAACAAGCGCGACGACTTGCTGCTGGCGCTCGAATCGATCAGTCGGTCGGATTATCCAGACCTGGTCGTCGTGGTAGTCGACAACGCATCAGTGGATGGCTCGGCGGATGCCGTCGAGACGCGCTATCCGCGCGCCAGAGTGATCAGGAACACGGAAAATCTCGGCGCCGCCAGCGGCCGGAATATCGGCTGGAGACATCTGCGGCACAGTGCTGCCTGCGACTACTTCGTCTTCCTCGATGACGATTCGGAAGTGACCCCTTCGTATTTTGCGATGATCGCCGACTGTTTCGAGGCGCATCCGGAAGCCGGCATCGTGGCCGGCAAGGCGCTGACCGGCGTCGACACCGGCGTCATCATGTCGGCCGGCATCGCCGTCAATCTCTACACAGGATTTGTCGGCGACATCGGAGTGGGCGAGAAGGACACCGGCCAGTACGAACATGCCCGGGACCTGCAGGCCTGCGGCGGCTTCGCCCTGGCGGTCAGGGCGGCAGTCTTCGAAGAACTGAACGGCATCGACGAACAGTTCAACCCGTACGGCTGGGAAGATGTGGATTTCTGCCTGAGGGCGCGAAACGCCGGTTACCGCGTGCGTTATGAGCCACGCGCCGTGCTCTGCCACAAGGGAACCAAGGCCGGCCGACCGCCGAAGGCTGAATACGAGCGGCACAAAGTCAGAAACTATTTCAGGCTGATCGGCCGTCACACGAATCTTGTGCAGAAAGCCACTTGCATGTTCTTCGTACCTGTTAAATGCGTGCGCGTAGCCTGGCAAATGGTCCGGACCGGAAATGCGCGAATCATCGTCGCGCAGGCGCGAGGATTTCTCGATGGTCTGCTTGATGCTGCCAGGTAGAGTGGAGCCTCGCAGCCGCGTGTCAGCGGTTCGATTCCGCCCCTGACCACCAACTCACTGGCTGCCTGACAGCGCCTCGTCGAGTGCAGCAATTTCCCGCGGACCCACGCGGCAGCACCCGCCGATCATCCGCGCGCCGGCGTCGATCCATTGCGGCGCGAAGGCAGCCAGGCCCACGTGATTTCCGACACCATGCCAGGAGCGTCCCTGTGCATCCCACTGCTCGCCCGAATTCGGGTACACCACGATAGCCTTGCTCGTGCCGGCCTTGAGCGCGCGGACGGCATTTTCGACGACATCGGGTTTGACACAGTTCACTCCGACCGCGATCACGTTCGGAACTCGATCCAGCTGTCGCGCGCACTCGGTCAGCGAATCGCCATCGGGAGTGTGGATGCCATCGGAAGACGTGAAACTCATCCATGCGCGTGTGTCGGGGTGTTGCGCAAGCAGCGTCGCGAGCGCAAGCGCTTCATCCATTGCCGGCAGGGTCTCGCACGCCAGGAAGTCCGCACCCGAGGCGGCGAGAACTTCGAAGCGCCGGGCGTGAAACGCGATGAGCTCCTCGACGGAAAGTCCGTAGTCGCCGCGGTACTCCGCGCCATCGTGCGAGACGGCGCCATAAGGACCGACCGAGGCGGCGACATGAAGCTCGCGGCGGTTCTCCGGATGATCGCGGCGAAAGCGCGCACGGGCGGATTGAGCGAGCTCGACGGAAAGTCGCAGCAACGTAGTGGTTTCGTCGGGGCCGATTCCGAGCGATGCGAATCCAGCGTAGCTCGCCTGGTAGCTGGACGAAATCGCGCAGCGCGCTCCGGCGGCGAAGTAGTCGTAGTGCAGTTGTTCGATGGCTTCAGGATCCGCCCGCAGCACCTGCGCCGACCACAACGGGCCGGAAATATCGTGACCCCGCCGCGCGAGCTCGGTCGCGAGCCCGCCGTCCAGAATCATTACCTCCGCCACTTGATACTGCATCCCACGCTCGGAATCTGGTCCTTGGACGGCGCGCGCCCGGCGAGCACGGCATCCGCGGCTGCGCGCAGATCGGCGCCGGTGACGGGCGCTGCGCCGCTCGGGCGGCTGGAATCGAACTGACCGCGATAGGCGAGCCTCCGGCTGCGGTCAAACAGGAAGAAGTCGGGCGTGCACGCCGCAGCGTAGGCCGCTGCGACCGCCTGCGACTCGTCGTGCAGATACGGGAACGGAAACTGCTTTGCCTTGGCGAGCCTGGCCATTGCAGGCGGCGCGTCTTCCGGGTAGGCCCTCGCGTCGTTGGAACAGATTGCGACGATCGCGAGGCCGCGCGGCCCGTACTCACGCGAAAACGACACGAAGACGTCGAGCACGTGCTTGACGTAGGGACAGTGATTGCAGAGAAACGCGACGAGCAAGGCCGGCGCGTCCGCGAAATCCTCGAGCTTCACGTTGCGGCCGGACCCCGCGTCCGGCAGCGCAAAATCCGGTGCCCTCGATCCGAGCGTCACCATCTTCGACCGTTCGGCCATGCGCTCTACTTTCGCTCAGACCAGGAGCGCCAGCAATCCCTTGAGGATCTCCACCGGCCGCGGCGGGCAGCCGGGAATGTGCAGGTCTACCGGCACCACGTTTGAGACGCCACCGGCCACGGCATAACTTCCCGCGAAGCAGCCACCGTCGCGCGCGCAGCCGCCGACCGCGACCACCCACTTCGGAGCGGGCGTCGCCGCATAGGTGCGTTCGAGCGCCTCGCGCATGTTGTGCGTGACCGGCCCGGTCACCAGCAGCACGTCCGCATGGCGCGGCGAAGCGACAAAGCGGATGCCGAAACGCTCGAGGTCGTAGTACGCGTTGTTCAGTGCGTGGATCTCGAGTTCGCAGCCGTTACAGGAGCCGGCATCCACGTGGCGGATTGCGAGGCTGCGCCCCAGGCGCTTGCGCGCCGCATTCTCGAGCGCAACGGCCAGTTCCGCGAGCGCGGAATCGTCCACCGCCGGCGCACTCTCCGTGAGCGGCGGCTTGACGAGGATTTCAAAGAGAAGCTTCCGCATCGCCTGCCGTCCTCAGAGATCGTGGCCGGAGTACGAACAGTTGAACGACTTGTTGCAGAGCGGGAAGTCCGCAACAATGTTGCCGTCGATCGCGACCTCGAGCAGCGGCCACTGAAACCAGGACGGGTCGCGCAGGTGACAACGAGCGATGCGGCCGTCGGCGCCGAGCCGTACCCATGCCAGAACGTCGCCGCGGAAGCCCTCGACGAGCCCGATGCCTTCGGTCGCCGAGTGCGCCGCCGCCGCATCCACGCGGACCGATCCAGACGGTATCCGCGCCAGGATCTGTTCCACGAGCGCGAGGCTCTGCTCCACCTCGTGAATGCGGATCCAGACACGCGCGTCCACGTCGCCGGCATCGAGGCCCGGCACCAGGAACTCGAGCTGGTCATAAGGTGGATAGGCAAGTGCCCGGCGTGCATCGAATGCGCGACCCGAGGCGCGGCCGACGAATCCGCCGGCGCCGAAGCGGCGCGCAAGCTGCGGTTTCAGGATGCCGGTGCCGACGGTGCGGTCCTGAAGCGATGCCGTGTTGTCGTACAGTTCGACCAGGTGCGGGAAGCGACGCCGCGCCTCGGCGATCGCTGCGGCGATTGCGCCGGCGCCATCCGGGTCGAGATCGCGCGTGACGCCGCCCGGCACGATGACGTCGCGCATCAGTCTATGGCCGAAGGCGCGGTCGGCCGCGCGCAGCACCTGCTCGCGCAGCACGCCGCAATGCGCATGCAGGAGAGAGAAAGCTGCGTCGTTGCAGATCGCGCCGATGTCGCCGAAGTGATTGGCGAGGCGCTCGAGTTCCGCCATGAGCGCGCGCAGCCACAGCGCGCGGCGCGGCACATCCACGTGCAGAGCCGATTCGACGGCGCGCGCGAAAGCGAACGAGTAGGCGACGGTGCTGTCGCCGGAGACCCGTCCGGCGAGCTCCGCGCCGCGGGCGAGGCTGGCGCCGGTCATCAGGCCCTCGACGCCCTTGTGCACGTAACCGAGCCGAGCTTCGAGCCGCACGATGGTTTCGCCGCTTGCGGTGAAGCGGAAATGTCCAGGCTCGATGATGCCGGCGTGCACCGAACCCACCGGGATCCGGTGCAGGTGCTCGCCTTCGACGGGAAGGAACGCATAGCGCGGCACGCTGGCCGCGATGCGCTCGGCATTCCCGAGCGGATGACGGAATTCCCAGCGACCGTGGTCGAGCCAGGGCCGCGTGTCGGGTAAATCCGCAGGTTCCAGTCCGAACAGATCGCGGATTGCGCGCTCGAGGCGGATCGCGGGCGCATGCAGTTCGCCGACCGACGGAAATTGCCGGTCCGGGCAGGGCAGGCTCAATACGCCGATCGCCGCGCCCGGCTCATCGAGCAGCGCGAGATGCACGGCATCTGCCTCGCCCCAGAGGCCCAGGAGCGTGACGCCGCCTTCGGCGAGGCACTCCGCCGCGAGCACCCAGGCATCGGCATCCACTACCGAGCGCGGCCACGGGCGATGTTCCGCCACGGCGCGGCCGGCGTTCAGCAGATCGGCGAGCGTCGGCGCATCCATGACCGGCGTCGGTGTGCGTGTTTCGCTCATCCGAGCATCGCCGCAACATGACGGAACCAGGTGACGAGGGGCGGCGGCAGGTAGATGCCGGCCGCGAGCACGAGCCCGAAGTGCAGGTACATCGGCACATAGGAAGCCAGAGCGGGGGCGACAGGGCCGCGCACCGGCCCGAAGGCCACGCTGTTGAGGCGCAGGAACAGGGCGCCGAGTGCGACCAGGAGCCCGAACACCAGCGGTATCGCGAGCAGGGGCTGCCGCGCAAAGGTCGAAGTCACGATCAGGAACTCGGTCATGAAGATGCCGAACGGCGGCAGCCCGGCGATCGCGACGACGCCGATCACGAGCCCCCAGCCGAGCCAGGGATGCGAAACGGTCAGGCCTCCGATGTCGGCGATCTTCTGCGTGCCCTTGACCTGCGCGATGTGGCCGACGCCGAAGAATATCGCGGACTTCGTCAGGCTGTGCAGGACCATGTGCAGCAGGCCCGCGAAATTCGCGAGCGGCCCGCCCATGCCGAAGGCGAAGGCGATGATTCCCATGTGCTCGATCGAGGAGTAGGCGAACAGGCGCTTGATGTCGCGGCGCCGGTACAGCATGAACGCCGCGAACACGAGCGAGACCAGTCCCATCGTCACCATCAGCGGCCCCGGGGCGAGTGCCCCCGGGTTCGCGGCGAGGAGCAGCTTGAAGCGCAACACGGCGTACAGCGCGACATTCAGCAGGAGTCCCGAGAGCACCGCCGAGATCGGCGTCGGGCCCTCGGCGTGCGCATCGGGGAGCCAGGCGTGCAGCGGCGCCAGGCCGACCTTGGTGCCGTAGCCGAGCAGCAGGAAGATGAAGGCGAGGTTCAGCAGCGACGGGTCGAAGTCCGCCGCGTGCCGGATCAGGATCGACCACACCATTGCATCGTGGCCCTGGCCGATGACCGGATGTGCGGCCATGTACACGAGGATCGTGCCGAAGAGCGCGAGCGCAATGCCCACGCTGCCGAGGATGAAGTACTTCCAGGCGGCCTCCAGCGCCTCGTGCGTGCGGTAGATGCCGACCATCAGCACGGTTGTGAGCGTCGCGAGTTCGATCGCGACCCACATCAGCCCGATGTTGTTGGCGATGAGCGCGAGATTCATGCCGAACATCAGCGCCTGGTACATCGCGTGGTAGAAGCGCAGGTAACCGGGCGTGAGCCGCCCGGTGTCGAGTTCATGCTGGATATAGCTCGCGCTGAACAAGCTGGTCGTGAACCCGACCAGCGTGCCGAGCACGATGAAGACGATGTTGAGATCGTCCACCAGGAGGTACGCGCCAGGCGTCGGCCGGCCGCCGAGCAGGAGAACGAGCGCCGCGGCGAATGTCAGCAATGTGGCCAGCACGTTGAGCCGCGCGGTCAGCCGGTAACCGGGCAGCACGGCGAGCAGCAGGGCGGAACCGAGCGGAATCAGCAGGATCGCGCGGATCGCGTATTCGGTCATGCCGCTCATTGCCGTTCCCCGCGATGGCGGTCGAGTTCGTGCACGTCCACCGTGTCGAAGCGCTCGCGGATGCGGAACAGAAAGATGCCGATCACGATGAATGCGATCAGGATCGAGAATGCGACGCTGATCTCGACCACGAGCGGCATTCCCTTCGCGCCGGTCGCGGCAAGCACGAGGCCGTTCTCGAGCGACATGAAGCCGACCACCTGGCTGACGGCATTGCGCCGCGTCACCATCATCAAGAGGCCCAGCAGCACCACTGCGAGAGCAAAGGCGAGGTCCTCGCGCGCGAGCGGGTCGGCGCCCTCGGTGACCTGGAGCATCACAGCGATCGAGAGCGCAACGAGTGCCATGCCGGCCAGCATCGTGGGGCCCACGCCGATCACGGTCTCGACTTCGCGATGGATGCCGAGCCGCTGGATCATGCGGTGCAGCGCACCCGGTATCACGAGCCCCTTGAACACGAAGGCGATGCCCGCGGTCACGTAGAGGTGCGGCGCATCCTGCATGTGGGCCTGCCAGCCGACCGACGCCGCGAGCACGAGCGCATGCAGCGCGAAGATGTTGAGGAGCGCGTAGAGGCGGTCCTGGTACAGCATCATGAAGCTGACGAGCACGAGGCCGCCGGCGAACAGGTGGGCGATGTCGAAGGCGAGCCGGTCCATCAGAGGCTCCTCGACACGAACATCAGGAGCGTCGCCAGGAGCCCGAGCATCAGCGCGGCGCCCAGGAATTCCGGCACGCGAAACACGCGCATCTTCGCGATCGCCGTCTCGAAAAGCGCGAGCAGCGTGCCGGCGACGGCGAGCTTGCCGAGCCAGGCCGCGGCGCCCAGCGCGAACGCCCACGGCCCGGCGCCGGGCGGGGCGAGTCCCCAGGGCGCGAACAGGCAGGCGATCAGCGAGACGTAGAGCAGGAGCTTGAGGAAGGAGGCGAACTCGATCATCGCGAGGTGCCGCCCGGAATACTCGAGCACCATCGCCTCGTGCACCATCGTCAGTTCCAGGTGCGTCGCCGGATTGTCCACCGGGATGCGCGCGTTCTCGGCGATCGCCACCATCACGAGTGCGATCAGCGCCATGCCCAGGGAGACGCGCAGGCCGACCTCCGGCGAGTTCATGAAATCCGCGACGGTCGAGAGCTGCGTGGAACCCGCGACGAGCGCGAGCGTGAACGCGATCAAAAGCATCGCGGGCTCGGCGAGCGAGGCGATCATCACCTCGCGGCTCGAGCCGATGCCGCCGAAGCTGGTGCCGATGTCCATGCCGGCGAGAGCGAGCAGGAAGCGCGCGCTGCCGAGCAGCGCGATGATCGCGATCAGGTCCGCGCTCCAGCTATAGAGCAGCCCGGTCGCGAACGTGGGCACGAGCGCGGCAGCAACCCAGGTGGTCGCGAAGATCAGGTAGGGCGCGGCGCGAAACAGCCACGAAGCGTTCTCGGCGAGCACCACTTCCTTGCGCAGCAGGCGCAGCAGGTCGCGGTACGGCTGGAAGATCGAAGGCCCGCGCCGGCGCAGCAGGCGTGCCTTGAGCTTTCGCACTCCACCCGTGAGCAGCGGCGCCAGCAGCAGCACCAATGCCATCTGCGCGAATTGCGCGAGCAGTTCCGGCATCAGGGCCATATCGCGAGCACCAGCAGGAGCGTGACGAGCGCGAGGAACACGAGGCTCAGGTAACGACGGATGGTCAGGAACTGGAGCACGTTCAACCGTTCGGCGGCGAAGTCGACGGCCACCGCAACCGGAGCGTAGAGCCAGTCCCACAGGAGGTCGCGCAGGATTGCGACATGGCGCGCGGGGGCCGTGCCGCCGGGCGGCGGCATCTCGACCTGCTCGCGGGCGGCGAAGATCCAGGTGCCGAACACGCGGCGGATGGGTTGCGCGAAGCTGCCAGCCGTGTACTGCGTCGCCGGATCCTGGTCCGGATTACCGCAGTCCCAGGCCGGGGCGCGGCGGCGCGCGTGCGAGGCGAAGCGATGAATGATCACGACCGCAAGCGAGGCGGAAAGCGCGATGAACGCGAACACGAGCCAGCCATTGTAGGAACTGCGCCCGGCTGCGACCGGCACGATGGACAGCCAGTCGACGCCCGCCTGCAACGGCATGCGCTCGCCGAGCAACGCCTGCATCGCTGGCGCGAGCGCGTCGATCACGAAACCGGGCAGGATGCCGGCCGCGAGGCAGAGGGCCGCGAGCGCGAACATCGCGGCCAGCGAGAAGCCGTCGGTCTCTCGCGCGTCGCGCGCTGCGTCCGAGCGTGGCCGGCCGAGGAAGCTGATGCCGTAGACCTTGACGAAGCAGGCAGCGGCGAGCGCCGCCGACAGCGCCAGCATCCCGCCGACCGCCGGCACCATGATCTTGAGCGCCCACTGCGGCAGTTCCGGGCTCTGGAGGATGGCCTGGAAGGTCAGCCATTCCGAGACGAAGCCATTCAGCGGCGGCAGCGCCGAAATCGCGATGCAGCCGACGAGGAAGGCGAACGCGGTCTTCGGCATACGGTGGATCAGCCCGCCCTGCCGCTCCATGTCGCGCTCGCCGGT
>DASWIQ010000054.1:0-3174 GCA_036397615.1 Steroidobacteraceae bacterium
GGCCGATGCAGGTCGCAAGGCCCCGAAACGCCGGGTATTTCCGCGCGGCGCGGCGGCTGCTCTCGGCCATGCACCGGCGCGGAATCGCGCACAATGACCTCGCCAAGGAGCCGAACTGGCTCGTCACGCCGACGGGCAGCCCGGCCCTCGTGGATTTCCAACTCGCGCTCGTCGCACCGCGCCGGGGCCGGGTCTTCCGCGCGCTTGCCCGCGAGGACATCAGGCACCTGCTGAAACACAAGCGCAGCTATTGCCCCCAACTGCTGACGGCGCGCGAGCGCAGGATACTTGCGAAACCCGCAGCCTTTTCGCGCCTCTGGATGGCGACGGGGAAGCCGGTTTACACCTTCGTCACGCGACGGCTCTTCGGCTGGGCCGACCGTGAAGGTGCAGGTGACCGGCGGTTCTAGACCTGCGGTTGGCTGACGACGCCCTATTCGCTATCGTTGCGTCATGGCCATTGCCCACGAGCACAACCTGAATTCCCGTCCCCCGGCCGTCAAGCCATTCGGGATACGCGTCAGCCTGCGCCCGAGCGACCCCTTCACCCGCCTGGTCGGCGCCGACTGGCAGAAACTGCACTGGTTCGCGACGGAGCGCGAGCGCGACGAGGTGTTCGAGGACATGGCGGGCCGTCACCGTTATTCGCGCCGCGGCGATGAGCCGACGGTCGTCTTCGAGAAGATCGCGGAAAACGCCAGGCGCTGACCGCGTCAGCGGATGCGGCCCAGCAAGAGATACAGGCTCTTGTCGCCGCCCTCCCCGAAACCGGCCGCGACGTAAACCGGACCCAGGAAGGTATCGAATCCGAGGTAGGCGGCTCCGTTGAAAAGCGCCGAACTCGCGCTGATGTCGCTTCGCTCTTCCCAGACATTGCCGAGTTCGAGCGAGACGCCGAGGTACATCGGCACGTCGAATAATCCCTCCTGCCCGCTGCCGATGCGCCGGTAATAGATCGCGCGCGCGATGCCGAAGTGCGGCCCGCTGATCTCGTCCGGCGACAGCCCCGAGAGATTGAAGAGCCCGCCCAGCGTGTAGAAGTCCTGTACCTGGTCGGTCGGCCCCGACACATGCGCGCCGCCTGCCGCCGACAGGATCACCGTGTTGCGGCCGCGCGATCGCGCGTGCGTCCAGTCGAAGGACACGCGGTCCGCATTCGCCTCGGCACCGAGCCCCTCGCGCGGCCCGTTCCACTGCAGCGTGAAGAGCTCACCGTGCCGCGGAAAGTACACGTCGTCGAGCAGGTCCACGCTGAAGCGCGCGAGCAACTCGCCCCGGTCGAAACGCGTGCGGGGCAGCAGGGTCGGGTCGTCGGGATCGCCGACCAGGAGGTGGCGGTTGCCTTCGCCGCGCACGACGCCTCCGCGCAGCTCGCCCCAGCTGCCGAACTCCCGGCCGACGTCGAATTCGACCTCGCTGTTGCGGACGCGATAGGTTGCGAGACGATCGTCGCCCTCGAAGATATCGAAGTTCTGCCGCTCGATGAGCAGGCTCGGCACGACGAACCAGTCCGAGGTGTAGCCAATCGGCTGGTAGAACTCCGTCTCGAAGCGCGGATTCCCGCCGACCTGCAGATCCGTCTGCCATTCCGCGCCGTAACGGTTGACCTCGGTGACCTGCGCGCGCACGCCCGCATTGAAGCTGTTTCCGCCCTCGAAGTCGTCCTGCAATTCGAGGCCGAAACGCAGGAAGTTCGGCCCCCAGCTCTTGCGCCGCGCGCTGACTTCGATGCCGGTCAGCACGCCGTCGCGCACGAGGCGATAGTCGAGCGCCTCGAAATTGTCGGACCCGTAGAAATGGGACAGTCGCCTGTCCATTTCCTCCGGATCGAGCGGCTGGCCGATGACCGGCCCGAGCTCCGCCTGGATCCGTTCCTGGTACCGCTCAGAGCGGCGATCGGTCCGCACGAAGTGCACGACGGCCTGATTTTTCTCGGTGCCGCTGCGCAGAGCGAGATATTGCTGCCATTGCGTCTCGTCGAGGGCGAGCGGTGCGAGCCAGTCGGCGTTGGCGCGGGTCGCGGCCAGGCCGAGGCCGATCGTGCGCTTCGCCGCCGTAAAGTCCGTGGACTGGAGATTGCCCAGGTCCGGCTCGATCAGCACATCGTTGGCCGTCAGGAAGCCGCGCTGGCGAGCAGTTTCGCGCAGCATCATGATCGTGATCGCCTGGTTGGAGACTGCGAGCGCCGAGGTCAGGTCGCCCCGGCCGACCGGCTGAAAACCGACGTCGACCGCGATCACGATGTCGACGCCCATCGCCTTTGCGACATCGACCGGCAGGTTCTCGACCAGGCCGCCGTCTACCAGCAGCCGGCCGTCGATCTCGACCGGCGCGAACACGCCGGGCGCCGACATGCTGGCACGCATCGCCGACGTCAGGTCGCCGCGTTCGAGCACGATCCGTTCCCCGGTCTCGAGGTCCGCGGCGATCGCGCGAAACGGAGTTGGCAGCTCGTCGAAATCCTCGATCGCGGCCACCGGCAGGGTTTCGAGCCGGAGCGTCTGGGTGAGCCTCTGGCCCTGGATCAATCCGCGCGGGACGCGGAAATTGCCCGACTGGATGCCGAGCGGGAAGCGTACCAGGAACTCGCGATCGTCCTCCTTGCGTCGGAAATTGAGGGTGCTGCGCGCCGGGCGATCGCGGAATGCGACGCTCCAGTCGATTCCGCGCATCATTTCGTCGACCTCGGTTGCCGTCATGCCGGAGGCGTACAGGCCCCCGACGACCGCGCCCATGCTCGTCCCTGCGATCGCGTCGACGGGAATGCGCTGCTCCTCGAGCGCCTGCAGGACACCGACATGCGCGAGGCCGCGCGAGCCGCCGCCGGAAAGAACGAGGCCGATGCGGGGTCGCTCCGGCGGCAGGGATTCTTCCGCCACGGCCGCGAACGCGGGGAGCAGGGCGCCCAGCAGGAAGGCAAAGGACAAGGGCCAGCGGAACATGGGCGAATTCACCAAGTCGGCCGGATGTTAGCACGCTCGCGACGTTCGACAGTTTTGCCCGCCACTATAATCGCGCGAATGACTGCGACAGGCGGAGCAGGCGCAAAGTTCGCGGTGGCCGCTGCCACGCTGGATCATCACGCCGGCCGCGCGATTGAGGAGCTCGGAGGAATGCGTCGCGCCCACGAGCTCGATCGCGCCTGCGTCAACCCGCGTGGCACTGCCAGGAAAG
>DASWIQ010000055.1:0-4382 GCA_036397615.1 Steroidobacteraceae bacterium
ATGAGCCACCCGGAGCTTCTCCCGCGCCGCGCCCAGGTCGAGTCCGCACTTCCAGTTGAGCCAATAGGCACAGGACTTCACGCCCCACTCCGCCCAGCCGCGGCGGCGATCGAACTCGGCGATGAGCGCGAGCCAGCGCGCGTGGGCGGCATTGAGATGTCCCGCGAGCTCCGTGATTTGATCCATGAGCTCCGGCGTGGAAACCGACGACATCGGGATTTCCATGGTCGATTCCAGCAAGCTGCTTTTATATACAGTATTTTATCATAAACAGTAATGATAGCAATTGGTTGAATCGCACCCATATGAGCTTGAAATTTAGCTCATATGAGCCGATACTCTCTCCTGAGAGGTGTCCCAACATGGCCGTCCCAGCCGATCGTGTCGCAAGAATTCTCGGACTCAAATCCACCGTTCGCTCGATGGCCGCCATCGCCGATGCCGTCGAGTCCGGCCTTCCCAAGCAGAGTCTCGAACGCGTGGTCGAGCGCGCCGGCGTCCAGGGTCCTGCCCGCCTCAAGCTGATGCATCGCGTTGTGCCGGCCGCGACATTCAAGCGCCGCCATCGCCTGAAGCTCGTGGAGAGCGAGAAGACCGAGCGCCTCGCGCGGGTCATCGCGCTTGCGGAACTCCTATGGGACGACGACGCCGAGGCGAAGCGATTTCTCGCGACGCCGCACGCGGAGCTCGGCCGCAGGAAACCCATCGAAGCCGCACTCACCGAACTCGGCGCGCGCCAGGTCGAAGACATCGTCATGCGCGCATTGCACGGATTACCCGCCTGATCGCGACGGATGCGGTTCTATCGCATCGCGGACTCCCGCCACTCGCCCGAGAGCGGTGAAGGCGCCCGCCTCCACGGCGGCCGGTGGAATTCCCCGGGGCGCGCCGTGATCTACGCCTGCGAGACCCAGACCGGCGCGATGCTCGAAAAGTTCGTGCATACGAACGGCCGCATGCCGAAGCACCAGTTGTGCGTGACGTACGAGGCGCCGGACTCCGTCGCCGTCCGGTCGATCGAGCCCGCCGACACACCGGACTGGAACAAGCCCGACATGATCGCGAGCCGCGCCGCCGGCGACGCGTGGCTCGCCGCGGGGGACACAGCCGTGCTGCGGGTGCCGAGCGTCGTTTTCGACGTCGAGCGCAATGTGCTGATCAATCCCGCTCACGCGGAATTCGGGAAATTCCGCGTCGTCGGCACAGAGCCGCTGCGCTGGGACGAGCGACTGTTCGAAGGACCGTCGGCTAAATGAACTTCCTGAGACGATTTCGGTGGTGCAACCCGACACTGATCACAAAAATTGCCAACACCCAGTGAAAGAAGATCGGAATTAAACCATCGAACCAGCGCGACTCCGGATGCAGAAACAGCCGGATTGGGTAACGCGCAATCATTGTCGCGAGATAGAGATAACCGAAATAGAGCCAATGAACGGCAAGAAAACGCCGTGGCGCAACTAAAGGCCCCACCCCACGCGTGAAGTCGATACAGACCTTCGTCATCAAGACGATGATGATGATTTGCGAGGTTAGAAGCACTTCGTAAGGAAGCAGTCCCGAGTGCCACTCCTGCATAGGCGGTAGAAATTCAACTTGACCGAAGGCAACCAGCGCCTGGCCGCCGACCCTGAGAACGAATAGACCGAGCAGTACCCATAAGAGCGGAGCAAGCTTGCGCGGCTGGTCAAGCGCAATCCGCATCTCGAACGACCTCTAAATCGACGTCCGCAGGCTGATCAGCTCCGGAAAGAATCCGCGCTTCAATACGTGCTCGAGGTAGCCGACGCCGCTCGATCCGCCGGTGCCGCGCTTGAACCCGATGATGCGCTCGACCGTCTTCAGGTGCGCGAAGCGCCACTGCTGGAACCGGTATTCCAGATCCACGAGCTTTTCGGCGAGCTCATAGAGGTCCCAATGCGCGGCCGAGTCGCGATAAACCGCGAGCCAGGCGGCCTCGACCGCCGGATTCGCCTCATAGGACTTCGTCCAGTCCCGCTCGGTGCACGCCGAAGGGATATCGAATCCGCGCCGCGACAGCAACCGCAACGATTCGTCGTATAGCGACGGCGACGCGAGTTCCTGCTTCAGGAGCGCATGCGCGGCCTTGTCCTTCGCATGCACCTCGATCAGCCGCGCATCCTTGTTGCCGAGCATGAATTCGAGCAGACGATACTGCCAGGACTGGAATCCCGAGCTCTGGCCGAGCGAGTCCCGGAAGCGCATGTAGTCCGCGGGCGTCATCGTGCCGAGCACGTCCCAGGACTGGATCAGCTGCATCTGCACGCGCGCCACGCGCGACAGCATCTTGAATGCGGGTTCGAGATCGTCGGAACGAATCTGCGCGCGCGTCGCCGACAGTTCGTGCAGGCAGAGTTTCATCCACAGCTCGCTCGCCTGGTGGATCAGGATGAACAGCATCTCGTCGTGCTGCCCGGACAGCGGCTTCTGCGCCGTGAGCACCTTGTCGAGCTGAAGGTACTGGCTGTAGCTGATCGAGCGGTCGAGATCCCAGTGGATCCCGGCCATCGGATCGGCGGGCTTCTGGTCGCGCTTGTCCGTCATTCGGCGTCCGCCTGGGCCTCGGGCCGCGTCGTCGCAAACGCAGGCAGCGACATCAGGTGCGCGTCGATCGCGACGAGCGCAGGGAAAGGCGTCAGGTCGCAATAGTAGCGCCGCGCGTTGTACATCTGCGGCACCAAGCACAAGTCGGCCATCGTGACGTCGTCGCCATATAGATAATGTGTGCCGTCGCCATGACGTCGAGCCAGTTCTTCGAGCGCGCGGAATCCCTGCCCGATCCAGTGCCTCACCCACTCCGCGACGGCAGCGTCCTCGTGGCCGAGCGGACCGCGAAGGTAATTGAGCACGCGCAGGTTCTGCAGCGGATGGATGTCGCAGGCAACGCCGAAAGCCATCTGCCGGACTACTGCGCGCCCGGAAAAATCGGGCGGCAGCAGCGGCGGGTCGGGGTGGGTTTCCTCCAGGTACTCGATGATCGCGAGCGACTGGGCGAACACGCGATCTTCGTCGGCGAGCGCGGGCACCAGTCCCTGGGGATTCAATTCGCGATACGACTCGCTGTGCTGCTGGCCGCCGTCGCGCACGAGATGCACGGGCACCGTGCCGTGCGGAATCCCCTTCCACGAGAGCGCAATGCGCACACGCCATGCGGCCGAGCTGCGGAAATAGGAGAAAAGTTTCATCGCGCCGCCATCGTATGCGTGAGCAGGCCTACGCCGTCCACGCCGCCCCGCACGCGATCGCCCGGCTTCAACGGACCGACACCGGCCGGCGTGCCCGTGAATATCAGGTCCCCGGAAGCGAGGTCGAACCAGGTCGAGAGTTCGGCGATGATTTCCGGCACGGCCCAGATCATGTCGGCGATGTCGCCATTCTGCCGCAGTCCGTCGTTCACCTCGAGCCAGATCCTCGCCTTCGAGGGGTGGCCAATGGCTGCGGCCGGCGCGATCGGCGTGATCGGCGCGGAGTGATCGAAGCCCTTCGCCGTATCCCAGGGCCTGCCTTGCTTCTTCAGACTCAACTGGACGTCGCGCCGCGTGAGGTCGTTGCCCACCGCATAGCCGAAGATGCCGGCGCCGGCGCCAAGCGCGACGACCAGCTCGATCTCATGATGCAGATCTTCCGTGCGTCGCGGAAACGGAACGGCGGCGCCGCTCTCGATGACCGCATCGGCCGGCTTCGTGAAAAAGAATGGCGGTGCGCGAAGATCGCTCGCTCCCATCTCGCGCGCGTGTTCCGGGTAGTTGCGTCCGACACAGAAGATCCGGCGCACGGGGAATCGCGATTGAGATCCCGCGACCGCGACGGTCGGCCGGGGAGCAGCGGGAACGGCATGTTGGTCGGGCACGCGGCGGGTACACTAACCGAAACGAGGATGGGCAGCCATGAGTATCTGGTTCAGGCAATTTACGCTCGATGAGGTACGCAAATTCCAGCGCGACACGATGGGCGAGCATCTCGGCATCGAGATCGTCGCGATCGGTCCGGACCATCTCGACGCGAAGATGCCCGTGGACCACCGCACGATGCAGCCGGATCGCATACTGCACGGCGGCGCCTCGGTCGCGCTCGCGGAGACGCTCGGCAGCGTCGGCGGCTCGATGTGCGTCGATCGCGAGAGCTTCCAGATCGTCGGCCAGGAGATCAATGCGAACCACCTGCGGCCGGCGATCGGCGGACACGTGCTCGGGCGCGCCCGGCCGATCCACCTCGGGCGCCGGAGCCAAGTGTGGAACACCGAGATCACGGACGACGACAAGCGGCTGATCTGCGTGTCACGACTGACGATCGCTATAATTCCCCGATGAGAATCGCACTTGTTCTGGCGCTCACAATCATTGCCGGGGGCTGCGGCCAGA
>DASWIQ010000056.1:0-6297 GCA_036397615.1 Steroidobacteraceae bacterium
GTACCTGGCTGACGAGCATGCGGCTCAACGAGGACGAGCGGCGGATGCTCGTGGATCTCGTCCGGCGCTTCCCGTCGGTTTCGGTATTCGACATCGACGCGATCCTCACGCAGGTGCGGGACGTGATCGACCGCGCCTCGCTCGCCGTGCAGTACGTGTTCCTGTTCACGCTGGCGGCCGGCATCACGGTGCTGCTCGCGGCGATCCAGTCGACCCGCGACGAGCGGCGCTACGAGAGCGCGATGCTGCGCACGCTCGGCGCGAGGCGGCGGGTGGTGCTCGCGGGCGTCGCCTCCGAGTTCACGGCGCTCGGGATGCTGTCAGGCGTGCTCGCCGCGATCGGCGCGACGATCGCGGGCTGGGTGCTCGCGAGGGAAGTCTTCGACCTGACGTATACGATCAATCCCTGGGTGTGGGCGATCGGGCTCGCGGCGGGGGCGATCATCGTCGGCGGCGCGGGGACATTCGCGGCGAGGAATGTGATCAATCACCCGCCGATCAGTACGCTGCGGGAGCATTAGCGGAAGCCGGTGCTACCGGATCATGACCTGCATCCGCGCCTCGCCGAATCGTTCCCTCTTTCCGCCGCGCGCATAGCCTTCGACACGGATCTCATATCGCCCGTCCGGAAGCATCGACGTATTGAACGAGAGGCGCAGGTCGTAGTTCGAATCGCGCACCATCTGGTCGGCGTGGATTAGCAGTGTTCCGTCTTCCCGCACCAGGCTCACGCGGAAGCGCGAATACTGATTGGTGCGGGCGTTGATCAGGAGGTCGATGCGCTGCGGAAAACCGCCGCGATCGATGGCGACGAGGCGCGGCGAGCGCAAATCGACGCGCACCGTCTTGTTCGAGGACGGCGCCTGCAGGAAGCCGGCCGCCGCCTTTTCCTCGAGCATTTCGAGGCGATCTTCCGCGACGCCCCAGCGCCAGGCCACCCAGATGAGCGCGATGACGAGCACCAGGAGCGCGGCCGCGGTGCCAACCACGACCTTGTGCTCCTTCAGCTTCTCGACCCAGGGTGAAATTTCGGTAGGCATTGACCCAACTCCGGGGGCACTCCCGTTTATTCTATGCATTCGCCGCCCAAGGAGGGCCTGTCATGCCTTTTTCCGCCGCGCGTTCCGGCCTGCTGACGGCCGGTGTCCTGCTCGCACTCAATGCGGTTGCCGCCGAGTCGAGCGTTTCGCTGACCGTTTACAGCTCGGCGCAGCCGGGCGGCATACCGGCCGAATGGTATCGGCCGCTGCCCGGAATGGGCACGCCGATGGCCAGCCAGCTGCCGGGGTTTGCGCTTGTGCGGCTCGACCGCGACATCCAGATTCCGCGCGGCCGGGGAACGATCCAGTTCACCGACGTCGCGGCGCTGATCGACCCGACCACGGTGCAGTTCCTGTCGCTGACGGATCCGGACGGCACCAAGGTGCTCGAGCAGAACTTCCAGTTCGACCTCGTGAGCCAGGAGAAGCTGCTCTCGCGCTACATCGATCGCGAGGTCAGCATCGAGCAGTCGCGGGGCGACGGCGTGAAGGTCATCGACGGTACCCTGATCTCGTCGAATGACGGGCTCGTGCTCCGCGGTTCCGACGGCCAGATTCACGCGCTGCGCGAATGGAGCAACATCCGCTTCGGCGAGCTGCCCGGCGGCCTGATCACGCGGCCGACGCTCGAATGGGACGTCGAATCCTCCAAGGGCGGCGCGCAACGCGCGCGCGTCGCCTACCAGACGGGCGGCATCACCTGGTGGGCGGACTACAACCTCATCTTCAACGAAGGCGCGGATGCGAATTCCGGGTTCGTCGACCTCGGTGCCTGGGTGAGCCTCCTGAACCAGTCCGGCGCGCGCTATCCGGACGCGAAGCTGAAGCTGATCGCGGGGGACGTCAATCGGGTGCAGGAAGATTTACGGGAAGTCATGGTGACCGGCGCACGCCTGGCGAAGATGGAGGCTGCTGCCGATGCCGGCTTCGAGGAAAAGGCATTTTTCGAGTACCACCTCTATACACTCGGCCGCCCGGCGACGATCCCGAATAACTCGACCAAGCAGATCGAGCTTTTCGACGCCACCACCCGCGTGCCGGCGAAGAAACAGCTCGTCTACTACGGAGCCGATCTCCCCGGCTACGGCTACCACGGCGCGCCGATGATGGACCGCGAATTCGGCCCGACGTCCAATACGAAGGTGGACGTCTGGCTCAGCTTCAAGAACGACAAGGCCTCCGGCATGGGCATGCCTTTGCCGGCCGGGCGCATCCGCGTCTCGCAGCAGGACAAGGCGGACGGCAGCCTCGAGTTCATCGGCGAGGACAAGATCGACCACACAGCGAAGGACGAGGACGTTCGCGTGAAGCTCGGCACGGCTTTCGACGTGGTCGGCGAGCGCCGCCAGACGGACTTCCGGATCAATACCAGCGGCAAGGTCATGGAAGAAGCGTTCGAGATCAAGGTCCGCAATCACAAGGACCAGCCGGTCGAGGTGATCGTGCGCGAGAATCTCTACCGCTGGAGCCAGTGGACGCTGATCGAGCAGTCCTCCCAATCGGTCAAGAAAGACGCCCGCACTGTCGAGTTTCCGGTCCGCATCGCCGCGGACGGCGAGGCGACGGTCACCTATCGCGTGCGCTACACCTGGTGAGCGTCGATCGAGAATTCGGCGCCGACGCGTAGCCGTTTGCCGACACCGGCGACGACCGTGCAGTTCTGGCCGAAGGTCACGCCCTTCAGCGCGTAGTCGTGGCGGTACTTGCCGAGGGCGCGCAGCGGCTGCTGATGCGGGTCGCGCGCGCCGGTCTGCTGATCTGTCGTCGTGACCGAGCAGCGGGTGCAGAGCTTGACGCCGCGCAGCACGATCGAATCCGTGCGAAACAGCGTCATGGCATCTTCCGCATGCGCGGCGACGCCCTCGATCACGATATTCGGCCGGAAGCGCGCCATGGGAAGGGGCTCGGGGAGCCGGCGGTTCAGCTCCGCGAGCGACTCGTTCGAGATCATCAGGATCGGGTAGCCGTCGGTGAAAGTGACGGGATTCGGCTCCGGCCCGACGTACTTCGGGTTCGCGAGCCGCGGCAGAGCCGGATCGATCCGCACGAGCCGGAACCTGTCGTCGAGCAGCCCGGAGAACCACGCGGCGGCTTCATCGCCCGCGTCGACGCCACGGCATTCGTCATTCCAGATGGTCACGCGGCGAGACTCGCCCGCGTGATCGACGTCCAGGACGAGCGGCGCCTGGCCTTCGGCCGAGAGCCGGAGCTTGCCGTCACCGACAGCGACCGCGATCGTCGCAAGCTTCGGGTGCGAGCGCTGCGTGATGAACTGGTCCGTCGCCGTCACGATCATCCAGCGCCGATCCCACTCGGGACCGGTCGGCGTCATCAGCGTGGAGTCGACGTCGATGCCGCGGCAGGACTTCACGGGATAGATGTGGAGGCTCGCGATGCGCGCCATCGGCGGTCCCTCAGGCCTTCGGCGCCTTGAGCGTGAAGTCGAAACTGCCGTAGTGCAGGTAATTCGCCCAGTCGGCCGAGGGTAACGCGCGCACCGCGCCACGGGCCGCATTGAGCGAGGCGCCGATCGAATCGCCCTTGGCGAGGTCGCGGTAAAGCCTGGTCGCGAAGGCGCCGGCCGCGTTGTCGGTAACCGGCCACCAGGTGCCGATGAAATTCGCGACGCCGCCTCGCAGGAATGCCTCGGCAAGGCCGACACTGCGGTCGAGCTGGCGGAGCGGGTTGACCGTCGCGCGCAGCCGTCCGGATTCGCAGGCATTGAAGAACACGAGCGCGGGCACGGAATCCATGGACGCGAGATCCGCTCCCGACAGCACGCGGCCGCCCGCACAGAGGATTCCGCTCGATGCGGGCGCCGCGGCGTCGAACCAGGCGTGACCCGCGAAGTGGATCGCGTCGTAGTCGCCCGAGCGGAATTCCGCAAGCAGGCGCGCGCGGGTCGCGTCGGCGCCTCGGATGGCAGTAATCCCCGCGCCATCGAGTTGCGCGAGCATCGCGGCGACGCGCTCGCCTTCCTCGACCGCGCCCGGCAGGTCGCCGGTCGGATTGATCACGAGCAACACGTTGAATTCGCGGGCGCGACGGCGCTGCTCGCGCCACTTGGCGACCGACATGCCTTCCGCCGCGTAGCGGCGGCTGAGTCCCTGCGCCGCAGCGGGCGCCCAGCCCTTGAGGCTCAGGACTTCCCAGGGCCAGTGTGCGCTCGCCGTATCGTGCACGATGACGAGCGGCGAGGACTTCACGGAAGGCAGCGCCTCCGCGATTTCCTCCGGCAACAGCAATTCCGTCAGTCGTTCGCCGAACTCCGCCAGATCGCCGACCGAGAGACCGGGTACGAGCCGCGAGTGCTCGCGCTCGAGGAGGCGCAGATCGAGACGCCGGCTGGCGACGAGCGCGGTTGCCTTGGGCGAAGGGCCCAGGAGCGCCACGCGAATGTGGGCCGAGGACTCCTGGACGAAGAGCCAGGCGAGCGGCGTCGCGCCCGCCTTGTGGACGCGCGCGGGCTTGCGCGCGGGTTTTCGCTGCGGCGTGAGCCGCATGAGGGGCGCCGCGGGATGCAGGCGGAGCAGGTCTTCGGCGACGCGGCGTGCGGCTGCGACGCGATCTGCGTTGCGGGACACGATCGTGATGCGCCGCAACCGCTGTTCCGGCGCCAGATCGCTGAGGGCCGTGAGAACGCCCTCGAGCTGCGCGCGCGCGGCGTCCGCGGGCTCCGTGCCCGAGGCCGTGCCCCAGAGCACCATCGAGAAATTCTCGACGCCGGCGAGCGCGAGCGTGCGCGTCACGTTGGCCGCGGCCAGTCGTTGCACGTCGGGCCCATAGCGGCCGAAATCGCCGAGACCGGCGAAGACGACGAGCCGCGCCACCAGTCCGCGCCGGCCGACGGGCAACACGAACACTTCGCCGGCCGCCGAGCTGATCGCGCGCCGGCGCGCGAGGTCGCTGATCGCGCCGTGCAGGATGCGGTCGATCGCCTGGGCTGCGCCCGCGGGCTCCACGTTCGCGAAAGCGCCGAGCACGATCGCGGCAGCGGTGCTTTGCGTGATGCTTCCCTCCACGAAGGCCAGTTCGACCGGCTTGACCGCGGCCTCGCGCTTCGGCCGCGCAACCGGCGCGGTGGCGGGCTGTGTGACGCCGACGAATTCGCGCAGGAATTCGCGCTGTTCGCGTTCCGAAAGATCCTTCCACGCGACCTTCGGGTCGGGGGCTGCCCGCAGATCCTCCTGCCACAGCGTCGGGACGCCCCGGCGTTGCGGCAGCACGCGTGGCAGGGCGCTCGTCGATTCGCCGCGCGCCAGGTCGGCTATTGCGCGGCCGACATCGGCATTGCCCGGCAGCGAGCCGTGGCTTTCCTCCGTATACCAGGTCCTGAGATTCGGCCAGTGGGCGAGGGCGAGCGGCACGGTGCCGTCGCCCGCCGGACCGCGACCGAATTCGAGCTTGCGGCTGGTGCGGCGAAGCCCGAGCACCGTGTCCTGGCCGAAGCCCGCGATCAGCCGGAAGCGTTCGTCGGGCGGCGGAAGTTCCGCGATCGCATCGCGCGCTTCGTCGAGCAGGCTCCTGTCCGGCGTCGGCCCTTCGGGCCATTGCGCCGCATCGAAGGGATCGAAATCCTTGCAGAGGTTCGCCGCGGGCAGGAGTCCGCAAAGTCCGGGAAAAGTCGTCAGCATCTTGCGCGCGAGATCGTCGGCGCTGTGCTTGAGATCGAGCATCGCGACCCGGCGGATCAGCGGGTAGGTGCCGCGCAGCGCCTGCACCGCGACGAAGGCGCCCTTGTTCGGTGCGCCGAGCTGGATCACGCGCGTGATCCGGTCCCTGCCCTTGTGCGCGAGTGCAGCGCGCGCCACGAGGCCGCCCATGCTGTGGCCGACGAGTACGACGTCCTGGCGTTTTTCGCGGAGCAGCCGGTCGGCGAGCTCGCGGCCGTTCCAGAGGATGTCGCGGCGCCAGTCATAGTGATGGAAGGCGGCATCGAAGCCGGCGATGCGCAACACGAGCCGCAGCCGCTCGTAGGCGAATCGCAGAACGCCGAGGGCCCAGTAGCGGCTGCCCGTCGGCAGGGCGAGTTTCACCAGTTGTCCCTGGGCGATCTCGACCGGATCGAACCAGGTGACGTCCATGCCGCCATTCTTGCGGAGCCGCCCGATGCTCGAACCCATGATGCCGGGCAGGATCAGGAGACGTGGACCGCCGCGCATCCCCGCGGCCCGCCGCGCCAGCCGCGACAGCTCCTGTTCGGTCTCGAGATACGCAGGCATCGCGCGATTCTACTGGTGCCCGGTCGTACTTTCGT
>DASWIQ010000057.1:0-4411 GCA_036397615.1 Steroidobacteraceae bacterium
GACAGAAGAGAACGGCAAGCTGGACAACGTCGAGCGCGAATTCCGGGCGATGCTCGCCAAAATGACCGGCGGTGTCGCGACGCAGGATTACGGGACGGCTTTCTGGGACTGGTGGCTCAACCTCGCGATGTCCCCGGATAAGCAGGCCGCACTTCAGCACACGGCCCTGAAACAGGCGATGGATCTTTGGCGTTTCAACGCGGAAGCGGCGCAGGGAAAGCCGCTTGCGCCGAGCCAAGACGGCGACCGGCGGTTCGCGAGTCCGGCCTGGCAGCAGTATCCGTTCAACGTCTGGGCACAGGCCTTCCAGAACGGCCTGACGCTCCTCGAGCAGTCTGCGCGAGATGTTCCCGGCCTCGAGCCGCGGAGCGCCCGGCTCGTCGAATTTGCCGCACGGCAGGCGGCCGAGGGTCTCTCGCCCGCCAATAACCCCCTGACCAATCCCGAAGTGCTCCAGCAGACCGTTGCCGAGCGTGGCCAGAATCTCGCGCGCGGCTACAAGAATTTTCTCGACGACATGGAGCGGACGCTTCGCGGCGGAGAGGCGCCGGGCACCGAGGACTTCCGCGTCGGCGAGAAAGTCGCCGTCACCGAAGGCCAGGTCATCTTCCGCAACGAACTCATCGAGTTGATCCAGTACTCGCCGGCGACGCCGGATGTCCATGCCGAACCGCTCCTGATCGTGCCGGCCTGGATCATGAAGTACTACATCCTCGACCTGTCGCCGAAGAACTCGCTCGTCGCCTGGCTCGTGGACCAGGGCTTCACCGTCTTCATGATGTCGTGGAAGAACCCGACCGCCGCCGACCGCGAACTCGGCATGGACGATTACCTGAGAAAAGGCGTGTACGCGGCGCTCGACGCCGTCGCGACAGTCGTCCCCGACCGCGAAGTCCACGCCGTCGGCTATTGCATCGGCGGGACGCTGCTTGCGATCGCGGCCGCCGCGCTCGCCGAGTGGGGCGACACGCGCATCCGCGACATCACGCTCTTCGCCGCGCAGACGGATTTCAGCGAACCCGGCGAGCTTTCGCTCTACATCAGCCCGGCGCAGGTCGAGATGCTCGAAGCGCTGATGTACAAGGAAGGCGTGCTCGACTCGAAGCAGATGGGCGGCGCCTTCACGATGCTTCGCGCCCACGACCTGCTCTGGCAGCCGGCGGTGAAGTCGTACCTGAAAGGCGAGCGCGACGGCATGATCGACCTGATGGCCTGGAACGCCGATGGCACGCGCATGCCCTGGAAGATGCACACCGAGTACCTGATCGGGCTCTATCTGCAGAATGACCTGGCCGAGGGCCGCTTCAAGGTCGAGGGCGAAACGATCAGCCTCAAGGATATCCGTGTGCCGATGTTCGTCGTGGGCACCGAAACCGATCACGTCGCGCCCTGGAAATCGGTTTACAAGGTGAGCGGGCTGTCCACTTCTCCCGAATTCACCTTCCTGCTGACGAGCGGCGGACACAATGCCGGCATCGTGAGCGGTCCCGTGCATCCGAAGCGCCGCCATCGCGTGCGAACGCAGAAATCGGGCGAAGCGCCATTACCCGCGGACGAGTGGTTTGAAAAGACCGAAGCGAAGCAGGGTTCGTGGTGGCCGGTGTGGGCCGATTGGCTAAAGACGCATTCGTCGCCTGATCGCGTTGCGCCGCCGGAGATGGGGGCGCCGCGCGAAGGTTACGCTCCGCTCGCGGAAGCCCCAGGCGAGTACGTGCTGCAGCGCTGACCAACATTCATGCAAACCGTCTTCGAACCGGCCAACGCGCTCGAAGGGCACATGCTCCAGGATCTCCTCAAGCAGAGGGGAATTTCGTCACGCGTCGACGGCGCACAACTGCAGGGTGCAGTCGGCGAAATCCCGGTCACCGGATTTGTTCGTGTCGTCGTCGAAGACGCGGACTACGGAGCCGCGCGAGCCATCATCGAGGAGTGGGAATCGGCCAACGTCTCTGAGCCGATTCCCGTACCGCCTGATCGAACGACCAAAAGCTTTGTCGCTGGTCTGATCGGATTGGCAATCGGCATCGCTGGCACCTATGCGTTCCTAAGGGCACCTGCGAGCCTCGATGCAATCGACAATAACGATGACGGCAAGCTCGACGAACATCTCTCGTATTCGCCTTTGGGCCTCTTGCTCAAGAGCGACTTGGACCGAAATTTTGACGGCGCAGTCGACCTGGTTCAACGATTCGACCGCCGCGGCCGCATCGAATCATCCGAGTCTGATGACGACTTCAATGGCAGCTTCGAATCACGATGGTACTACCGTGGCAGTCAGATTCATCTCGGCGAGATCGACACAGATGGAGATTCGGCCATTGATCTCAGGACACGTTTCGAAGACGGAGTCGCGGTTTCAGTCGAGTACCTCGCGCCCGGTGCCACGAGTCCGGTGCGTGTCGAGTACTTTCACCTGGGGAAGTTGACGACGGCGGAAATCGATACGGATCGCGACGGGCGACTGGACACGCGCAGAAATTACTCGGACGTTGCCGAAGTGATCGGCACTGAGCCAATGCAGGCCTCGGACTGAAGGATCGAATCGTGGTCAGGAAATTCGCGGAACGAATCGTTTTCAGCGCGGTAAAAAAATGCGAGCCCGCTGAATAGTCTTGCGCGGGCACTTGTCGCTCACTGAGATGCTAGCTATCCCGAACCGGCGTCCATCGCGCCGAGCGGCGCATGTTGCGATCGCCGCTGGTTTCGCCCTCGTACGACATCGGCTGCGCAGCCGGCAGGCCTTCGGGACGCGGATCGAGCGTACGAGTGTTGATCACCATGAGCGTCTGCCCACCCTCCTCGGTCACGGCGCCGAGGTAACCGCCGCAACGGCCGCAGAAAACGAAGTCCGCCGTCTTGTGCCCGAAGCGATAGCGCGAGAGCAGCCAAGGGTCCTGGTGTGTCCACCGCACGAAAGCCGCGGGGTCCGAGGTGTAAAGCGCGCCGTGCTTCTGGCAGAAACTGCACTGACAGGCGCGCATGGGCCAGTCGGCGGGTGCGATTGCGGTCTCGTACTCGTATCCGACGGCGCCGCAATGACACCGTCCCCGATAAGCGCTCATTTCCGGATACTCGAAGGCAGCTGCTCGAACTCCGTGGCGTGAGGCATCTTGTTGAACGCGGCCAGCAGGTCAGCAGGCGGCGCGATCAGCTTGCGGGCCGCGAGATCGAGCCAGCCGCCCTCGCTCCTGATTCTCGCCGCCAGTTTTCCCTCCGCGTTCAGGATTTCATTGACGAGCCGGAAGCGCGATCCGTCGGCCGCCATGCCGCCGAGCGCAAGCGTGACCGTGATCGGCTCGAGCAGCGCGATCTCGCGGAAATACTCGAGCTCGTCGCGGCGCACGACGGGTCCCAGCCTGCGCTTCGCAAACTCGGTTACCGGAAAGCCGTTCTGCTCGAAAAAGCTCATGCGCGAATCCACGCACTTGTCGAGATACGCGACATTCGCCATATGCGCATTCGCGTCCATGTCGGCCCAGCCGGCGATCGTCGAGATCGAGAACGCCTGCCCGCTCATGTATAGCAGTGGAAGTTGAGTTTGTTGCCGTCGAGGTCCCGCAGGTACGCGCCGTAATAATCGTCGCCGCGCGGGCCCGGCGGTCCGTCATCCGTGGCGCCGAGTTCGAGCGCTTTCCGGTACATCGCGTCGACCCGGGCGGGATTTTCGACCTCGAATGCGACCATCGCGCCGTTGCCGACGGTCGCCGGCTGCTTGTTGTGGGGCTCGGCGAGCCCGAATGCCGCCTTGCCCTTGCCCGCGCCCCAGGTGACGAAGGTGTCGTAATCCATGATGCGCTTCGCGCCGAGCTCGCCGAGCAGCTTGTCGTAGAAAGCCGTCGCGCGCTTGAAGTCATTGGTGCCGACCGACATGTATCCGATCATTCCCATTCTCCCTCGGTTTCAGTGAAGCGCATCGAAGAAATCCCTGAGTCTTCCCGCGTCCAGGCGGCCATCCCGCCGCAGCCCGCTGCAAACGTCGAGGCCCGCCGGCCGCACGCGCTCCATCGCGATGCGCGCGTTGCCCGGATGCAGTCCGCCCGCGAGCAGCACGGGGATCCCCGCGGTGTCGCGGATGCGGCGGCTGTGCGCCCAGTCGTGCACGCGCCCGGTGCCGCCCAGTTCTTTCACGGCAAGCTTCGGATTGCCGGAATCGAGCAACAGCGTGTCGACGAGCGCAGCTGCATTCCGCGCCTCATCAACCGACTCCGGACCGACGACGTGAATCACCTGGACGAGCCGCGTCCCCGGCAACAGCTTGCGCAGGCGCCTCAACTCCGGCTCGGCGACATGATCGACGAGCTGCACCGCCGTGGTCCCGCAGCGCCGATGCTGCTGCGCGATGGCCTCCGCCTCGCGGAGCGCGGTCAGGAGAAAGGTCTCGGTCGGGGCCGGAACGGCGGCGGCGATCCGG
>DASWIQ010000058.1:0-4455 GCA_036397615.1 Steroidobacteraceae bacterium
ATCAGGTGCTTCGCCGGCGCTCTTGTCTTCGTCCGCTTTCGACGCAGGCACCCATAGCATCAGCAGCATCAGACTGGCAATGCGCTGGCAGTGCGCCAATCTGATCATCGAAGCTGGCTCGGGCCACCAGTCGCTTCGAAGTAGTGTCGCCGGCACAAAGACAGGTAGCGCTCGTTGCCGCCGATCTCGACCTGCTCGCCGTCGCGCTCGACCGCCCCGTCAGCGCCCACCCGCACGACCATGGTGGCCTTTCGGCCGCAGTGGCAGATCGTCTTCAGCTCGGACAGTTCGTCGGCCAGTGCCAGCAGTCGCGCGCTGCCCGGGAAAAGCTCGCCCCGGAAATCGGTCCTGAGCCCGTAACAGAGCACCGGAATCGAAAGACGGTCGACGACCATCGCGAGTTGCTCCACCTGCTCACGCGTCAGGAACTGCGCCTCGTCCAGTAAGACACAGCTGACCGCCTGTCCGCCGTGCTCCATGTCGATTTCCTGCAAAAGATCGGTGCCCGGCGCAAAATGCCGCGCCTCGCTCGAGAGCCCGATCCGGGAATGCACCTTCCCGCCTCCCCGCTGATCGAACTTTGCCGTATAGACCAGAGTGCGCATCCCGCGTTCCCGGTAGTTGTGGCTCGACTGCAGGAGCGAAGTCGACTTGCCCGCATTCATCGTCGAGTAATAAAAATAGAGCTTCGCCACTAGTAAAGCAGCTTGATCTCGCGCAGCCGTTCGCGCAGGTAGTCATCCGCGAGAATCGGTTCCGGATAACGGTCGGGCCGGTCCGGCGCGATGCAGCCCGGAAGGGTCGCGATCGGAAAGTCGGAATTGAAATGGAGAAAGAACGGCATCGAGTACCGCGGTCGGTTGACGCGCACGCCCGTCGGATTCACGACCCGGTGAGTCGTCGACGGCAGCACGTGATTCGTCAGTCGCTGCAGCATGTCGCCGACGTTGCACACGAGCGTACCCGGCGGCGGGTTGATCGGCAGCCAGCGGCCGTTACGATCGAGCAGCTCGAGGCCGCCCTCTTCGGCCCCGAGCAGGAGCGTGATGACGTTGATGTCCTCGTGCGCTCCCGCGCGTACGCCGGTCGCGCCTTCCTTGAGCGGCGGATAATGAATCACGCGCAGCACGCTGTTGCCTTCGCCGACCTTGTCATCGAACCAGTGGTGCTCGAGGCGCAGGTAGGTCGCGATCGCCTCGAGGAGCTTCCGGCCCATCCGGTCGAACGCCTCCCAGAGCTCGAGCGCCGCGCGCTTGAACTCCGGATCGCCTTCTATCCAGACGTTGTCCGGCATCGACGACCGGTACCGGTGCCCGGGCGGCAATTCCCGCCCGATCTGCCAGAACTCCTTCAGATCGTGGTGCGCCGCGCCTTTCGCCGTCTCGACGCCGAAAGGCGTGTAGCCGCGCGCGCCGCCGATGCCGGGCACGCGATACCGCTGCTTGACCGCATCGTCCTGGGCGAAGAATTTCTTGAACCGGCCGAGGCAGCCGTCGATCGACGACTGCGGAAGCTCGTGGTCGCCGACAACGGCGAATCCGTAGCGCTCGAAGCTGCCCGCGAAACGCTCCACGAATGCGGCCGGGTCGCTCGTCGCAAGCTCGTAACTGACAGGAACGATCGCGTCAGGCATGCCCGCATATTATGGCTCATGATGGCGCCGGTGATCGACCCGGACCGCTGGTTCATCGTCGTCAATCCGGTCAGCGGCGGAGGCCGCGCTCTGCGATTTCAGCCGCGGCTCACGGCCGCGCTCCGGCGCGCTGGCCTGCCGTACGACTGCGTCGTCAGCGGCGCGCCGGGCGACGCGGCGCGGCATTTCGCGAGTGCGGTCCGCGAGGGCCGCCGGCGCCTGCTGTCAGTCGGCGGAGACGGCACGCTCAACGAGCTCATCAACGGATTGAGGGCATCCGCGGCGCCGGCGGACGAATGTCTCGTTGCGGCGGCCGCGGGCGGAACCGGCAACGACTGGTCGCGCACCATGCAGATACCGGACGATCCCGAATCCCTCGTCGCCTGCATGGCCCGCGGCCGCGCGCGGCGCGTGGATATCGCGGTTGCCGAGGGCACGGACGGGAAGCAGATCGCATTTCACAGCGTTGCGGGCGCGGGACTCGACGCGGAAGTGCTCCGCAGGACGCCGCGGTCGGGACCGCGCGCGCTCGCCTACCTGTTCGGCCTCGCGCGAACGCTCGCCGCTTACCGCGCGCCGGAGTTCGAGATCACCGTCGACGGCCGGATCACTCGCGGCCGATTTCTACTCGTGCTCGCTTCGATCGGACCGCGCTGCGGCGGCGGCATGCGTCTCGCGCCCGGCGCCGTCGTCGACGACGGCCTGCTGGACCTGCTGACGATCGATCCGCTGCCATTCTCGGGCGCGCTCGCGAGGCTGCCGAAGCTCTTCGACGGCCGGCTTGCCGGAGATCCGGCGTTCCACGTCGTCCGCTGCCGCTCGGCGACGATCCGTTGTGAATCGAACTGCGGCGTGGAAGTGGACGGCCAGGAGTCCGGCTCGACACCGGTGACTGTCACCGTGCGGCCGGGCGCACTCCGTGCGCTGGATTGCCGCGACTCAGCGGAATGAAGCGAGAATGAGGTCGAGTTTCGCCGAACCGGGGCAGAGCCGCGCGTAAGGCACGGCGTTGAGCGCCTCGTCGGCGGTGCCGTGCTGGGCGTGGAAGTCGCGCCTGGACTCGTCGATGTAGATGAGCCCGGTGACGTACTCGTTCCGCATTGCGCGTTCCTGCACATACGCGGCGGCGTGCGCACGATCGGTCGGGTCATAGCCGGGGTCAAGTTTGCGCAGCACCAAATTGCTGCCGTCATGCATCGGCACGGACACAGTTTCGCCCGGCGCGTACTGCACGCGGATTTCCTGCTTCGGCGCGATGTAATCCGCGGCGACCGGCGTCTCGCTGTGCTCGCGCACGTAGGCGTAGCTCTTGGTCGATCCCTCGTGGTCGTTGAAGGTCACGCAGGGCGAAAGCACGTCGATGATTGCGAAGCCCTGGTGCGCAAGTCCCGCCTGTATCAGGGGAACGAGCTGTTCCTTGTCGCCGGAAAAACTGCGCGCGACGAACGAGGCCCCGAGGGCCAGTGCGAGCAGCACCGGATCGATCGGCTGCTGCTCGTTGGCCTCGCCTTTCTTCGACTTCGAGCCGATGTCCGCCGAGGCCGAGAACTGTCCCTTGGTCAGGCCATACACGCCGTTGTTCTCGAGGATATACACCATGTCGAGATTCCGACGGATCACGTGCGCGAGCTGGCCGACGCCTATCGACAGCGAGTCGCCGTCGCCGGAAACGCCGATGTAGCGCAGGTGCCGGTTCGCTGCATTCGCGCCGGTCGCGATCGACGGCATTCTGCCGTGCACGGAATTGAATCCGTGCGCGCCGGCGACGAAATAGGCAGTGGTCTTCGACGAACAACCGATACCTGAGAGCTTCACGACGCTTTGCGGCGGCAAGGAGAGCTCGTAGCAGGCCTGCACGATCGCGGCCGTGACGGAATCGTGGCCGCATCCAGCGCAGAGAGTCGACATGCCGCCTTCGTAGTCGCGCCGGTTCAGCCCGATCTCGTTCCTCAACAACCCCGGGTTCGCGACCTTCGGCTTGGCGATGAAACTCATGCGGCGGCTTCCCTGTCGAGCGCCTTGTTGACGCCGTCGACGATCGTGCCCGCCGACATCGGCAGGCCGTTGTAGTGCAGGATCGAGCGCAGCTTCTTCTTCTCCACGTCCGTCTCCATCGTCAGCAGTGCACGCAGCTGCGCGTCCCGATTCTGCTCGACGACGAAGATGACCTGGTGCGCCGCCAGGAATTCCTCGACCTCCGTCCCGAAGGGAAAGCCACGCACCCGCAGGTAGTCGATCGCAACCCCGGACTTGCGGAGCATGGCGAGCGCCTCGCGCACCGGCGCATCGCAGGACCCGAGGCTAACGATCGCGGCGCTGGCGCCCCGCCCGTCTGCGACCGCGGCCGGAACGTACTTTGCCGCCGTCCGGTACTTGCGCAAAAGGCGATCGAGCACTTCCTGGTACTCAGCCGCATCCTCCGTGTAGGCGCCGAAGCGGTTGTGACCCGAGCCGCGCGTGAAATAGGACGCCTTCGGGCTGATGCCGGGCAAGGTCCTGTACGGAATGCCGTCGGCGTCGGGATCGAGAAAGCGCTGGAACTTCTCGATTCCGGCGATCTGTTCGGGCGTGAGCATCTTGCCGCGGTCTGGACGATAGGCGTCGTCCCAGTGGAATTCCGGCGACATCCAGTCGTTCATGCCGATGTCGAGATCGAGCAGGACGAAAACCGGCGTCTGGAGCCGCTCGGCGAGATCGAAGGCCTGCACCGCCATCTGGAAGCATTCCTCAGGCGAATCAGGAAACAACATCACGTGCCGCGTATCCCCGTGCGAGGCATAGGCGCAGGCGAGCAGGTCGCATTGCTGCGTGCGGGTCGGCAT
>DASWIQ010000059.1:0-1795 GCA_036397615.1 Steroidobacteraceae bacterium
AGAATCTGCGAATCTGCGAATCTGCGACCCGGCACCACTAAGCCGGCGCGCCTGCGGCCGCGTAGGAAATCGGAGCCGCGCTTTCGTCGCGGAACGTCGCTTCTTCCCAGGCCTCGCAGTCCGCCAGCATCGTCCGCAGCAGGCGAATGTTGAGGCCGTGGCCCGACTTGTAGGCCGTGTATTCGCCGATCAGCGAATGGCCGAGCAGGTAGAGGTCGCCGATCGCGTCGAGGATCTTGTGGCGCACGAACTCGTCTTCGAAGCGCAGACCGTCCTCGTTCAGGATCCGGTAGTCGTCGAGCACGATCGCGTTGTCGAGCGTGCCACCGAGCGCGAGATTCCGCCCGCGCAGGTATTCCATGTCGCGCATGAAGCCAAAGGTGCGCGCGCGGCTGACTTCCTTGAGGAATGTGGTCGTCGAGAAATCCATCGTCGCGCGCTGCGAGTGACGGTGGAACACCGGGTGGTCGAATTCGATCTCGAAATTGACCCGGAATCCCTCGTGCGGATCGAAGCGCGCCCACTTGTCCCCGTCCTGCACCTCGACGCGCCGGCGCACGCGCACGAAGCGCTTGGGCGAGTTCTGAAGCTCGATGCCGGCTGACTGGATCAGGAACACGAACGGCCCGGCACTGCCATCCATGATCGGCACTTCGCCGGCGGTCAGTTCGATGAACGCATTGTCAATGCCGAGTCCCGCGAGCGCCGACAACAGGTGCTCGACGGTCGAGACGCCGGCGCCGTCCGCGCTGAGCGTCGTGCCGAGCGTGGTCTCGCTCACGTTCGTCGCGCGCGCGGGGATGTCGACCGGCGGATCGAGATCGGTGCGCCGGAAAACGATGCCCGTGTTCGGCGGGGCCGGCCGTAACACCATCAGGACCTTGCGGCCGGTGTGGAGGCCGATTCCGGTCGCCCGGATCGCGTCTCTCAGCGTGCGTTGCTGGGCCATGGAGATGCCTCGGGGCAAGTTACCACATCAGGAACCGTGGGGTCGCCGGCCGCCAGCCAGCGGAGGAAAGCTGGCGGCCGGTTTCCCGTTCTCATGGAGGCGTACCGGGCGGGGCGCGCTCGCGCTGGCGCTCCGCGCGGCGGCCCGCCGCGCGGCGCCGCGCGCGCAGGCGCAGGCGCACGGCACGCAGCCCGTCGCGCTCGCCGCGGACGCGAGCCACGATCTGCCTCAGTCGGCCTGGCGGCGGAGGAACGCCGGGATATCGAGCACGTCCTCCGAGCCGAAGTCGGCGCGCAACCCGTCGCCGACCGCGCGCTGCGGCTGGCGGTGGATCGCCGGGCGATCGAGGTGGCTGTAGTCCGGGGCCGGGGCGCGGTTCCTCTGCGCGACCAGCTTGACGTCCGCATTGCGCCGGGCCGCCGCAACTGCAGGCTGGGCCGTGGCCGGAGCCGCGACTTTCGCCTTGCTGCGGTTGAGTCCCGTCGCCACGACCGTGACCCGGAGCTCGCCCTGCATTTCGGGCTCGATGACGGTGCCGACCACGACGGTCGCGTCCTCGGCCGCGAACTGCTTGACGGTGTTGCCGACTTCCTCGAACTCGCCGATCGACAGGTCCAGACCCGCCGTGACGTTGACCAGGATGCCGTGCGCGCCCGCGAGGTTGATGTCCTCGAGCAGCGGCGACGACACCGCCATCTCGGCGGCGACGCGCGCCCGGTGCTCGCCGGTGCCGATGCCCGATCCCATCATCGCGAGACCGGTCTCCGACATCACGGTGCGAACGTCGGCGAAGTCCACGTTGATGAGGCCCGGCCGAGTGATCAGCTCGGCGATGCCCTGGACCGC
>DASWIQ010000060.1:0-2779 GCA_036397615.1 Steroidobacteraceae bacterium
GTAGTCGATGTTGTCGCGCTTGGCGAAGCCATGGCCTTCGTTGAGCCCGACGAGATACCAGACCTCGCCGCCGTTCGCGCGGATCTTCGCCACCAGCTGCTCCGCTTCCGTGACCGGAACGCGCGGGTCGTTCTGCCCCTGTACGACGAGCATCGGTTTGCTGATCTTTCCGGCGTTGCTGAGCGGCGAAATCTTCTGGAGGAATTCGCGCATTTTCGGGTCGCGCTCGTCGCCGTATTCAGGCCGGCGCAGGTCGCGACGGTATTCCGCCGTGCTCTCGAGGAAGGTGATGAAATTGCTGATGCCGACGATGTCGATCGCGCCGCGCAGCCGATCGTTGTAATGCGTCATCGTGGCGAGCGTCATGTAGCCGCCGTAGGATCCGCCGATGACGACCACGCGCTTCGCATCGAGGTCGGGCTGGGTCGCGATCCAGTCCAGGAGCGCGCCGATGTCTTTCACCGAGTCCTCGCGCTTCATGCCGTTGTCGAGCGCGACGTAGGACTTGCCGTAGCCGGTCGAGCCGCGCACGTTGGGATGGATCACGGCGTAGCCGAGTTCGACGGCCCATTGCTGCGTCGCAATGGCGAAGGTCGGCTGCGCCTGGCTTTCCGGGCCGCCGTGGATGCTGATCAGCACCGGATGCGGGCCCGCGCCCGCGGGCCTGTAAATCCAGGCCGGAATCTGGCGCGGCTTGCCGTCGACCTTGTCGAAACTCGGGTATTGCACGAGCTTCGGCGCGACGAGCTGCGACGCGTCGAGCGGGCCGATCTCGCTCTGCGTCCAGCGCACGAGCTCCGAGTTCTCGAGTCCGAACGCCCAGACATCGTAGGGTTGTCCGGGCGTCTGCAGGCTGAATGCGAGCCGCTTGCTCTCCGGATCGAAGCCGATGGATCCGATGACGCCGAACGGCAGTTGTGGCGGTATGAGGTCCGCGCGCAGCGCGAGGTCCATGATCCCGAGCCGGCTCGCGCCATTCTCGTTCACGACATAGCCGAGATAGCGGCCGTCGCGCGACAGCGTGAACTCATCGATGTCCCAGTTCAGGTGATCGGTGAACGGCGTCACCCTGCCGGTCGCGAGGTCCGCATAACGCAGAGTCCGGAATTCGCTTCCGAGATCGGAGGTGAAATACACGCCCTTGCCGTCGGGCGTGAAGAGGCCGCCCCCGCGTGCCGCCTTGACCTTCGCCGGCTCGATCTCGCGCAGCTGGCGCGTCGCGAGGTCGTAGACGTGCAGGTAGATCTCGTTGACCGAAACGAATCGCACGAGCAGCAGCGACTTGCCGTCCGGCGCCCAGTCGGTCACGTCCCAGCCGGTCTCCGGCGCTTCGAACACCATCTGCGGTGTGCGCCGGTCGAGCGGGTCTTCGATGTAGATGTCGGTGTAGACCCCGGTCCTCACCGTCCAGGGGAAGGCGTACTGCGTTCCGTCCATCGACCAGACGCCACTGCCGGCGCGTCCGCGGCCGTCGGTGAGACGGACCGGGTCCGCGATCGCGGGATCGAGATACTCGAGCTGGTAGTTCTCGTCGCCGCCGACGTCGCGGCGGTAGGCGACTCCCTTGCGCGCGCCGGTCGGCGACCAGGTCCCGCCCGCGATCGGCTCATCGAAGAAGGTGATCTGCCGGCGCGCGCCCATGGGCTGATCGACGACGTGAAGCTGGTTCGTGTTGCCGAAGCGCGTGCTGATCGTGATCTTTCCGTCCGGCGTCCAGCCGGTGAACAACGCGCTCCGTCCATGCTGATAGCGGCGCAGGCGCTGGACGAGTTGCGGCGGGATCTTCGGGATTCCCTCGATCGCGAGATTGCCGCGCGTGACGCGCTCGACGTCCGCCGAGGCGGCATTGAAGGTAAGCAGAATGGCGAGAAACGTGAGTATTCGCATGCGGGGATTCTAACCGCCCGACATGCGATCATGTGTGCGGAGGAATCATGACGACTCATCGGGTGGGTTACATCGTCGGCAGCCTCGCGAAGGCATCGATCAATCGCAAGCTCGCAAAGGCCCTCGTGCGCTTGGCGCCCGCCGGGTTCGAACTTTCGGAAATCCCGATCCGGGACCTGCCGCTCTACAGTTATGACTACGACGCGAACTTTCCGGAGGTGGCCCGGGCCTTTAAGACGGCCATCGAGGAGTCCGATGCCGTTCTCTTCGTGACGCCGGAGTACAACCGGGGCATCCCCGGCGGTCTCAAGAACGCGATCGACTGGGCGAGCCGGCCGCCCGGGAAGAACTCGTTCAGGCGCAAGCCGACGGCGGTCATCGGTACATCGCCCGGAAAAATCGGCACCGCCATTTCCCAGCGCGAGCTACACAGCGTGCTCAGTGCCTTGAACTCGCCGCAGCTCCACGCGCCCGAGGCCTACATTCAGTTCGTGCCGGGACTCATCGACGATGAGGGCGGCGTGAGCGACGACAAGACGAAGGAGTTCCTCGGCAAGTTCATGCAGGCATTCCACGAATTCCTCGTCGAGGCCGGTTGATGCCGGGCATCGCCTCGAAACTGACCGATTTTGCGGCGGGGATCACGGCGATCGACGCGGACTACGTTCGTCCGCGCCTTGCTGCCTCGCATCTCGTGATCGACGCCGGCCGCGCCGCATTCGTGGATACGGGCACGACGCACTCGGTGCCGAACCTGCTCGCCGCGCTCGCGGCCAAAAATGTTGATCCGGCCGACGTGGACTGGGTGCTCGCGACGCATGTGCACCTCGACCACGCCGGCGGCGCGGGCGCGCTCATGCAGGCCCTGCCGAATGCGCGCTGCGCGGTGCAT
>DASWIQ010000061.1:0-3671 GCA_036397615.1 Steroidobacteraceae bacterium
GCCCACCGACCGGCTGTCGTTCGCGTCGAATCGGGTCGCCAACGAGCTGGTGCAGAATGGGCTCAGCAGTTTCATGCGCGCGGCGACGACGAACGAGATCGATTACCGCGCGAACTACGCCTCCGCCGATCCGCGTGAAAATCTCGCCCTGATGGCCCGCGAGCTCGCGCGTGGCGGCGGAAAACTCACTCGCCTCGCCGATGGGCGACTGGACAGGTCGTTTCCGTTCCGGCCGAAGGGGCTCGGCCGGCTCAACGTCGTTCTGGTCTCCAGCGAGTCTTTCGGCGCCGAGTTCAGCCGCCTCTACGGTTCGAACCGGAACCTGACCCCCAATTTCGATGCGTTTGCGCGGAAGAGTCTCTGGTTTACGCATACCTACGCCTCGGGCACCCGCACGGTTCGCGGCCTCGAGGCATTCGTGACTTCGATCCCCCCGATCCCGACCGTCTCGATACTGCGTCGGCCCGGCAATGAGAACGTCGCGAACTGGGGCGCCGTGATGCGCTCACTCGGCTATCACACGAGTTTCCTGTACGGAGGCTACGGCTATTTCGACAACATGAATTACTTTTTCGGCAACAACGGCTTCGAGACGGTGGACCGGAAATCAATCGAGTCCGTGCGTTTCGAGAACATCTGGGGCGTCAGCGACGAGGATCTGTTCGAACACTCGCTCGAATACCTGGACCGCGTGCACGCCGCGGGCAAGCCGTTTTTCTCGATCATCATGACGACGTCGAATCACAAGCCATTCACCTTCCGCGAGGGGCTCGAACAGTACGGAATCCCGCCGGAAGGCGGTGGCCGCGCTGCGGGCGTGCGATACGCGGACTTCGCTCTCGGACGATTCCTGCGTGAGGCCAGGCGCCGTCCGTGGTTCGACGACACGATCTTCGTCGTCGCGGCAGATCACGGTGCCCGGGTCTACGGCGCCGAGCAGATCCCGCTCAAGACTTACGAGATCCCCCTGATGATCTATGCGCCGAAACACATCGAGCCGAGGCGCGTGGACTCGCTGATGACGCAGATCGACATCGCGCCGACTGTGCTCGGCCTGCTCGGACTTCCCTACGAAGCGCCGTTCTTCGGCCAGGACGCGCTCACGACCCCCGCGAAGCACCGGATTGCCTTCTTCAATCACAACCACGACGTCGCCATCTATCGCGACGGCCGCATGGTCGTGTTCGGATTGAAGCGGACCGTCCACACTTACGATTACGATCCTTCGAAGAACCGCTACTCGCCCGCGGCCCGGGATCCCAGGCTCGAACGGCTCGGAATCGCGTATTTCCAGACCGCCTATGACTTGTTCGAGCAGGGGCGCTATCGGCCGTCAAGGCAGGCTTCGAACTCCGCGCGACTCGCCAGGAGTCCGTGATGCGTGGCGTGCGGCTCTGCACTGCATGCATGCTGCTGACATCCGGATTCGTCCCCGCGGCTCGCGCGGACGACGTCGCCGAATCGAGCCCGATGCCGGCATGCCCGGGCGAGGGCGTGCGGGAAAATGGCACGGCGCGCATCGGCAGCGTTACCGTCCGCGACCTGCCGATCTTCGATCCTGCGGACCCGGGCGAGGGAAAGGCCCTGTACCGGCTCGCAGACCGCTTGCACGTCGACACACGCGATTCCGTCATCGAATCCCAGTTGCTGTTCCACCAGGGCGATCCTTTCGCCTGCCGCAGTCTCGAAGAAACCGAGCGCAACCTCCGCCAGCTGAGGTTCATCCGCGAGCCGGAAATTCGCATCGTCGGGTATCACGACGATCTCGTGGACGTGGAAGTCACGGCACGCGACGTGTGGACGACCAATCCCGGCATTTCGTTCGGCCGCAGCGGCGGCTCGAACTCGGCGAGCATCGAACTCGAGGAACTCAATCTCTTCGGACGCGGCAAGCACCTGGCATTCGACTACTCCAGCGACGTCGATCGCAGCTCGTCCGCGCTGACCTGGCGCGATCCCTCGGTGCTGGGAAGCCGCTGGCGCGACGAGGTGGTGCTGCGCGAGAGCGATGACGGGTCCGGGCAATCCCTGGTGATCGAGCGGCCATTCTACTCGCTCGATGCGCGCTGGAGCGCCGGCCTGGCGCTTGCGCAGGACGACACGATCGAGCACGTCTATCGACTCGGCGAACGGACGGCCGGATACGGGCAGAACACGGAAGCCGCGGAACTCCAGTTCGGACGGTCGCGCGGGCTCCGCGACGGATGGACGCGTCGCGTTACGGCGGGCCTGCGGCATGACCGGGCGGCATTCGAGTTCGCGCCGGGCGAAATCAATCCGGCGGCCCTGCCCGAAAATCGGGATCTCGCCTATCCGTTCATCCGCATCGAAGGCGTCCAGGACGACTTCGAAACCGCGCGGAATCGCGACCAGATCTCGCGCACCGAGGATCTGCAATTCGGCCTGCGCTATGCGCTCGAACTCGGCTGGTCCGATCCTGCCTTCGGGTCCGCCCGGGGCGCGGTACTGCTGCGTGCCGAAGCCGGGCGCGGGTTCCGCCTTGGCGAAAAGCGCTCGCTGTTCGTTCATTCGTCCATCGGGGGTCGGATCGAAAACCAGTCGGTGGCCGACGGCCTTCTCACCGGCGGCATGCGTTTTTATCGCGAGACGGGGCCCAGGAGCACGTTTTTTGCGGCGCTGAATGCCGAGTTCGGGCACGCGCTCGACTCCGACCACGAGCTCTCGATCGGCGGCGACAGCGGACTTCGCGGGTATCCGCTCCGGTATCAGGCAGGCAGCGGCCGGGCATTGCTGACACTCGAGCATCGTATCTACACCAACTGGTCGCTCTGGAAGCTTGCCGATATCGGCGGCGCCGTGTTTTTCGACGCGGGTCAGAGCTGGGGCGAGTCGGCGTTTGGTCCGACTGAAAACCTCGGGCTGCTCAAGGATGTCGGCGTCGGCCTGCGATTCGGCAGTACGCGGAGCGCGCTGGGCAACGTGCTGCACGTGGACCTGGCCTTCCCGCTCGACGGCCCGAGTTCGATCGACAGCCTGCAATTGCTGATCCAGACCAAGCGCAGCTTCTGATCATGAACATGCACCGGATTTCGCGAAAGCACGCATGGATCGCGGGATTCCTGCTGGCGACCGCGGCCGTCGCCGCCCGGAATTTCGATCTAAGGATCGCGGACGCCTTCTTCTACGATCGCGCGGCCCAGGCATGGATCGGCGCACACACATGGTGGGCCGTCGATGTCATTCATACGGGCGGCGGCTGGCTCATACGTCTCATCGGATTCGCGGCAACCGCGATCGCCGTGGCGGGCACCCGCCTGCGGCGGCTCGCGCCATTTCGCCGCGGCGCCGCCTATGTCGCCCTTGCGCTCGCCCTGTGTCCCGCCGTGGTTGCGGGCCTGAAACAGGTCACGAATGTCGACTGTCCGCGGGACCTTTTACAGTTCGGCGGCGACCGTCCCTATGCGCAGCCGTTTGGCGATCGTCCGGACGGGTTGCCGCGTGCCAGCTGCTATCCAGGATCGCATTCCTCCACCGGGTTCGCCCTGATGGCGTTCTACTTCGTGCTGCTCGATCGCCGTCCGCGGCTTGCACGCAGCGCACTGGCGGGCGCGATCCTGACCGGGGCGGCCTTCTCTTTCGGCCAGCAGGCCCGTGGAGCGCATTTCCTGTCGCACGACCTGGCAAGCGCCGCGATCGCCTGGTTCGTGCTG
>DASWIQ010000062.1:0-5080 GCA_036397615.1 Steroidobacteraceae bacterium
CCCAGGTCAGCGCGAGCAGCCAGGCGCAGAACATCAGAAGCGCGATTAGTGCCGCAGCGGCCGCGAGCAGGAGCGCGAGCAGCCGGCGCGCGACGATCGCTGCCGCTTCGCGCGCATCCGCGCCCGCAACTTCGGCATAGCCTTGAAGGTGCCGCAGGATGGCGGGCACCAGGGGTGCAAGCATCGAACGCATCGGACTTACCCCCTCGCGGGCGGCGGATCAGCGACGCCCGGCGATGAACCCGATCACGATGCCGACCGCGGCGGCAATTCCGATTGCGGCCCACGGGTTTTCGTGCACGTACTGGTCAGTCGCTTCGGTGACTTCGTCGGCCTGACCCCGGATCGCCGAGATGCCTTGCGTGGCCGAAGTCTTCGCCTTCGCGAGCGTCTGCTCGACCTTGGCGCGGATCTCCGCGACTTCCGAGTCCTTGACGTTCGCGACCTTCTTGATCAGGTCTTCGACGTCGGCGACCAGATTGCGCCATTCGGCCCCGCGCGTTGCAGCAGGACTTCCATTGTGGTCCGAGGGCCGGACCCCGCCTGTTTCAGCTATGTTTTCCATTGATCTCTATCCTCCGCACTTTATCCTAGCACGTCGACCCGGCAGCCGCGGTTTGCGGGTCAGTGCCGCGCGCTCAGGCACGGCGTCCCAGGCTGATGAAAAATGTCACCACCGCGCCGATCAGGAACAACACGAACAGGATCTTTGCGATACCCGCTGCGCCGGCCGCCAGCCCGGTAAACCCGAACACGGCAGCGATCAGGGCCACAACGAAGAACACGACTGCGTAGTAAAGCATGGCGACACCTCGGGTCCGTTCGTGGAATCAGCCTGACGCAGGCCGTCGCCCGCTTCCATCGGCCACGGTGACTACAAGGCGTAGGACGTCGACGACAGGCAGATGCAACCGCCTCGCATGGCGGCAGGCCTGTCCCGCGAGTCATCCTGCAATTCTGGCCACGGAGGCGCGCGCATGAAGTCCGCAACAGGCAGGCCAAGTATCGAAACGATCATCAAGGATCCCGTGAAGCATTTCGGCACGCCGCGGGACGTGGTCGCAGACAAGAGCCTGACGGTCGACGAGAAGCGCCGGATCCTCGAATCCTGGGCGGTCGACGCGCAGCTCCTGTCGGTCGCGGAAGAAGAAAGCATGGCAGGCAAGGATCGCCCGGGCCTTCGCGAGGTGAAGCTCGCGCTGCTCGAGCTCGAGGACCAGGCCTAGCCCATCCTGGCCGAGAAGATCGGCCGGCGATTGTTGCGCGGCACAATGTCGTCGTCGCAAGTGCCGAGGTGGCGGATCTCCCTGAATCCCACCTTCGCAAGCTCGGCCTGAACGCTCTTGGGTGAGGTCGAGGCATTCGCCTCGAACAGCAGCATGTCCTGGGTCACGGCGGCGAGCAATCGATATAGATGATCTGGCTTCTGCACGTGCGCCTCGATCGCGAGGCACAGCACGACGTCAAATGGCGCGCCGATCTCCCGCGCCTCGAGCGCATCCAGGTCTCCGACCCTGAATTCGAGCCGCTCGATGCCGGCGAAAGCGGCGATGCGCTGTGCGAGATCGACTTTTTCCGGGTCATATTCGACTCCGAGCCCGCATGCCGGACCGTAGTTTGAAAGCTGGAACAGGATCGCGCCATTGTTGCAGCCCAGATCGAGCACGCGCTTGCCGCGGATGTCTTCCGGGCGCACGCCAAACTGCTCGAGCCGCCGCGCTGCGTCGCGCTGCGCCTCGTCACGCCGCACGGTGAAACCGGGTGTCGAGAAAGCGCAGTAAATTGCGTCCTTTGTGGACAGGAAATGGCGCGATTTCTTCTTGCGGAACGAGGCCGAAGCGGAGCGAAGTTCTTCCGTGAGCCGGCTACGAGCGGCGGCGCGATCGGAAAGGGATTCGCCCGGATCCATTGCGCAAAGTATAGCCAGCTATACTCGCCGCCGTGCGCAAACTGAATGAGTTCGTGTATCGACTGCGTTGGGGACCGCTTGAAGAGCGGCGCAGGCACGGCCTAATCAAGCTCCACGATGTCCTGGCCGAAACGAGCTTTGCCGGCAGGTACTGGATGATCATGGGACTGCTGCTCGGCTACATGCGGGACGGCGGACCGATCCGCTGGGACCGCGATTCGGATTTCGGATTCATGGACGAGGATCTGCCGCATTTCCTCGTCGCCGCCAGGAAGCTGAAAGCGCATGGTTACGTCATGCGTCCGCCCCAGGTCAACAACGATGGGCGCACCACGAAGTGGGCATTGAAATTCCAGGCTGTCAAATACGAGTTCTTCCAGTTCGAGAAGCAGGGCGGAAATTTCCGCTGGTACTACCACCACCGCCGCAAACCGGCGATGGAACTCATCAATGAGGTTCCCGCACATGGGCTGACCAGCATTGAGTTGTACGGCCGGCGCTGGCTGATGCCGGACAGGGCCGACGAGGTCCTGACGCGAATTTACGGCAACTGGCGCAAGCCAGACCCAAATTATGTCTATTGGCGCGATTGCGGCGCCACGATCGATCGCTATCCGTGGAGCGGCGAACGGCGTTCGGCGGATTGAGACGCCGGTGTTTGAACGCCGGCCGGCAGTATATAATTTCTCCACGGCGATACGCCGGCGCCCGGGGCTAATTCGATGGCCAAGGACCACTCGAAAACGGTGCGCATCCGGAAAGTGGACAAGGTTGCGCCGGACGAACGCGGCCGGTCGGTCTGGCTCGGCAAGGTGGATGCGGTCGAACTCGAACTCGTGTCCACGACCGCGCTCGAGAAGATCCTCATGTCCGACAGCGGCAAGACGCGGAGCGAGATCCGGAAGCTCGCTGCCGGCGGGAAGGACGGGATTCTCGCGCGCGACACCGCGACCGGTCACTTCCGCATCGTGAGCGAGGCCGATCTCGGGAAAGCCCGCCGCTCGGCCGACGAGTTGTCGCTGGTCAGCACGCAGGTCCTTCGGAAAGTCATCGGGCCGGAAGGAAAGGTCGAGGCCGCGAAGCCGAAGCCCGGCAAGAAGGACAAGTTCGGCGGCTTCAATCCCTACGACAACAACTGATCGCCCGCCCCCGCGCCGGTCGCGGGATCAGCCATTGCGCGCGCGGCGCCACTCCTGGGCCCATGCCGGAAGCTCCTGCGGCGGGAGCGGACGTGCAAAGTGGAACCCCTGGGCGTAGTCGCATCCCATCTCCGCAAGCCGGCCCGCGACTTCCGCACTCTCGACGCCCTCCGCGACCACATCCAGTCCGAATGTGCGCCCGAGCGCGATGATCTGCTCGACGATCTTCCGGTCGGCCGCGTCGGTCAGCATGTTCATCACGAAGGACCTGTCGATCTTCAGCTCGTCGGCGGGAATCTGCTTGAGATACGACAGCGACGAATAACCGGTGCCGAAATCGTCGATCGAAACGCGCACGCCCAGATCGCGGATCTCGGTCAGCACGCGATGGCTGCGCTCGCGGTCGACCATCAGCGCGTTTTCCGTCACCTCGACGGTGAGGCGCGCGAAGTCGACCGAACAGTGGCCGGCGGCGTTGCGGATGACGTCCACGAGATCGGGGTTGCAGACGATCGACGGTGTGACATTGACCGCGACGCCGATCGTGCCGAAGTTCTTCGGCCACTCGCCGAGCTGACGCAAGGCGCGGTTGAAGGCGAAACGCGTCAGCGGATCAATCTGGCCGGTCATCTCTGCGACGTCGATGAAAATCTCGGGCGGCACGTTGCCCGATTCCGGGCGGTTCCAGCGCATGAGAGCCTCGACGCCCGCAAACTCGAGTTTGGGCAGCGAGAGCTTCGGCTGGTAATTCATCACGAGGTCGCCGTGCTCGAGCGCATTCGCGAGCTGCGTCTCGAGATCCCAGCCGGCCGCGAGTTCGCCCGCCTTGCCGGCGGTGTAGACGAGCGAGGGCTGTGAAGTCTTCCAGGCCTCGAGCAGCGCGGTTTCCGCGCATTGCATCAGCAACTCGGGATTGCGCGCATGACCCGGGTACATGGCGATCCCGACCGAGAGCCGCAGGTTCGCAAGCTGGCCGCCCGCGGTGACAGGCTCGGAGCCGGCGCGCAGGACCTTGTTCGCCGCGAGCAGCGCGTGACCCTCGTTTCGCAGGTTCGACAGCACGAAGACGAACTTGCGGTCGCCGAGGCGGGCGAAGTAATCGCCCGGCTTCGACACTTGGGACAGGCGATTGCGCAATTCGTCGAGCATGCGCCCGGCATTCACATGCCCCGCGCTTGTGAACAGCTGGCCGACCTGATGCACGTAGACGACGAGCACGGCGATGCCGTAGAGCTTCGCCTCGCGCGCGGCGAGCCGCGCGCGGATCGCCTCGAGGCAGTCGGCATAGCCGCTGCTTCCCGCGGGTGTCGGCAAGGCATTGATCATGGCGTCAATAGCGGGCGTTCCAGTGACTGGGCAAGGCGATGCGATCCGTGGCCTGCGGATGGTTCGGGAGACACTGACAAACTGCGCGGCGGGCGAACGTGACGCGGGGCGCAAAAATATGACAAACGGTGCAATTTGGCCCGGCGAACGCCGGATTTCGGACATAAAAAAAGACCGGTCCCGTGGGGGACCGGCCCTTCTGTCAACAACCCCGGATCAGCGCGTCGCGCGAATCACGACACGACGGTTATTGCGCCGGCTACTCGTGGCCGAATTCCTTGCGGAACGAGATTCCGTAGGTCCTTGGTTGGTTCGTCAGAAAGCCCGTCCGCGCTACGCGTCCGCGTTCCTGGTCTAGGGCAAGTCGCGCCGACTCGTCGCCCACGTTGTTGACGAACAACGCGGCCTCCCAATCATCACCCTGTACGCCAAAGCGCAGGTTTCCGATGTCGTAGGCTGGCAACAGAGGATCGAAAGTGAAGGTCGTGATGTTCGGCGCGCCGAAAGTGCGGACCGTAAAGGTGTCGAAACCGGGACGCTGGTCATCAAGCTGCGTGTAGCGGCTGCCGACGTGCTGGTATGCCCCGGAGACGAAACCATCAATCGTCGCAGTCATCGGCCAACGGTAGGTTGCATTGGCAGCCAACTGGAATTCCGGAACGGCCGCCATGCGGTTCCCATCCTCAAAGCCCGGAATCGCAGGCGT
>DASWIQ010000063.1:0-24466 GCA_036397615.1 Steroidobacteraceae bacterium
GAGCGAATCGATTCGGACTTTGCGCATAACCGCCATGTCGTCAACGCGGACGCAACGCTCGATCTCGCCAGCTGCACTACGCCGTCAGGCAAGCCCTGCCAGGCCCCGGGGCTGCGCCCGGACAACGCCCCGATCTGCCCGGTCATCAGCCAGTCGGGTGACCTCGCATTCGTGACTCTGCGCGGTGGCGGCATGCTGGTGGTCGATCCTCGCCCGACACCGATGCGTATCGTGGCTGAATACGACATGGCCGCTGTCCACGGCAATGGCTGTGGCGGCGCGCAGGTTCGCGATCGGATGTACGTGAATTCCGGCGGCCGCCCGGGGCCGATGGAGCATCTGCACGTTTACGGATTCGACGTCTACCGGTTTGAACTCAATGACTTTCGCGGCCGCAAGCCTCTGATTCCAAACGCACCGGCACCGACTATCGTTTATCAGGTGGACGGCCAGCATGACTCGCACGGCATGGTGCTGACCGGGCGGAATGGCAAGTACCTTTGGGTCATGGACCGCCACGCTGATACTGTCGAAGTGCTCGCGACCGCCAAAGATACCCGGGTCGCAACGATTGCCCTGAATGGGCCTCTGACCGACAACGCGGCGCCGGATCTGACCGATATTTCGCCAGCCGGAGATTTGGTCTTCGTCGCATTGCGCGGTCCGACGCCATTGAGCGGCGATCCGCACAATGCGCGTGGCGCGACGCCGGGGCTCGGCATCCTTCGGGTTTCCGACGGCGGCCGCGGCGGAAAGCTCATCGGAATCGTCCGGCTCAGCAATGTCGGAGCCGACGGCGTCGAGCGCGCCGACCCGCACGGTCTGCGGGTGCGACGACGGAACTGACTGCAGGAATCAGCCGAGCGCCGCTTCCAGGTCCGCGATCAGGTCCGCGGCATCCTCGATGCCGATCGAGAGCCGCACCAGCGAATCGCTGATTCCGAGCTTCGCGCGCGCCTCCGGCGGCACCGAGGCGTGGGTCATGATCGCCGGGTGGTCCACGAGGCTTTCGACGCCGCCGAGACTCTCGGCCAGGGTGAACACCTCCAGGCGTTCGAGGAAGCCACGCGCTTCCGCGAGGCCGCCATTCAGGAAGAACGTCACGATTCCGCTTCCGCCGTTTGCCATCTGGCGCTCCGCGAGCGCCCGCTGCGGATGCGAAGGCAGACGGGGATAGATCACGCGCTCGACGCGCGGATGGCGCTCGAGACGCGACGCGATCGCGAGCGCTGATTCGCTCGACTGCCGCATCCTGAGAGGCAGCGTTTTCAGGCCGCGGAGCGCGAGGAAACTGTCGAAGGGCCCGCTGATCGCGCCGATCGCATTGTGGAGAAACGCGATGCGCTCGCCGAGCTCCGCCTCCCGCACCACCGCAACGCCCCCGACCATGTCCGAGTGCCCATTGAGGAACTTGGTCGCCGAATGCATGACGATGTCCGCCCCGAGCTCCAGCGGCCGCTGAATCCAGGGCGTCGCAAACGTGTTGTCGACGACCGTGAGGATTCCCCGGCCGCGCGCGGCTTCGGCGACCGCGGTGATGTCCACGAGCCGCAGCAAGGGATTGCTCGGCGTCTCGATCCAGATCATGCGGGTCTCCGGCCGGATAGCCGCGACCGCGGCCTTTGGGTCCGAAAGATCGGCGAAGCTGAAGTCGAGCGCGGCCGATCGCCGTCGCACACGTTCGAACAGGCGGAAGCTGCCGCCGTAGAGGTCGTCCATCGCGACCACGTGATCGCCGCTGTCGAGAAGTTCGAGGAGCGTCGCCGTCGCCGCCATGCCGGACGCGAACGCAAAGCCGCGGCTGCCGCCTTCGAGGTCCGCTATGCAGCGCTCGAAGGCCATGCGCGTCGGGTTCTGCGTCCGCGAATATTCGTAGCCCTTGTGCACGCCGGGGCTTTGCTGCGCATAGGTCGACACCGCGTAGATCGGCGGCATGACGGCGCCGGTCGCGGGATCCGGCGACTGGCCCGCGTGAATGGCGCGGGTCGAAAATCCGAGCGGTTTCTTCGAATCCTTCATTGGTTGCCTCAGTGCGCCGGTGTCGCTGTCATCTGGCGGCGCAGATAGTTGAGTACATCGGCACGCGTGATGAGCCCGTGGAATTCGCCACGGTCCATCACTGCGGCATAGGGCTGGACGTCGAGCATCGCGACCAGGTTCCGCATTGCGAGCGTCGGCTCGACCACGAGGAAGTTCGTGTGCATCGCTTTCCGCACCGGGTCGTTGAACCGTTCGGGCTTGCCGAACGCGTGCCGCAGGATGTCGTCCTCGTCGATGAAGCCGACCAGCCGCTCGGCCTCCATCACCGGGAGCTGGCTGAATCCCGCGTTCCGCAGCCGGTTGTGCGCCGTGGTCAGCACGTCGTCGGGGCCGACCGTGATCGTCGCGCGCTCGCCGTGCGGCCGGCCGATGAGGTCGCGCAGGTCGCCGTGCTGCTTGCGCTGGATGAAGCCCTGGTCCTCCATCCAGAAATCGTTGAAGAGCTTCGACAGGTACTTGTTGCCGGTATCGCAGGCAAAGGTGACGACGCGCTTGGCCGTCTTCTGCTCGCGGCAGTACCTGAGCGCGGCCGCGACCAGCGTCCCCGTCGACGACCCGACGAGCAGGCCCTCCTTGAGCAGGATCGCGCGCGCGACCGCAAAGGATTCGCCGTCGGGAATGCTGTAGGCCTTGCGGCACATCGAAAGGTCGCAGATGTCCGGGATGAAATCCTCGCCGATGCCCTCGACGAGCCAGGATCCCACCTTGTCGAATGACCCTTTATTGACCTGGTCGGCGAGCACCGATCCCTCCGGATCGGCGAGCACGATCTCGATCGAAGGCAGTTCCTCGCGGAAGCATTGCGTCAGGCCCGTGATCGTGCCGCTCGAGCCGATGCCGACGACGACGACGTCCACCTGCCCATCCATCTGCTCGAGGATTTCCGGACCGGTCGTCGTGGCATGGGCCTTCGGATTGTCGGGATTGCCGAACTGGTTGATGTGGTAGTAACCCTTCTCGCGCGCTATCCGGGCACCGAGATCCTGGTAGTACTCCGGGTGACCCTTCTCGACGTCGGACCGGGTCAGCACGACTTCCGCGCCCATCGCCCGCAGGTTGAAGATCTTCTCCTGGCTCATCTTATCGGGCAGCACGAGTACCACGCGGTATCCCTTCTGCGCCGCCACCAGCGCGAGGCCGAGGCCGGTATTGCCGGCCGTCGCCTCGATGATCGTGCCGCCTGGTTTCAGGTCGCCGCGGCGTTCCGCTTCCTCGATCATCGTGAGCCCGATCCGGTCCTTGATCGAGCCCGCCGGATTCTGGAGTTCGAGCTTGAGGAAAAGCCTGCAGGTCCCGGCATCGAGCTTCCTCATTTCGAGCATCGGCGTCCTGCCGATCATGTCGAGCACGTTTCCGTAGACCTTCATGGTTGTTGCTCCGCCCGCAGGACGCTACTGTGACGGAATTGTAGCGGGAGACGCTCGGTGCATTGGCGAATGATCGCGGCCGCCTTGCAAATCGCCGGTGGCATTGCCCTGGCGTTCGAGGCCTCGCCCGCCTTCCCTGAAGCCGCCCGTCCGCCGATGCGAGATGACGCCAGATTACAGGCCGCGGTGGAAGACGCGCGGTCGCGGTTTCTCGCCAGCCAGCGATTCGACCGGCTCGACGTGACCGTATTCCTCGCCGCGGCGGACGGATCCTGGCTTCGCGGCAGCATCGGCGGCGATCGTCTCTGGTACCCGGCGAGCTGCGTCAAGCTTGGCTTCGCGGTCGCCGCGGTTCACTGGTGCGAATCGCAGGGCCGCGCCCCGGATTGCCTCGACGACGCGGTGCTTCCGATGCTCAGGGATTCCGACAACGTCGCGACCGGCGTCGTGGTCGATGCGATCACAGGCGCGGTCAACGGTCCCGCCGAAAGCGCCGATTTCGACCGCTGGTTCGCACGCCGTCTCTACACCGAGAAGCTCCTCGCCGAACACGGACTGCTCGACGGCCAGCGGTTCATCAACAAGACCTACCCGACCAATTCAGGCGAAATGCCGGAGGGCCTCGAGGCCGTGGCGCGCGAACGGCATGGGCGGAACGCCATGCACGCGGATGGCTCCGCGCGTCTGATGCTCGCGCTCGTCAGCGGCGAATTCGGCGGGCCCGCCACGGATTACCTGCGCTCGAGGCTGCGCCGGCCGCTCGTTTCCAGGAACAGCAGCATGGGCGGCGGGTTTCCGGAAGGGACGGTCTACGAAAGCAAGATCGGCGACGCCTATGACACGCTCGCGGAGATCGTCCATGCCGAGCTGCCGGACGGCCGGCGACTGATCGTCGCCGCCTATTCGAATGGACGCGATCCCGACGGTCCCGACGAGCAGGACGTGACGGCGCTCGCGGGCTTCTCGAAGCTCCTGCTCGAACGGCTGCCGGTAGCCGATGACTGATCGTTCCGACAGGCTGCGAGGCGTCCTGCTGATGATCGTGGCCGTCGGAGTTTTCTCGATCATGGATGCGCTCATGAAACACTTGAGCGTCCGCTACCCGCCGTTGCAGATCACTTGCCTGCGCGGCGCGAGCTCCCTGCCCTTCGTGTTTCTCGCGTATCTGGCAACCGGCAGCCTTCGACTCCTCCGGCCCATGCGGTGGAGCCTGCATCTGCTCCGCGCGGTGCTCGCGATCCTCATGCTCTGGGGATTCGTGTGGGCGCTCGCGCGCGCGAGCATGGCCGACACGTACGCGGTCTATATGTGCGCCCCGATTCTTGTGGTCCTTTGCGCGGCCTTGCTGCTCGGCGAGAAGGTCAACCGGCATCTCTGGGTTGCGATCTTCGTCGGGCTCGCCGGCGTTTTCGTGATGCTGCGCCCGACGGTGTCGGGATTCACGAGTTTCGCGGGCGTCGCCGCATTCGGCTCGGCGCTCGCCTACGCGCTCGTCGTCGTGATGGTGCGCGTGATGGCCACGACCGAGACGACGGCGTCCATGGTCTTCTGGTACCTGCTGCTGCTCGCGGTCGGCGCGGGCGCGCTCGCCCTGCCTGCCTGGGTGCCGATCGTGGCGGCGGACTGGAAGTGGATCGTCGCCGTCGGGCTGGCCGGCTGGGCAGGCCAGCACCTGATCACCGAGGCATTCCGGCTCGCGCCGGCGTCCACCGTCGCGCCGTACGAATACCTGGCCCTCGTCTGGGGTGTCGGCATCGACTGGCTGGTATGGCAGACGCTGCCTGGGGCCCGGATGCTGGCCGGTTCAGCCATAGTCGTGGCGGCGGGCCTCTATCTCTTGCGCATCGAACGGCTCGCAACCTGGTCGGATCCGGTCGACCATTAATAGAGCGATCAGCGCGTCAGCTGGCGGAGCATGCTCCGCCACTGGATCACCGCGCCGTCGATCGTCGCGACCGGCACGCGCTCGTTCAGGCCGTGGGAGAAATTGTCTTTCGGATGCATGAAAATGCCCGACACGCCATAGCTCGGCACGCCGAGATTGCGGAAATAGAGGCTGTCAGTCGCGCCCGCCGACATCGTCGGAACGATCGGCAGTCCCGGCGCCCTGAGATCGATCGCCTTGCGCAGCGCCTCCATGACGTCGTCCCTGAGCGGCGATGCGTCGCTCGGGACCGGATTGTTGACCAGTTTCACCTGCGCCGTCGGATCGTCGATGACCTTGACGAGCGTCGACTGCACGCTTTCGACCGATTCTCCCGGAAAGACACGGCAGTTGATGTTGACCATCGCGCTCTGCGGCAACGCGTTCGGCGCATGGCCCGCCCTTGCCGTCGTCGCGACGCAGGTGGTGCCGAGCTGGCCGACGTATTCCGGCTGCGAGGCAAGGGCCTCGTAGGCTTCCTTGTCGCCCGGATTCTCCGCGTAACGCAGCATCGCGTCTCCGGCGGGGCCCGCCGTAATCGGGCCGGCCGCGCGGAAGTAGGCGGTCGTCAGTTCGCTCGTGCGCGCCGGAAAATGGAATGCGGCAACGCGCGAGATGGCGCGCGCAAGATCATAGATCGCGTTCGACGCGCCCGGCCGGCTGCTATGGCCACCGGGATTCGCAAAGCTGACTTCGAAATCCATGTAGGTCTTCTCGGCCGCCTGCATGGCGTAGACGACCGGCTTGCCGTCGTCACCGAGGTAGGCGCCGCCCGCATCGCTGTTCAGGAGCAGCTCCGCGTGCTTCAACTCCTCGGCAAGCACGGCCGTCGTATCCTGACTCGTCTCCTCGTCGCCCGTGAGCGCGAGCACGATATCCCGCCGGGGCTTGAAATTTTCCTGCTTGAGCCAGAGCAGCGCCGAAACCATGGAAACAAGGCCGAGCTTGTTGTCGGCCGATCCCCGACCGAACACATAACCGTCCTCGACGACCGCGACGTAGGGGTCGCGCTCCCAGTCCTCGCGCAGCGCCGGCACGACGTCCATGTGGGCCGCGATGACGATCGGCTTTGCCGCAGAATCCTTGCCGCGGTAGTAAGCGACGAGCGTCGCGGTTTCACCATGCGGCGTGATCGTGATGTCGCCCGGCGAGAAGCCGCCGGTCTGCAGCACACCGGCCAGATATTCTGCGTAGGCGGGAATCTGGCCCTCGCCGGCGGCGGTCCTGAATCCGATCGAGCGCTTGAGGATCTCGAGCGCCTGCCCGGAAATGTCCGGCGGAATCGCCGGCTCGACGGCCGATGCGACCGGCGCGAGTGATGCGCACATTAATACGGCGCCCAGGCGGCGCCCGGAGAGTCTGAAATACATGTGACCGGTCCCGTGGGGCAGGTGGCGCCATTCTGAGGTAGAGTACGCGCGATGCGCAAACGCAGGCCCGCATGACCATCACCGTACTGCTTGCCGCGCTCGCGGCTCTGGGCATCGCATTCACCATCGTCCTCCTGCGGACCGCGACCAGGCGTGGCGAATTGCGGCCGAACGGCGAATCCATCGGCCTTGGCGCGGTGACTAATTTTTTCGACACGCTGGGCATTGGCTCGTTTGCGACGACGACCGCGTGGATCAAGTTCCGGGGCCTCGTGCCGGACAGTTTCATTCCGGCGACGCTCAACGTCGGGCATGCACTGCCGACGATCGCACAGTCGGCGATATTCCTCATGATACTCGGCGTCCACGTCGATCCCACGTTGCTTGCGTCGTGCATCATCGCGGCAGTCGCCGGCGCACTCGTCGGCGCGCCCATCGTCGTCCGGGCCCCGGTTCAGGTAGTCCAGGGTGTGGTAGGCGTGGCGCTCCTGATTGCGGCATGCCTGTACGCGATGAGTAACCTGAACCTGATGCCGATCGGCGGCGTAGCCACGGCGCTGCCGGCGCCCCAGATGTTCATCGCGATCACCGTCCACTTCGTGCTAGGCGCGTTGATGGCGTTCGGGATCGGCCTTTATGCCCCGTCGCTGATACTCCTCAGCCTCCTCGGGCTCGATCCGCGCCTGGCTTTCCCGATCATGGCGAGCGCCTGCGCGTTCCTGATGCCCACGACCGGATTCAGCTTCATGAGAACCGATCGCATCGACCTGAGGATCGTCCTAGGCATCGCGCTGGGCGGAATTCCGGCAGTGCTCATCGCTGCCTTTGTCGTCAAGGAAATGCCGATCGTCTGGCTGCGCTGGGGCGTCGTCGTCGTCGTGCTGTACGCGGCGGTACTTCTGCTGCGTTCAGCTTTCAAGGGCCAAACTGCGCCTGTTGGGGAGACAACATGAATCGCCGGCATTTCTTCCAGTCATCCGTTGCAGCCGCAGTCGCCACTGCGCTGCCCTGGTCCCGCCTCTACGCGCTCGATCAGGAGGCGTCGCAGGCCGCAGCCGGGATTCCCGCCGTGAAGCTCGACGGCTCCGCCACGGTCATCGAGCAGGCGGCGGTCAAGGATCTCAAGGCAAGCCTTCGCGGTCCGCTCCTGCTCGCGGGCGAGCCCGGCTACGACCAGGCGCGCCGCGTGCTCAACGAATCGATCGACCGGCGCCCCGCGCTCGTCGTCCAGCCGACGGGCGTCGCGGATGTCCGCAATGCGGTCAATTTCGCGCGCGATCGCGAACTGCTGCTCGCGGTCAAGTGCGGCGGCCACAGCTTCTCCGGGAAATCCACGTGCGACGGTGGCCTGCAGATCGACCTGTCGCGATTCCGCGGCGTGCGCGTGGATCCGGTTGCGCGGCGTGCTTATGTGGACGGCGGCAGCCTGCTCGGCGACATGGATCATGAGACGATGGCACTTGGGCTCGTGACGACGGCGGGAACCGTCTCGCATACCGGCGTCGGCGGCCTCACGCTGGGCGCGGGCTTCGGGCGGCTTGCGCGGCGCTTCGGACTCGCGGCGGACAATGTGCTGGGTGCGGACGTCGTGACCGCCGACGGCGCCCTGCGTCACGCGGGCCCCGATGAGAACTCTGATCTCTATTGGGGTGTACGCGGCGGCGGCGGCAATTTCGGAGTCGTCACGAATTTCGAGTTCGGATTGCACCCGATGCAGCGCCAGATCATCGGCGGCGATATCGTGTTCCCAATCGAGCGCGCCAGGGAGCTGCTCGAGTTTTACGGCGAGTACAGCAGCAATGCGCCCGACGACCAGTACGTGGACGCTGTCATGAATACGGAGATTGGCGGGAAACCGGGCGTGTTCGTGATCCATACGACGTACTCCGGCCCCGCGGTCGATGCGGACCGCCTGCTCGCGCCGCTGCGCAAACTCGGCACGCCGATCGCGGACACCATCAAGGCCCAGGACTACGTCGCGATTCAGCGCAGCTGGGATCACAGCGACCCGCGCAATGAAGGCAGCTATCTGAAGTCGGGTTTCATCAACGATTACACGGGCGACATGGTTGGCGCCCTCCTAGACGGTTACCAGCCCGATCCGGCGCGAAAGACGACGGTCTTTTTCCAGCATTCCGGCGGGGCGATCGGCCGTGTCGCCCCGGATGCCACGGCCTTTCCGCATCGGCGTTCGACCAACAACCTGTTTGCGGTTGTCGCCTGGAAGCTCGATACCGACAGGACGCCGCACGTGCGTTACGTCAAGGATTACTGGGCCACGCTCGAGCGCTTCACGGACGGCTACTACACGAACGAGGTCGCCGAAGAAGCGCAGGCCGTCGTGGACGACAACTACCAGGGCAATATCGGCCGCATGCGCGAGATCAAGAAGAAATACGACCCGACCAACCTGTTCCGCCTGAACGCGAACGTGCAGCCGGCCTGAAGCGGGTCAATCGCGCTTCGCCTCCAGCGCCGGGCTGTACGCCCAGCCGAGCAGGATGCCGATGTCCGGCGTGTTGTTCAGGTTCTGGAGATTCTCGGTGAAGGCGAACGACAGCACGCCGCGACCGAAGCGACGGTAGATGCCGACACTCAATTGATACTTCGTGGCGAGCAGGTCGTCGAGCTCTGTCTCCGCCCGCGAATAGATGCTGTCGCTCAGATAACCCTGAAGGATCAGGTGTGTATCCGGACTGAGCTTCCTTTCATAGCCGACGACCAGAGTCGGCACGATTCGCGGTCCGGTCGGCGTGATGCTCGACGATCCGTCGTAGTAAACGCCCGAGGCGCTCACGTACCAGGCGTGATGGTCGGAAAAGCGCTGGATCGTCGCCTGGAGCCCGTAATCCGATTTTCCGGTCGAGATGAATTCCTCGCGGCCGCGGAACGCGAGCTTTGCCGCGGCCTCGAGGACGACGTTCCAGCCCTTGACCTGCTCGGCGAGCGAATACCGGACGCCGACGGTTGGATCGAGGAAGCCGCCGCGGATCGGCGATTCCAGTAGTCCCAGATCGGCGGACTTGAGATCCGCGATGATGTTCACGTCATAACGGCGGGCGGCGGGACGGCCGTTATCGTCGAATCCCATGGCTTCGTGGAATTGCTCGATCGCTCCGTCGAGGAAGCCGCCGCTGTAGGTCACGCCGCTCAGGACGAGATAGCCGCCCCAGTGCTTCGTGAACTTGTGATGGATCGCCACGTCGAGCTCGGCGAGCTCCATGTCGACGAGGTAGTTCTCACCGGGCAGCGCCCGGATGTCGGCGAGCTCCGCATCCCCGAGCTGGCGCCGGCCGGGCAGCGAATCGAGGTATTCCTCGACCGGTTTGCTCAATGCCCAGGTGTTCTGGTGGGCGAGCTCCGTCTCGACGGCCCAGGTGCCCTCCGGAGCGTTGATGGCATGCGCAGGGCGCATGTCGAGGCGCAGGAATCCGAACGGCGTGAGATCGCGGGCCCGCAGGAGGCCGAGGTAATCGCTGTCCGCGGCCAGAAGCAGCGGCGCGTGCAGAAAAGCCGCGAGCGCCGCGGCTGCGAATCCAGTTCGCTTGCGGAAGTCGGGACGCATCCGGCCTTATGTTAGCCGGCCTGCGTTTTTTTGGCCGTGTAGGCGGAGTCCGACAAGCGGGCCCGGCCGTCCGGGCCCGCCTGGACCGTTCAGAATTCCTTGGTCACGCGCACGCCGAACTCGCTGGCGTCATTGCTGAGAATCACCAGCACGTAGTCGGTGACATTGAGTCGCGCGTTGTCGTAGCGCTCATCCGTGACGTTCTTGCCATAGCCGGACACGGACCAGTCGCCGTCGCTGGGCCGGTAAGTGATGTCGAAGTTGATCAGATCGCGGCTGTCGATGCGCGTGAACCGACCAGGGTCGGAGCTCGGCTCGCCGAACATCTCGTCGCGAAACGACCAGTCGGCGCGCAGGGTGACATTGCCGCTCGCGATCGGAAAGGTGAACTCCGGGCTCACGGATACGGTGAGCTCCGGCGTCAACGGCGCGACCGCGGCGGGATTCGGATCGTCCACGTCCGCATCGATGTAGCCCAGGGTCGTGTGGAGGCGGAAGGCGTCCGTTACGAGCCAGGTGCTCTCCCATTCGATGCCGCGCGAGGTCTGGTCGACGATGATGTTCTCCGTGTTGAATCCGCCGCCGCCTGCCGTCGTGCTGACCTGGTACGGAAGGTCGGAGTACTCGGTGTTGAACACGGCAATACTGAACTGCAGGCTATCGAACAGTTCCCCCTTCAGCCCGACCTCGAAGTTGAGCGCCGTGACGTTGTCGTTCGCTTCGAAGCAATTGACCGGGTTCAAGGCAGGCGGGTTCTGCGAAAAGTCCACGAACCCGAACAGGCAGAATGGCCTCGGCGGGAACTGGCCGGACTGGTAGCCGCTCTGGATCGTGCCATACACGTTCAGGCCATTGTTCAGCTCGTAGTTCGCCGACAGGTCCCAGCTCACCTCGGACCAGTCGCGACTGGAAGTGTCGACGATCAGGCCGCTGTTGATGTTGGTGCCCGCCACCTTGTCGTCCTGCGTGTAGCGCAGGCCGCCCGAGACTCGCAGATCCTCGGAAAAGTTGTAGCCGACGTTCGCGTAGATCGCCTGGCTGTCGACTTCCTGCGTCAGCAGGAAATCGCCCGGCCCGCCGAGGAATATCGTCGGGTCCTGGTTGTTCTTGCCCTCCTCCTCGAAGAAATAGAGGCCGGCGACGTAATCCCAGGCGCCGTAATCACCCGTGATCTGCAGCTCAGCCGAGGTCTGGTCGGCGGAACCCTCCTCCGGGAAGCTCAGAAAATCGTCGAAGAATCCATCGTCGTCGAGGCCCGCCTGATACTCCGAATGGCGGTCACTCAGCAGCAGCTTGGCTGCCATGTTGTCCGATATCTCGTAATCCACGGTCAGCGAGAAACCCTCCGCCTCGTTCGTCACCGCGACCTGCGATTCCTGGCCGGTGTTGTTGTTGTATGGATTGGCGGCCGTGTCGGAATTGCGGTAACCGGCGGCGAATACGGCGCCGTTCGGCAGCTCGTCGATCAGCGTGTCGTAAGGCCGGAGTCCGTTGTCGCCCTCGTTGCCGTCGGCCGTCAGCAGGAACGACAGTCTGTCGGTCGGCGACCACTTCAACGCGACACGCGCCGAAATGTCCTCGAGCTCGCCGACTTCCTTGCGCGGATTCTCCAGCATCTGGAACTCTCCGAGGCCGTCGCGGCTCTGGAACGCGCCGGTCAGAGTCATGGCCAGCTGATCGGAGAAGGCCATGTTGGTGTAGAAGTCTGCGTTCAGCCGGCCGCGCGAACCGGCCGTCAGCGACACGCGGCCGCCATCCTCGTCGCCGGGCTTGCGCGTGATGATGTTGATCGCGCCGCCGATCGAATTGCGCCCGTACAGCGTTCCCTGCGGACCGCGCAGCACCTCGACGCGCTCGATGTTCGCCAGGCTCCAGTTCTGGCCCACCTGGCGGCCCAGGTACACGCCGTCGACATAGACGCCCACGCCCGGATCGGTCGTGATCAGGTGATCCTGCAGGCCGATGCCGCGGATGAAGGGATTGGCCGAGGACGTATGACCGGCCGAAAATCCCGTGACATTCAGGTTCGGCACGAACTTGCCGATGTCCGTCAGGTCCGAAATGCCCTGTTTCTCGATCGTGTCGGCCGAGAACGCGCTGATCGCCACCGGCACGTCGTAGATGCTCTGTTCGCGCTTTTGCGCCGTCACGATGACGGGCTCAAAGGACGTTTCCTGCGCGACGGCGGCATGTCCCGCGAGCAGGCTTCCGATCGGCATGGCGCTCGCGATGAGGGCCAGATTTTTCTTGTGCACTGCGAAACTCCCTCTGTCCGGTTTCAAGTGGTGACGATCATAATCTTCTTGGCGGGAATCGTCGCTAATCCCGGCCGATGTCTTCGTTCCAGACGCCGGGACGCTCGCGAATGAAGTTCGCCAGCATGTCGACGCATTCGGCCGAGCGCAAGTCGATGACGCGAATCCCGTTTTCCCGGAGCCATTCGACGCCGCCCTCGAAATTGACCGATTCGCCGACGACGACCGTGCCGATCCCGAACTGGCGCACCAGTCCGCTGCAATACCAGCAGGGAGCAAGCGTCGTGACCATGATCTTGTCCTTGTAGGACTTTTGCCGGCCGGCCTTGCGGAAAGCGTCCGTCTCCCCGTGGACCGAAGGATCGTCCTCCTGCACGCGCCGATTTCGCCCCCGCCCGATCAGGCGGCCGGCGGAGTCGAATAGCGCGGCGCCGATCGGAATGCCGCCTTCCGCAAGGCCCGTGCGGGCTTCCTCGATCGCGACCGCGAGCATCGCGCCGTAATCGGGGTTCATCAGGCCGGCCGGCGCATCGGGTTGTTGGGATGCGTTGTCCAGTCCGCCCTCCGGTCGTCGACCGGCCGGCGAGTCCGGGGATCGATGCCGCTGGTCAAACGCTCCATCGTGATGCAGTCGGCGACCGGGCAGACGCTGACGCAGAGATTGCAGCCGACGCACTCCTCGTCGATGACCTCGAACCGCCGCTGCCCGTTCACGGTGTGCGTGATGGCCTGGTGCGCCGCGTCCTCGCAGACGATGTGGCAGCGGCCGCACTGGATGCACAGGTCCTGGTCGATGCGCGCCTTCACGACGTAGTTCAGGTTGAGGTATTGCCAGTCCGTCACCGAGGGCACGGCGCGACCGACGAGGTCCTTGACGCTCTTCATGCCTTTGTCGCGCAGGAAATGCGAAAGCCCGCTCGTCAGGTCGTCGATGATCCTGAAGCCGTACACCATCGCGGCCGTGCAGACCTGCACGTTGCTCGCACCGAGCGCGAGGAAATCGACGGCGTCGCGCCAGTCCGTGACGCCGCCGATGCCGGAAATTGGCAGGCCGCGCGTCGCGGGATTGCGCGCAATTTCGGCGACCATGTGAAGGGCGATCGGCTTGACCGCCGGGCCGCAATAACCGCCGTGCGAGCCCATGCCGTCGGTCGCCGGATACATGGTGAGCGTGTCGTAGTCGACGCGCATGATCGAGTTCAGCGTGTTGATGAGCGACACCGCGTCCGCGCCGCCCTGCTTCGCCGCTTTCGCGGGCCCGAGGATGTTTGTCACGTTCGGGGTCAGCTTGATCACGACCGGAACGCGCGCGGCCGACTTGCACCATTCGGTCGCCTGCTGGATGTACTCGGGCACCTGCCCGACCGCGGAGCCCATTCCGCGTTCCGACATGCCGTGCGGGCAGCCGAAGTTGAGCTCGAGCGCATCGGCGCCGGTGTCCTCGATCATGGGCACGTACTTCGCCCAGACTTCGCGATTCATCGGCAGCATGACCGAGACTACGACGGCCCTGTCCGGCCAGTCGCGCTTGATCTTGCGGATCTCATTGAGGTTCGTCTCGAGCGGGCGGTCGGTGATCAGCTCGACGTTGTTGAACCCGATGACGCGCCGGTCGTTCGAGTGGATCGCGCCGTAGCGCGGACCGCTGACATTGACGATCGGCGGGTCCTCGCCGAGCGTCTTCCACACGACACCGCCCCAGCCGGCTTCGAATGCGCGGTTGACATTGTAGGCCTTGTCGGTCGGTGGGGCCGAGGCGAGCCAGAACGGATTCGGCGAGCGGATGCCGAGGAATTCGGATGCGAGATTGTTCATGGCTCACCCGTTCGATTTCAGGTATTCGTCGATCGACATCGCCGCGAGCTTTCCGTCCTGGACCGCGGTCACCGTCAGGTCCTTGCCACCCGCCGCGCAGTCGCCACCCGCCCAGACATTGTCCAACGATGTCTTCCGGTTGGCATCCACTGCGATGCGCCCGTCCGCCACGCGCAGAATGGCGCTCGCTGCCCCCAGTTCATTCCACGCGATCTCCTGGCCGATCGCCTTGAAGACGACGTCCGCATTCATGGCAAAAGTCTCGCCCGTCCCTTCCAGTTTCCGGTCCGGGCCTTCGCGCGTGTGTTCGAACTCGACCCGCGTCACGAACCCTTTTCCGACCAGACGCACCGGCTTTGCCCAGTCCTTGATGCGCACGCCGCCGGTCTGGGCAAGGTCCTGCTCGAAGCGGCTGGCGCCCATCTGCTCCCTGTCGCGGCGGTAGACAATCGTCACGTCTTCGGCGCCGAGGCGCTTGCACTGCAATGCGACGTCGATGGCCGTCATGCCGCCGCCGATGACGACGATCCGCCGGCCGACCGGCAACTGCGTCTTGTCCGGCGCCTGGCGGAGTTCCGCGATGTAACGTACGCCGTCGACCACGCCCGGAAGGTCTTCCGACTCGAGGTCGAGGCGATTGACGCCGGCGAGGCCGACAGCCAGGAATACCGCGTCGAACTCGCGGCACAATTTCGCGAGCGAAAGATCCCGGCCGAGCGCGCTGCCTGCGCGCACTTCGATGCCGCCGATGCCCAGGATGTAGGCCACTTCGCGCTGCGCGAAGTCGTCCACGGTCTTGTAGGCCGCGATTCCGTACTCGTTCAGCCCGCCGAGCTTGCCGTCGCGGCTGAAGACCGTGACCTCGTGACCGAGCCAGGCCAGCCGGTGCGCACAGGAGAGCGCCGCCGGCCCGCCGCCGACGACGGCGACGCGCTTGCCGGAGGCTGCCGCACGCGGGAAGAGTTGCGTGCCTGCGTCGATGACCGGATCGGTCGCGTAGCGCTGCAGCAGGCCGATGTCGACGGGCTTCTCTTCATGGACATTCCGCACGCAGGCTTCCTCGCAGAGGACCTCCGTCGGACAGACGCGCGCGCACATCCCGCCCATGATGTTTTCGGAAAGGATCGCGTAGGCGGCACCCTCGATGTCGCCGCTTCGTATCGACTGAATGAAGCGCGGAATATCGATTCCGGTCGGACAGGCGGCGGTGCACGGCGCCGCGAAACAGAAGTAGCAGCGATCCGCCGCGATCAGCGCTTCCGACTTGGACAGCGGCGGATGCAGGTCCGCGAAATTGCGCTCGATCTCGGCCGCGGTCAGCCGACCCGGCGCAATGTCGGGAGCGCTGCCGGTCGGGATCACTGGGCGCGCCATGGCTGCGGGTCAGCCGCGCGGGCGCTTGACCGCGCTCGGCCGCGCGAGTTCGGCCTGTTTCTTCACCGCCTCGTAATAGGGCGGATACGGCGGCCGGTCGACGTGGCGGCCGGCCCCGCGCGCCACGCGCAGTTCACCCGCGGCGTATGCGAGCTTGCCGGCGCTGATCGTATGCGACGCCGTGCCCTGCACGGTCATGCCCTCGAAGATGTTGAAGTCGATATTCTGGCGGTGGGTCTTCGCGGTGATCGTCTTGCTGCCATTCGGATCCCAGACGACGAGGTCCGCGTCGGCGCCCACCCTCACGCTGCCCTTCCGCGGGTAGATGTTGAAAATCTGCGCCGCGTTCGTCGACGTGACGCGCACGAACTCGTTCATCGTGAGCCGCCCGGTGCCGACGCCATGGTGCCAGAGCACTTCCATGCGGTTCTCGATGCCGGCGGTGCCGTTCGGGATCTTGCGGAAATCGTCGCGACCGGCCGCCTTTTGCGGAGCGCAGAAGCAGCAGTGATCCGTCGCAGTCGTCTGCAGGTTTCCGGACTGCAGGCCGCGCCAGAGCGCCGCCTGGTGCTCGGCAGAACGGAACGGCGGGCTCATGACGTGCGCCGCCGCGCGCGTGAAGTCCGGATCGCGGTAAACGGAGTCGTCGACCAGCAGGTGCCCGGCGAGCACCTCGCCGAACACGCGCTGCCCCTCGTTTCGCGCGCGCGTGATCGCCTCCAGCGCCTGTCGGCAGGAGACGTGGACCACATACAGCGGAACACGCAGCACTTCGGCGATGCGGATCGCGCGATTGGCCGCCTCCCCCTCCACTTCCGGCGGTCGCGAAAGCGGGTGGCCTTCGGGACCGGTGATGCCCTGGCGGAAGATGCGGTCCTGGAGCGTGTAGACGAGCTCGCCGTTCTCGGCATGCACGGTCACGATGGCGCCGAGCGTGATCGCTTTCGAGAAGCTCGCCACCAGCGTCTCGTCATCGGCCATGATCGCGCCCTTGTAGGCCATGAAATGCTTGAAGCTGTTGACGCCGTGCTCGCGCACGAGAGTCTCCATGTCGCGGCCGACCGTCTCGTCCCACCAGGTGATCGCGACGTGGAATGAGTAGTCGGCACAGGCCTTCTCGGCCCAGCCGCGCCACAAGCGGTAAGCCTCCAGGATGTTCTGCCGCGGATTCGGAATCACGAAATCGATGATCATCGTGGTGCCGCCGGCGAGGCCCGCCGCGGTGCCCGTGAAGAAGTCGTCGCTCGCGACCGTGCCCATGAACGGCAGCTGCATGTGCGTGTGCGGGTCGATGCCGCCCGGCATGACGTATTGCGCGCCCGCGTCGACGATCTCGGCGCCTCGCGGAGCTTCGATCTTCGGAGCGATCTCGACGATGCGGCCGCCGTCGCACAGCACGTCGGCGCGCAGCGTCTCGTCCGCTGTAACCACCGTGCCGCCCCGGATGAGCAGTGCCAAGCGAGCTACCTCCTGCCGCTCAGAAGATAATAGAGCAATCCGCCGAGCAGGGAGCCGGTGAACCAGCCGTAGTCGTAGAACCAGCCGAGCCAGCCCGTCGTGATCGCAACAAGCGTCAGGCTGACCGGAACGAGGAATGCGACGAAGCCCGCCCGGTTCCACGCCGGGTAAGGCCCGTCGTCCCTGTAAAGACCCGCGAGATCGAGCTTCTGGTGGCGGACGATGAAATAGTCCGCGATCATGATGCCCGCGATCGGCCCGAGCAGGCTCGAATAGCCGATCAGCCAGTTCGAGTAGAGACTCTCGACGCTCACGTCGGACACGAGCCATCCCATTTTCTTGAAGAGCTCCCAGCTCATCAGCAGGATGCCGATCGCGCCCGTCAGAAGGACGCCTTTCGTCTGGTCGATCAGTTTCGGTGCGACATTCTGGAAGTCGTTCGTGGGCGAGACGACGTTGGCTGCCGTATTGGTCGAGATGGTCGCGAGGATGATCACGAGCATCGCGACGACGGTCCAGAACGGATTGTCGATGAGCCCGATCAGCGTGATCGGGTCCGACACCGTCTGCCCGACGAGACCGGCGGAGGCGGCCGTCATCAGGACACCGAGCCCCGCGAACAGGAACATCGTGAGCGGCAGGCCGAGGATCTGGCCGACGATCTGGCTCTTCTGTGAATCGGCGAAGCGGCTGAAATCCGGGATGTTGAGCGAAAGCGTCGCCCAGAACCCGACCATCGCAGTGAGCCCCGCGAAGAAGTAACCGGCAAGCGACGCATCCGCCGGGCGATTCGGCGGCCGCGCCATGAGTTCGGTGACCGAGGCCTGCGGCCAGGCCCAGACGATGAGCCCGGCGCCGACCGCCATCAGCATGGGCGCCGCGAACACTTCGAGGCGCTTGATCGATTCGGAACCGCGGATCACGACCCAGATATTCGCGAGCCAGAAGATGAAGAAACCGGCGACTTCGCCCTTGCCTCCGAGGCCCGCCCACCAACCCGACAAGGCCGAGAGCATGAGGTGCACGGCGATTCCGCCGAACATCGTCTGGATGCCGAACCAGCCGCAGGCGATCAGCGCGCGGATCAGCGCCGGCACATTGGACCCGACGATGCCGAAGGACGATCGCAGCAGCACCGGGAACGGAATGCCGTACTTGGTGCCGGGAAACGCATTCAGCGTGAGCGGAATCAGGATCACCACGTTCGCGATGAGGATCGTCCAGAGCGCTTCGGCGACGGAAAGACCGAAGTAGGCGGTCAGTACGCCGCCCAACGTGTAGGTCGGGACGCAGATCGACATTCCGATCCAGAGCGCCGCGATGTGCCAGTGATTCCAGGTCCGCTGGCTCGCGCGCGTGGGCGCGATGTCCTTGTTGTAGCGCTGGCTCGTCGTGACGTCGGTGCCGGGATCGAGCTCGACGAAGCCGCCGACCGTGATCGCCTGGCTGACGGTCTTCAGCTCGGCCATCGAGTCAGACCAGCGGCCCGTAAGTCTCCGGGCGGCGGTCGCGGAAAAACTGCCACGTATTCCTGACCTCGCGGATCATGTCGAGGTCGATTGTGTGAACCAGGAGCTCGTCCTTGTCGTAACTCGCCTGGGCCTCGATCTTCCCGCGCGGATTGACGATGTAGCTCGAGCCGTAGAACTCGCCCATCTTCGCGGCCCAGGGTTCTTCCTTGCCGACGCGGTTGATCGCGCCGATGAAGATGCCGTTGGCCGCCGCCGAGGCCGGCTGTTCGAGCTCCCAGAGATACTTGCTGAGGCCGGCCACCGTCGCCGACGGGTTCACGATGTACTCCGCGCCATTCAGCGCGAGCGCGCGCCAGCCTTCCGGGAAGTGCCGGTCATAACAGATGTAGACGCCGAGCTTCACATAGGCCGTGTCGAACACCGGGTAACCCAGATCGCCCGGCTTGAAGAAGAACTTCTCGTAGAAGCCCGGATCGACCTGCGGAATGTGCGTCTTGCGGTACTTGCCGAGGTACTGGCCGTCCGCATCGATCACCGCCGCGGTGTTGTAGTAGACGCCGGCCATCGCCTCTTCATACAAGGAAGCGACGATCACCATCTTGTGCTTCCGCGCTAAGTCCTGCATCAGCCGCGTCGTGTGGCCTTCGGGGATTCGCTCGGCGGCCGCGTACCATTTCCTGTCCTGGCCGGGGCAGAAGTAAGGCTGGGTGAACATCTCCTGGAAGCAGAGGACCTGCACGCCCTTCCTGCCGGCTTCCTCGATGTAGGGAATGTGCGCTTCGATCATCAGATCGCGGATGCGATCCGGCGCCATCGAGGTATCGCCCTTCAGCCCCATCTGGATCAGGCCGCAGGTCAGCTTGGTCATGCCTGGACTCCCGGTTCCGGTCACCCCGAAACCGGGAGTCTAAGGCAACGACCATCTCCCGGCACTCGCCGGGTCAGAAGCTCGCGGTCACTCCCACGCGAAGGGCCAGCGGCGAGCCCGGCGTGATGTTGTTGTTGTTGTGCGCATTCGGGTAATACTGCTCGTCGAGCAGGTTTTCGACATTGAGCTGCATTTTCAGGCGATCGCTCGGCGTATAGAAAACCGCGGCGTCGACACGCGTGAATTCAGGCAGCGTCACCGCGCTGTCCGCGGCCGCGAACATCTCGGTCTGGTGAACGATGCCGAGTCCGACGCCCCAGGCGGGCGTCAGGTCATATCGGTTCCAGAGCGACGCGACGTGCTTCGGAAGCTGCGCGAGGCGATTCCCGCCAAGAGCCTCCGTCAGTTCGCCGTCCTGGTAGGCGTAACCGCCCTGGATGCCCCAGGCTTCGCTGATCTGGCCGCTCGCGCCGAACTCGAAGCCCTTCGTGCGCTGTCCGTCGACGAGTATCGAGACGCTGGGATCGTCGGCATCCGGGATGACGACGTTCGTGCGATCCAGCTGGAAAAGCGCGGCGGTCAGCGCAAGGCCCGGGCGGACATCCCACTTGGCGCCGACCTCGACATTCTCGAATTCCTCGGGATCGAGCGCCTGGTTCGTCACGTTGAGCGAGGTCAGTTGCGCGCCTGCCCGCGGCACATGGGTCATGCTGTAGCTCGCGTAGAGCGACATCGGCTCGATCGGCTTGTAGATCAGGCCGGCGCGCGGCGAAAGCAGGTCGTCGGAACTTTCGAGGTTTTCGCCCGTGCGGTTGTTCGTGAAGTCCATGTCGAACTTGTCGAAGCGCAGCCCCAGCACCGCTTCGAACTTCGGCGAAAATCGAATCTGGTCCTGCACGTAAACGGCGGCGATCGTCGCCCGGCCGTGGTTGTCGGCGTCGGTCGCGCTCTGGCGGAACGTCAGAGGCACCGAGATCGTCGGGTCGTCGAGCGGCGCCTGAACCGACGTGTCGACGTCGTTGAAGTAGCCCGTGTTGCGGAAATTGTCCGTGACCTGCTCGCCGAGTTCGACTCCGGCCAGGAAACCATGGTGGATTCGGCCGGTGTCGAGCGCGAAATTCAGGTCCGTCTGGTTGAACAGGTTTTCCCGCAACTGCTGGGCGTTGTAGGCCGTGATCGCCACCGTTCCAGCCAGGGCGTCCACCGCCCCCGGAAACACGTTCTGGTAGAACTTGTCGTAGTCCGCGTACATCGTGCGGTTACGGATCGTGACGTAGTCGTTGAACGCGTGATCGACGACGATCGAACCCTGGTTCACGGTTGTATGGGTCGGGCTTTGCGCCTGATCGCCGAAGAAGGTCGATTCGTCGGTCTGGAACGGCCTCCCGTCGAGCGAGGGAATGCCGCGATCCGCGATGCGGTCGTAGTCGTAGTACTCATAGGAGAAACGAAGCACCGTGGCATCGCCGAGGCTCCACGCCATGGTCGGATTGACGCCCTTGCGCTCGAGTCGGACGCCGTCGCGATAACTGTCCGAATCCTCGTACAGGCCGGTGATGCGTGCTGCGAAGGATTCGGTCAAGCCGTCGCCGAGATCGAATGTGGCACGGAGGTTGTCCCAGGAACCGCCTTGCAGCGACAGTTCGCGCTCGGCAGACCAGTTCGCCTGGCGGGTCACGCGGTTGACGACTCCGCCTGCGCCGCCGCGGCCAAAGATCATGGCATTCGGACCCTTGAGCACCTCGATCCGGTCGAGGTTGTAAAGATCGCGAAAGTACTCGACATCGTCGCGAACGCCGTCCACGAAGAAGTCCGAGGTCGAGCTGTTACCGCGCAGGATGATCGCGTCGCGATTGCCCTCGCCCTGCGCCATGCCGGCGCCCGGCACGTAGCGCACGACGTCCGCGAGACTCTGCATCGACTGGTCAAGGATCAGGTCCCGCGTCACCACGGAGACCGACTGGGGGACGTCGAGGAGCGGCGTATCCGTCTTTGTGGCGCTTCGGCTGCGTTCCGCCTGGTAACCATCCGACTCGTGCTCGGCCGTGACCGTGACCCGGGGAAGCGGCGTCGGTTGCAGGGCGGCCGCGTCGTCCGCACGTGCTTCTGCGAGGGCCATGCTCCCGAGAGACAGTGCGATCGCGAAACTCAGGGCACGGGACTTCGACATGAAAGTTCCTTATGTGAATACGAATGCGAACGATTCGCATTAGCATACAACAGGAACTTTGCGGTTGTCACGGGACCCCCGCTCGACCGGAATTCAGGACACTGAAGGCCGGCCCGGGCGGTCAGCCCGTGGCCCTGGCGATCGTCTGGTACTGCGCGGAAATCCAGAAATCGACGCGCTGATTGCAGGGTTGGCGCGCCGTCCCGCCCGCAGTGCGCGTGCCGGGGCAATGCAGCGTTCCATCGGCCTGGGTGCCGGAACTCCGGAGCAGCGGCAAGGCAATGCCATTCAGGTCGATGCTGCCGTCGCAGTCGCCGTGCGGACAGGCAAACTCGAAATAGGCCTGTGCCGACGGATAGAGCGCGTGGGTCTGCGCTGCCGGCACCGCGCCTTTCGTCGAGACGAATCGCAACTGCATACGGATCTGTTCGACACGCGGAAACGCCGTCGCGAGCGTGCCCGCAGCCTGGCGCCTGCGCATCGACTTCTCGCGCTTCTGTTCGAGCAATGATCGGGTGGTTCGAGACACGATGCGCATGGGTCAAACCTCGCGGATTTCAGATCGGGCTAACGTGCACCCTTCTCGAGCCGTCGCCGGAGCCGGGCGTTCTGCACCAGCAGTTCAGCGACTTCGGCACGCGCGCCAAACAGGCGTTTGCCTAGATAAATTGCGACCGCCGACAAGCCGACGATGATTGCCACAGTCATGGGCTTTCGTCGTGGCCTGCCGCCGGTCTGCAGCTGGAATCAGTAACGATTCCCGCCGCCGTTGCGGTTGCCGCCACCGCCACCACTGCGCTCGCGCGCCTGGGCCTCGTTCACCTTGAGGTCACGGCCTTCGAAGTTCTTGCCGTTCAGGGCCTGCATGGCCTTGGCAGCATCGGCATTCGACATCTCGATGAAGCCGAATCCGCGGGGGCGGCCGGTATCACGATCGTTGATCAGGGCAAGCGACTCGATCGTGCCGTGCGGTGCAAACAATGCGCGCACTGACTCTTCGGTCGCGGAGAAGGGAAGATTTCCGACAAATAACTTGGTCACTAGAATTACTCATGTAAGAAAGATTGCAGCAAGCGGATTTCCACCTGCTGGTTCGGCGATGCTTTTCGTGGTGGCTGGACCGGGTCAGTAGGCGCGCCGAAGCGGCGCAACGAGCCAGGCAAGACAGAACTAGGGAATCACCAGACCGGCGCATTCTACCCGATTTCGGGCCGTCTCCGGGAACGCCTGATCACCGTGGACCCATTTGTCCTACCGATGTAGTTATGTGACATATTAGTTTTGATATATATTATATCAATCAGGCCACCGTCCGACCCATGATCACTTCCGCCCAGCTGCGTGCCGCCCGCGGGATTCTCGGCATCGATCAGCGCGAACTCGCCGAGCTCGCGGGACTGTCGGTGCCGACGATCCAGCGCATGGAAGCGAGTGACGGCATGATCCGCGGCAACGTCGACTCGATGATGAAGCTGATCACGGCACTCGATGTCGCCGGCGTCGAACTGATCGCGGAAGGCGTCGCGAGCCGTGCCACGGGCCGTGGCGTCCGACTCAAATGATTCCGCACATCGTGTTGCTGCTCGTTGGTGTCGCTGCGCTCCTGGCGACTGCGCTCCTCGGCATTGCACTCGGCGCGCGAACTGCGGGCCGGCGCCTCGTCTACGGCATCGCGCTCGTCGTGTGCGCCGCGATGGCGGCGATTGCACTGCGCCACCTGCTGGATCCCGCAGCAATGCCCGTCACCGCCTGGGTGCCACTCGGCCTGCCATGGCAGGGCGCCCTCTTCCGACTCGATGCGCTGTCCGCGATCTTCTCGTTCGTGGTCGGGCTCGGCGGCGCCGTGGCGAGCCTCTTCGCCCTCGGCTATGGCCGCCACGAACAAGCGCCGCAGCGCGTACTGCCGTTCTATCCGCTGTTCCTCGCCGGCATGAATCTCGTCGTGCTGGCGGACGACGCTTTCAGTTTCCTGCTGTCCTGGGAGTTCATGTCGCTCTCCTCCTGGGCGCTCGTGATGGCGCATCACCAGGATCGCGACAACTCGCATGCCGGTTATGTCTACCTGATCATGGCGAGCTTCGGCACGCTGGCGCTGCTGCTCGCCTTCGGGCTGCTCGCCGCCGGCGGTGACTACACCTTCGACGCGATGCGCGCGTCCGTGCATGCACCGGCGACTTCGTTCCTGGTGCTCGCGCTCGTGCTGCTGGGCGCCGGCTCCAAGGCGGGCGTCGTGCCGCTGCACGCCTGGCTGCCGCTCGCGCACCCGGCGGCGCCGAGCCACGTCTCGGCGCTGATGAGCGGCGTGATGACCAAGGTCGCCGTGTATGGATTCATCCGCATCGTGTTCGAGCTCCTGGGCTCGCCGCAGTGGTGGTCGGGCTTCCTGGTGCTGCTCGCCGGAGGGGCGACCGCGGTGATGGGCGTGCTCTATGCATTGATGCAGCACGACCTCAAGCGGCTGCTCGCCTACCACACAGTCGAGAACATCGGCATCATTTTTATCGGCCTCGGTCTCGCGCTCGCCTTCGACGCCAACGGGCTGCCGGCAGCCGCCGCGCTCGCGCTCACGGCGGCGCTGTTTCACGTCTTCAACCACTCGGTCTTCAAGAGCCTGCTCTTCTTCGGTGCGGGCGCCGTGCTCGCCGCGACCGGCGAGCGCGACATGGAGCGGCAGGGCGGGCTGATCCACCGTATGCCGAAGACCGCGTTCGCCTTCCTCGTCGGCTGCATCGCGATTTCGGCGCTGCCGCCGCTGAATGGCTTCGTCTCGGAATGGCTGACCTTCCAG
>DASWIQ010000064.1:0-19706 GCA_036397615.1 Steroidobacteraceae bacterium
CGCGCAGGATCTCGTATATTGCAGCGAGCGCCTCTCCGATGTGGCGAATGTTCTCCTTCGAAGGTTCCAGCGGAATGTCGCGGATCGCCGCGGCTGCGCTGTCCAGCATCGCCGCGATGGCTCGCAACTCCTCATGAAGCCGTGCCACCGAGTCCACAGCGCCACCTAACTACTATTGGGTATGAAAGTGACGTCTTGTTTTACGTCATTTCTTTCCGAATATCATCTCGCGCAGTCGTAAGTCATTGACCACGCTAATCTGATTCAGATCTAACATACTGCGCTGAAGTCCCCCGCTGGACGCAAAATGACTTCTGCCGCCGGCGGTACCAAACCAAGCTCGCGCCAATACCTCACGTGGCAACCTGCCCGCGTTGCAGGCATCCTACGCACGCCTTTTCACCCTCGGAGATGATTGACCATGCCACCGTCGAAGTCGGGCGCCCCGCTCTCCAACATCGAGATCGCCCAGCACGCCAGGATGAAACCCATCGTTCCGCTCGCCGTCGAGCGGTTGGGCATCCCCGAAAAGGAATTGCAGCCCTTCGGCCATTACAAGGCGAAGATCTCGCTCGACTACTGCACGCACCTCGACAGCCGCAAGAACGGCAAGCTGGTGCTTGTCACCGCTATCTCCCCGACTCCCGCGGGCGAAGGCAAGACGACGATGACGGTCGGGCTGGGCGACGCGCTCAATCGGCTCGGCAAGAAGTCGATCATTTGCCTGCGCGAGCCGGCACTTGGCCCGGTGTTCGGCATGAAGGGCGGCGCGGCCGGCGGCGGCTACGCGCAGGTCGTACCGATGGAAGACATCAATCTCCACTTCACCGGGGACTTCTCGGCGATCGCGCTCGCCAACAATCTGCTCGCGTCCCTGATCGACAATCACATCTACCATGGCAATCCCGCAGGCTTCGATGTCCGCCGTGTCACCTGGCGCCGCGTCCTGGATATCAACGATCGATCGCTGCGCGACATCACGATCGGTCTCGGCGGCCCGGGCAATGGCTATCCGCGCCAGGACGGCTTCGACATCGTCGTCGCTTCCGAAGTGATGGCGATCTTTTGCCTCGCCACGAGCCTCAAGGACTTGAAAGAGCGGCTCGGCAAGATCGTCGTGGGCTGCACGCGCGAGCACAAGCCGATCCTGGCCCGCGACATCAAGGCGCACGGCGCGATGGCGGCGCTCTTGAAGGACGCGCTGGCGCCGAACCTGGTGCAGACGCTCGAGAACAATCCGGCGTTCATCCACGGCGGGCCGTTTGCCAATATCGCGCACGGCTGCAACTCGGTGATAGCGACGCGGACTGCGCTCAAGCTCGCGGACTATGTCGTGACCGAGGCCGGTTTTGGCGCGGATCTCGGCGTCGAGAAATTCGTCGACATCAAATGCCGCAAGGCAGGCTTCAAGCCGGATGCCGCGGTGATCGTCGCGACCGTTCGCGCGATCAAGTATCACGGCGGCGTCGAGGTGCGGGATCTCGGCCAGGAAAACCTGAAGGCGCTCCAGGCGGGCATCGCGAATCTCGATCGTCACATCGACAACGTGCGCGATGTCTTCGGCCTCCCCTGCCTGGTCGCGATCAATCACCGCGCCGAGGACAGCGAGGCGGAACTGCGCTGGCTGATGGAGCGCGCCACGCATCATGGCGTGAAGGTCATCGTCGCGCGCCACTACGCCGAAGGCGGCAAGGGCGCGCTCGATGTCGCGAAAGAAGTCGTCGAACTCTGCGAGCACGCCAACTACTTCAAGTTCGTGTACGAGGAAAGCGCGACGCTCTGGGACAAGATGAAGACCGTCGCGACACGTGTCTACGGCGCCTCTGAAGTGACCGCCGACAGCAAAGTGCGCGCACATATCAAGCTGCTGCAGGATTCTGGCTATGGGCACTACCCGATCTGCGTGGCGAAAACCCAGTTCTCCTTCTCGACCGACCCGAAGCTCCGCGGCGCGCCGCACGGGCATGTCGTGAATATCCGCGAGGTGCGGCTCGCGGCCGGCGCGGAATTCGTCGTGATGATTTGCGGCGACATCATGACGATGCCGGGCCTGCCGGCGGTCCCGGCGGCGAACTCCATCGACGTGACCGACGACGGAGTGATTATCGGGCTTTTCTAAGTGCGGGTCAGCTTGTCGATCCAGACTTCGCAGAGCGCGGCGGCTTCCGCCGGCCGGAAGTCTTTCGGATCGAGGCACCATTCCAGCCAGAGCCCGTCCAGGAGCGCCGTGAGCCCGATCGTGGCCAGACGAGTGTCGAAGCGCAGTCGGCCGGGTTCCTTCGCAAAATCATTCAAGAGCGTGCCGAGCAGGTCGCCATAGCCGCGGCCCTCCTCTTCGTGAACCGCGCGTATTTCCGGCGAGCTCTGCAACAGCCCCCAGTACACGACCCAGGCCGTCAGCACCTGCGGATCCAGGTTGGGCCGCGAGAACACCGCCTTGAAGAATGCGCGAAGCCGCGTGCGCGGGTCGGGGCCCGCGGATTCCACCGCCGCCTTGAAACTGTCGGTCAGGCGGCGGCTGAATGTCCGGTAGCTCTCCGCGATCAGCGTGTCCTTGTTCGGAAAATGGTGATTGATGAGACCGATCGAGACGCCGGCCTCGGTCGAGATGCGGCGCACCGACAGGCCTTCGTGGCCGTGACGCTTGAGGCTTTCGATCGCCGCCTCGACGAGCGAGTTGCGACGGTCGCTCGCGACCTGGCGCTCGAAGCGCGGCTTCGGCGCTCTCGCGTTCAACGCGGGCGGGTGTTGCGGTTGACGCTCCAGCCTTTCGCCGGCGGCTCGGGCTGCCGGCATTCCGGGAACAGCGCGCGCATGCGACGGCCGAAGCTCCGGAGGCAGAGCTCACCCTCCCCGAGCGGACCGACCGTGTAGCTCGAGGAGGCCATGCCAGCCTGCACGCGCTCGATCAGCGCCTTGTCCTCGAGATTGACGCGGCGGTTGATGCGCCAGTTGAGATACCGCGCGGCGCGCATCTCGCGGCGGTCGTCCGGGAGCGCGTAAGCGATCTCTCGGAGAATCGTCTCGGTCGGCGACACCGGCACGAACTGCATGAAATCGATTTGGTCCGGATACAGTTCGAAGGCGACGTTCGGCCAGAGCTTGTAGTAGTTCCACATCGGAGCCGGGGCGTCCGCAGGCTCCATTTCCTTGATCAGCCTCTGGTACATGCGCTCGGAGAGTCGCGGGGACGGCGCATCCTCGATCGTGCCGAACATCTTGTCGACCCACTCTTTCGCGTCGATGCCGTAGCTCTTGCCGAAGAGGCGCGTGAGCCCGGGGTGCGCGACCGGGATGTGCAGGCCGTCGGAATAGTTGTCGGAGACGTTCTTCCAGTTCACCGCGCGCGAGCGCAGCCGCACCTTCCCCATCGGCTTGAATTCTTCGAAGCGGTAGCCGGTCATTTCCTCCGCGTACGGCGCCATCTGGTCCTGCACGCTCGGCAGCCCCGGCGCGAAGCGCACGAAAATGAAACCGTGCCAGATCTCCTGTTCGAGCGGCGCGAGGCCGTATCGCGCGGGTTCGAGACCGGGATAGTTGGAGCGCATCGGCACACCGACGAGGCGGCCGTCGGTCGCGTAGGTCCAGGCGTGATACGGGCAGGTGATACGCCGGCCGCAGTTGCCATGCGTTCCATCCACGAGCCGCGAGGCGCGGTGGCGGCAGACATTGTGGAAGCTCCGCACGCGGCCGTCGTCGCCGCGCACGGTGAGGATGGACTCACCGAGGAAATCGAAGGTCTGGTAGTCGCCCGTTCCGGGCACGTCGTTCAGGTGGCAGACGAGGTGCCAGGCCTTCTTGAAGATCGACTGCTTTTCGAGCTCGAAGAACTCCAGGTCCCAGTAGATCCAGCCGGGCAGGCTGAAGTCTTCCTCGCCGCGGGCCTCGGGAGTGATCGAGCGTTCGGGGTGAATTCGCGCGTTCATTGTTGAACGATCGTACAGTAAGCGGGAGCGCCCCGTCAAATTACGCGGCGGATCTCGAAGCAATGGTGGGTCTTCGGGTCCCGGGCGAAGTCCGGCGGGACCGTCTTCTTCGTGATGTCGCGGATCGAAAGATCCTTGAAGGCCTCGGCATTGAGCCGGAACTTGCGGAAATTGTTCGAGAACAGCAGCAACCCGCCCGGGGCGAGTCGCACGAGCGTCGCGCGGATCAGCGCAACGTGATCGCGCTGCACGTCGAACTCGCGCTCCATGCGCTTGGAATTCGAGAAAGTCGGCGGGTCGAGAAAGATCAGGTCGTAACGCGCGCCATCGTCGTCCGCGAGCCAGGCCAGGCAGTCCGCCTGCACGAAGCGATGGGCATCGCCGCCGAGTTCGTTGATCGCCATGTTGCGGCGCGCCCAGTCGACATAGGTGCGCGACATGTCGATGCTCGTCGACGCGACGGCGCCGCCCGCAACGGCGTAAACCGTCGCGGCGCCCGTGTAGCAGAAGAGATTGAGGAATCGCTTGCCCTTGGCCGCTTCTCGTATTCGCGCCCGCGTCAGGCGGTGATCGAGAAAGAGCCCGGTGTCGAGATAGTCGGTGAAGTTGACGAGGAACCGGAGTCCGCCCTCCTCCACGACGACGCGCTCGTCGATTCCGGCAAGCGCTTCATATTGCAAACTGCCTTTCTGCGGCCGCCGCGTGCGCCAGTAGATGGCTTCGCGTGGCAGGCCGGTTGCCTCCGGCAGCACGGAGATCGCCTCTTCCCGGCGGCCACGGGCCTTGTCGCGGTCGACGGTCGCAGGCGGCGCATACTCCTGCACGTAGAGCCAGCGGCCCGCGCTTCCCTGCGGATCGGACTGGTAGAGATCGATCGCGAACGCGTACTCGGGCATGTCCGCGTCGTACAACCGGTAGCAGGAGACCTTTTCGCGCCGCGCCCAGGACGCGAGCTTGTCGACGTTCTTCCGCAATCGATTCGCGAACATCTGCGCGCCCGAGCGGGCGCGCGCGGATTCGACATCGATCACCGGAGGGCGGCCCGGCTCCCGCGCCTGCACGAACTCCGAGGGCTCGATCGCAAGCCGCAGCAGGCGGCATTCGATCGGCCCGTTCATCATGCGATGCGTGCGGCGTGCATTGATGCCGAGTTCGCGGCCGAGCGCGGGATTGCCGGTGAACACCGCCGCCTCCCAGCCACGATAGCCGGCACGTAGCTTTTCGCCGAGCAAGGCGTAGAGCATCCGCAGTTCTTCCGTCTCGCCGATGCGCTCGCCATACGGCGGGTTGACGGCGAAGAGACCCTTCGCCGCGGAAGCCGCCGGCAGATTCGCGAGCTCGGAGCGCTGGAACCGGACGCGCCCCGAAAGTCCCGCGCGCTCCGCATTGGCCTCGGCGTCGCGAATCGCGTGGGGATCGCGATCGAACCCATTGATGCGGCCGGCCGTCAGCGACGACGGATCGCTTCGCGCTTCGGCAGCGGCCCGGAGCGCGGACCAGGCGTTTGCATCGTGCTTTTTCCAGCCCTGGAATCCGAAACGCGGGCGCAGGAGTCCGGGTGCGATGCCGGCAGCGATCAACGCGGCCTCGATCGGAAGCGTCCCGGAGCCGCACATCGGATCGACGAAGCCGCCGCCGACCGCCGCGATCGCGGGCCAGCCGGAACGCAGGAGGATCGCTGCCGCGAGATTCTCCTTGAGCGGGGCCGCACCCTGCCCTCCGCGGTAGCCGCGCCGGTGCAGGCTGTCGCCCGACAGATCGATGGCGACCGTGACGGCGCTGCGCGCCGCGTGAACGTTGATGCGAAGCGTGGGCGCCGCGCGATCGACCGAGGGTCTCGTCCCGGTCTTGTCGCGGAACTGGTCGACGATCGCGTCCTTGACCCGCTGCGCGCCGAATTGCGTGTGCGTGATGCCGGGAACGCTGCCCGAATAATCGACGGAGAGCGTGCCGTCGGCATCCATGTGCGTGGACCAGTCGATCTCGCGCAATCGCGCATAGAGTTCATTCGCATCCGCGACGGGGAAGCGCCCGATCTCCCACAGCACGCGCAGGCCGACGCGCGACCAGAGGCAGGCGGCGTAGGCCCCGGCCAGTTCCGATTCGCAGGCGACGCCGCCCTGGACCTCGCGGACGCTCCCGATGTCGAGCGACTTCAGTTCGGCCGCGAGCAGGTCGGCCGTGCCGGTCGCGGCCGTGACGAAGAACGGAGTCGCGCTCACGGCTCGCCCAGGTTCAGCAGTTCGGCGCCGTAGGCGGGCCGGTCGAGGAATCCGGCGAGGATGCGGTAGATGTCCGGGTCGAAGTCCTCGCCCTGATAGCACCAGCGGTCGAACACGTGAACTTCCTCGACGCCACGCCAGTCGCGCTCGCGGATGCCGATGCGTCCGGGAAAGGGCCAGTCACGGCGCTTGAGACGGGACAGGGCGAGGCGGACCCGCACGGCGTGCAGGGCCGGGGGTTCATTGCCGTCGCAGACGCCGCGGCAGCGGCCCAGTTGAAATCCGAGGCAGGATCCTTCCGCGCGCTCGAGCCCGAGCCATTTCGCGCAGAGTCCGTGCTCGCGCATCAGTCCCTCGAGCGCGCGCTCGGCGTCGACGCGGCGGCGGAACATCCCGTAGGCCGCGGCGGGATCGTCGACGCAATCGAGCATCTCGATCGATGCCATCGGCGGCGCCGAGTCCTCGCGCAGGCAGATTGCCCAGAGCTCCGACGGGGCGGGAAGCCGCCGGTTGAAGATGGGCTTGCGCGACTTGATGAGCCGGGCCTCCGTGACGAGCGCGCCGAACTCGCCCGCCGTCTCGATCCACTCGATGCGCCGGACGAGCTGCGTCAACTGCTGCTCGAGCTTCGCGCGCGGGTCGGCGAAATGCGCGAGCACGCGGTTCGCCAGGTTCTTTGCCTTTCCCACGTACAGGAGCGCGTCATCCTCGCCATAGAAGAGATAGACACCGGCGCTCTCCGGCAACTCGTCCGCGAGCGCGGGATCGAGTTGCGGCGGCAGTCGCGTGCTGCCGGTCAGCTTCTTGACGACCGAGGCGAGCTCCTCCGCGGGAAAACGCTCGCGCGCGATGCGCAGGAAAGCCGCGAGCACCTTCGCGTCGCCGAGCGCGCGGTGGCGTGCATCGCAGGCGATGCCGTGGCGCTGCATCACCGCATCGAGGTTGTGGCCGCGCTCGGCGGGCATCAGCGCGCGCGACAGGCGCACGGTGCAGAGCACGGGCGCGCGGAATCGCCGCCCGAGGCGCCGGAACTCGTTCCTCAGGAACCCATAGTCGAAGCGCGCGTTGTGCGCGACGAAGAGTCTGCCGGCGAGACGCGATTCGAGCGCGTCGGCGACGGCCTCGAAGGGTGGCGCGTCGGCGACCATCGCCTCGGTGATGCCGGTGAACTGCTGGATCGCGTGCGGGATGCGCACACCCGGATTCACCAGCGTCGAGAATTCCTCGACGACCTCGCCGTCCGTCATGAGAACGATGCCGGCCTCGATGACCCGGTCGCGCGCGGCATGGCCGCCCGTGGTTTCGAGGTCCACGCAGGCAATCCGGCCTGCGAGGGCCTGCTCAGTCGCGGACACCGTCCAGCTTCATGAGGGGCCCGTAGAGATCCGGCCGCCGGTCGCGGAACACGCCCCAGGCATGGCGATAGCGCCGGATTTCATCGAGATCGAAACTCGCGGTCAGGACCTGCTCGCTGTGGTCGTCCGCCTGCGCGATGACCTCGCCCGTGTGATCGGCGATGAAGGAATGGCCGTAGAACGTGATCTCGAGCTTCTCGCCGCGCTCGGTGCCGATGCGGTTCGAGGCCACGAGCGGCATGACGTTCGCGGCGGCGTGACCCTGCATCGTGCGCTGCCAGTGAAAGCGTGAATCGAGCGAGGCGTCCTGCGGCTCGGAACCGATGGCCGTCGGATAGAAAAGGATCTCCGCGCCCGCGAGCGCCATCGCGCGCGCGCCCTCCGGGAACCACTGGTCCCAACACACCGCGACGCCCAAGGTGCCGTAGCGCGTCGGCCAGACGCGGAATCCCGTATCGCCGGGCGAGAAATAGAACTTCTCGTGATAGCCGGGGCTCTCCGGGATGTGCGACTTGCGATAGATGCCGAGAGTCCGCCCGTCTGCGTCCACCATGACGAGCGTATTGAAATAGGCGTTCTGCGCCCGTTCGAACACGGAGAGCGGCAGCACGACCTTCAATTCAGCCGCGACCTTCGAAAGACGCTTCACGGCCGGGTTCTCGGCGATGGGCAGCGCGAGTTCGAAGTGCTTCGCGAGGTGGTCCTTGCAGAAATACGGCGATTCGAACAATTCCTGGATCAGGACGACATTCGCGCCGCGGCCGGCCGCCTCGCGGATCAGCCGCTCGGCGTTCGCGATATTGGCCTCGCGATCCCAGCCACAGGCCATCTGTGTCGCGGCGACCGTCACTTTCATGAGAGATCGATCCAGGTCGTTTTCAGTTCGGTGTACTTGTCCATGGCGTGCAGGGACTTGTCGCGGCCGTTGCCCGACTGCTTGAAGCCGCCGAACGGCACCGTGATGTCGTCCGCGTCATAGCAGTTCACGTAAACCGTGCCCGCGCGCAGGGATTTCGCGACGCGATGCGCGGTCGTGATGTCGCGGCTCCAGACGGCCGCAGTGAGGCCGTAGCTGACGTCGTTCGCGATGCGAACGGCCTCGTCGGCGTCCTTGAACGTGATCGTCGAGAGCACCGGCCCGAAGATCTCCTCGCGCGCGATCTTCATCTTCGGATCGACATTCGAAAACACCGTCGGTTCGACGAAAAAACCGCCGCTTTCCTGGCGCGCCCGGTTGCCGCCGAGGCGCAGTTCCGCGCCGTCGTTCCGCCCGGATTCGATGAATCCCATGACGGTGTTGAGCTGCACCTGGTCGACGATCGCGCCGAGACGCGTTTTCGGGTCGAGCGGATCGCCGGGCGCCATGCTGCGGCCGATTTCGACGATCTTTTCGAGCATCGCGTCGCGCACCGACTCGTGCACGACCAGGCGCGAGGCCGCCGAGCACATCTCGCCCTGGTTGAAGAAAATGCCGAGGGCGGCAGCAGTTGCCGCGCGCTCGATGTCGGCAACGTCGCCCATGACGATGTTCGGCGCCTTGCCGCCGCATTCGAGCCAGACCCGCTTCATGTTGGAGCGGCCGGAGTACTCGAGCATCAGCTTGCCGACCCGCGTCGAGCCCGTGAACGCGACGCAGTCGACGTCCATGTGCATCGCGAGCGCTTCGCCGGCCGTGTAGCCGAATCCCGGCACCACGTTCAGCACGCCCTCCGGAAGTCCGGCCTCGAGGGCGAGTTCGGCGACGCGCAGCGCCGTCAATGGCGATTTTTCCGAGGGCTTGAGCACCACGGAATTACCCGTCGCGAGCGCCGGCCCGAGTTTCCAGGTCGCCATCAGCAGCGGGAAATTCCACGGCACAATGGCGCCGACGACACCCGCGGGCTCGCGCGTGATCAGCGCGAGCGAATCGTGGCCCGTCGGCGCGACCTCGTCATAGACCTTGTCGATCGCCTCCGCGTACCAGCCAATGCAGTTGGCGGCCGCGGGAATATCGATCTTGAGCGAATCCGTGATCGGCTTGCCCATGTCCATGGTTTCAGTCAGCGCAAGCTCCTCGCGGTGCTTGCGGATGAGTTCCGCGAACCGGAGCAGCACTTTCTTGCGCGCGGCCGGGGCACGGCGGGACCAATGGCCGCCGTCGAAGGCGCGGCGACCGCTCGCGACGGCGGCATCCACGTCCGCGGCATCGCAGGACGCGACCTGCGCGATGGTCTTGCCGTTCGCCGGGTTGACGCAATCGAAGGTCGCGCCGGACAGGGCCGGCTGATACTTGCCGTCGATGAACGCCTGCGTGCGCGGAACGAGCGTCTTTGCCATCTCGCGCCAGTCGACCGCTTTCTGCTCGCGATTCACGGCCTGCTCCTCAAAGAGTCGGTGGGCTCGAAGCGCTGATGATCTCACAGCGCTCGCGCCCGCGATTACGGAACCGGTGCGGCACCGCGCTCGCGAAATAGTAGGCGTCGCCCGGACCCAGGACCTGCGTCTGGCCCCCGATCGTGACTTCGACCCGGCCGCTCACGACGACGCCGCCCTCCTCGCCGGCATGGCGCAGCATGTCGGAACCGGTGTCGGCGCCTGGCTCGTAGGTCTCGCGCAGGATCGCCATGCGCCGGCCGGGCCGGTGCGCCGCGACCAGGCAGAGCGAGACGTCGCCTTCGCCGAGTTCGACGAGTTCGGCCCGGGTGTAGAAGACCTGGGCCGTGCCGGCCGGATCCATCGTGAAGAATTCGGCGAGGCCCATCGGCAGGCCGTCCAGCACCTTTTTGAGGGAGGCGACCGAGGGGCTCACGCGTCCCTGCTCGATCAGCGAGATCATGCCGTTCGTGACGCCCGCGCGTTTCGCGAGTTCGCGCTGCGAGAGTCCGTGCATCTGGCGCACGGCCTTGAGCCGCGCGCTGACGTCATTGCCCATGGGAACCCCGAATGTCTATGATATTAAACACGAACCCGCGTAATATCGCGTTTCCGCCCGAAAACTGTCAATTATCATGAGCGCAGCGCGGAACGATCTCGACGCCTTCTGGATGCCTTTCACGGCCAACCGCCAGTTCAAGGCTGCGCCGCGACTGCTGTCGCGCGCCGAAGGCATGTACTACTGGACGCCCGACGGCCGCCAGGTGCTGGATGCCGCGGCGGGGCTCTGGTGCGTCAACGCGGGCCATTGCCGGCGGGAAATCACGGACGCGGTGTCGCAGCAGATCGCGGTGATGGAATACGCGCCGCCGTTCCAGATGGGCCATCCGCTCGCCTTCGAACTCGCAAATGCGCTCGTCGAGATCACGCCGCCGGGCATCGATCGCGTGTTTTTCACGAACTCGGGATCGGAATCGGTGGACACGGCGCTCAAGATCGCGATCGCGTATCACCGCGTGCGGGGCGAAGGGGCGCGGACCCGGCTGATCGGGCGCGAGCGCGGATATCACGGCGTGGGATTCGGTGGAATTTCCGTCGGCGGCATGGTCAACAACCGCAAGTACTTCGGCGCGCTGCTGCCCGGCGTCGATCACCTGCGCCACACCCACGACCCGGCGCGCAACCTCTTTTCGAAGGGACTCCCCGCCCACGGCGCCGAATTCGCGGACGACCTCGAGCGTCTCGTCGCCCTGCACGATGCCTCGACCATCGCCGCGGTCATCGTCGAGCCGATCGCCGGCTCGACCGGTGTTCTGCTCCCGCCGAAAGGCTACCTGAAGCGGCTGCGCGAACTCTGCACGAAGCACGGCATACTGCTGATCTTCGACGAGGTCATCACGGGATTCGGCCGCACGGGCTCGGCCTTCGCCGCCCAGGAATTCGACGTCGTTCCGGACATGATGACCTGCGCGAAGGGACTCACGAACGGCGCGGTGCCGATGGGCGCGGTCCTCGTCCGGCGCGAGATACATGACACCTTCATGTCGGGCCCGCCGGGCGCGATCGAGCTCTTCCACGGTTACACCTATTCGGCGCATCCGATCGCCTGCGCAGCCGGCCTCGCCACCCAGAAACTCTACCGCCAGGGACTTTTCGACCGCGCCAGGGCGATGGCGCCGTACTGGAGCGATGCCGTGCATTCGCTGAAGGGCCGGCGCAATGTCGTCGACCTGCGGGCCTACGGCCTGGTCGCCGGCATCGAGCTCGAAGCGCGGAGCGGTTCTCCGGGCGCGAGGGGCTACGACGCCTTTGTCGAGGCGTTCAATGCGGGCCTGCTGATCCGCACGACGGGCGACACGATCGCGATGTCGCCGCCCCTCATCATCGAGCGCGCGGAAGTGGACCGTATTTTCGAAACCCTGGTGACGATCATCGACGGCTTGGACTGAATCCACGGCGGCGCGTATTCTGTGGCCGGGGAACGGCGCCGGTGACGCCGTGGGGGAATACATCATGATGAGCCTGAACCAGGCTGCAGGGCGTTCCGTCCTCGCTGCCATTTTGTCGTGGGCGTTCGTCGTGCAGGCGCAGGATGCACAGGCGCCGCCGCCCGAAGTCGTCGGCCTCGACGAGGTCATCGTCACCGCCCAGAAGCGCCAGCAGTCGCTCCAGGACGTGCCCCTTTCCGTGTCCGCCTTCTCCGGCGACCTGCTGAAGGAAGGCCGCATGGCGGACATCCGCGGCATCGTCGATTTCACGCCGGGGTTCAGCGGCAAGACGGAGGACGGATTCACCGATGCATTGGCGATGCGTGGCATCGCCACGAACGACTTCGGCATCGGCGGCGACCCGTCGGTCGCAATGTTCGTCGATGGCATCTGGTCCGGCCGGACGGGTGGCGTGATGACGGCCCTGTTCGACATCGAACGCGCGGAGGTCGTGAAGGGTCCGCAGGGGACGCTGTTCGGCCGCAACTCGATCGCGGGCGCGGTCAGCATCATCACCAACAAGCCGGAGGACGCCTTCGAGGCGAGCGCGGAACTGACGGCCGCGGATTTCAACCACATCGAAGCGACCGGCACCGTTAATATTCCGCTCGCCGAAGGTTGGGCGCTGCGCGCGAGCGGATATACGCTCTCCAATGACGGGTTCCTCGAGAACCTCCAGGGCGGCGACGAACTCGGATTCCACGACGTCCGTGCGGGCCGGATCTCGCTCCGCCGTTCCGGCGAGTCGACGGACGCGACGCTGACGTTCGCTTACGAAGACCGTGAGCAGGACCCGTCGGTGTACTGGGTCCCGGCGGCCGGCCTGCCCTACGACCAGGTGGACATCGATCTCGGCGACGACGGGATCGACGAGTCGGACGTTTTCGAGGCGCGGGCCAACATCGAGTGGTCCATACCGGGCGGCCACACCCTCACTTCGCTCACCGGTTACAAGAAATTCGGTTTCCATTACCTGGAGGACTACGACGGCGGTTCGGGCCGGGTGAACGATTACCGGCAGGTCAACGACGTCGAGTACTGGAGCCAGGAGTTGCGCCTCAATTCCCCGAGCGACGGCAGGCTGACCTGGTTCGCCGGCGCGAGTGTGTACGAGGAAACCATCGACGGATATTTCGAGTTCATCTACGACGAGGACGACCTCTGCCGGGCCGTGGGTATCACCGAGGCTCCCGATTTCTCCGGTGGGCCGGTCCTCGGTTGCGATGACCCATTCTTCGAGGAGTACTGGGAGGACGACATCGACCCGGCCGACCTGCTCACGGGCAAGGCGGAGCAGAGCTACGTCAATGTCAACAGCCAGGGCTGGGCGGTTTACGGCGACTTCACCTGGAGTTTCACCGACCGGCTCGAGCTGACCGCGGGTGCCCGCTACACCTACGACGAGAAGGAGATCGAGAGCCGCGTGCTCGACAGCGGCGGCGCGCTGGGCAACAACTTCAACTACGAGTTCTTCACCGACGGATTCGTCACCAACAGCGACAACTGGAGCGACTTCACGCCGCGCCTCGCGCTCAGCTTCGATCTCAGTGAGGACGTCACGCTCTACGCGACGGCCTCGAAGGGCTACAAGTCAGGCGGTTTCGCGACCTTCGGCTTCGACCTGCACGGCGAGGACGTGACGGACGAAGGCGCCGCGCCGCCCGGCACGACGCCGGTCGTGTTCGACCCCGAGGAAGTCGACAGCTACGAGATCGGCGCCAAAATGAGGCTCCTCGGCAATACGCTCCAGATCAATGCGTCATTGTTCCGCTACGACTACGTCGACCTGCAGCTCGTCTATTTCGACACGGGCTCCTCGCTCGTCGCGAACGTGGGCGAAGCACGCGGCCAGGGCCTCGAAGTCGACATGCGCTGGGTGCCGAACGCGAACTGGGACGCGATCATCGGCCTCTCGCTCCTCGACACCGAGATCACCGACGCCGACGAGATCGAGGCGCTCGGAGCCTGCGGGGACTGCGACGGCAACAACCTGCCGTTCGCGCCGGAGGTGAGCGGTTCGGCCATCGTCACTTACCGGAATCCGACGGCAAAGGGCGAGATGTTCTTCAAGACCGAGTACGTCTACCGCTCCGAGATGTTCGGCGGGCCCGACAACATCGAAGACGCGGCGGTCGACAGCTGGGACGAGTTCAATTTCCGCTTCGGCTATCGCAGCAATGCCGCCTGGGCGGTGACGGTCTGGCTGGAAAACGCTTTCGATTCCGAATATTACGAACGCGGCTGGGAGAACGCGGACGTCAATAACCAGTTCGGTTACGGCCTCTTCAACGAACTGGTCTGGCCGGCCCGGCCACGGACGCTCGGGGTCACGTTCTCGAAGGACTGGGACTGACCCTCAGCTCGCGGGCTTGGCGGCCTCGAATACCGCGTAGCGCTTGCGCGCGGCTTCGACCGTTTCCCAGGTGCCGCTGAAGCCCGCGGGGATCACCCACGCGTCTCCCGCGTTGAATTGCCAGCGCTTTCCCTCCTCGGACGTGATCACCACGCGGCCCTCGAGCAGGTGACAGAACTCGTTCTCCGTGTACTGGATCTTCCACTTGCCGATGCTGCTCGCCCAGGTGCCGGCGAAAAACTGGCCTGAGGGGTCGCTGAAGTAGTTCTTCACGACGGTCTTGGGCTCGCCCTTGATCACTTTGTCGGCGGCCGGCGCCGATTCCTCGCCCTTGATGTTTCGCCGAAAGTCCACGATTGCCGGTGTCGCCATCGCCTTCTCCATCGCTTCGTTTTGCCGATTGTAATCCCTGGCATGCATCGGCATTCGGGCGTAGGATGGAATTGCCGCCCGCCACTCGCGTGTGGCGGGCCTCTGCACCGAGGTGCCGGGCCGTGAGCAATCGCCTGCCGCCGATCGTCGGAAACTGGTACAGCCACCGCGACAAGGGCGAGCTGTTTCAGATCGTCGCGCTCGACGAAAACGCGGGCACGATCGAGATTCAGGAATTCGACGGCGGCATCGACGAGCTCGATCTCGACGAATGGCGCGCTCTCGCCGTCGACACCGCCGCGCAGCCGGAAGACTGGGGCGGACCGCTCGACGACGTGGAACCGGACGAGTTCGGCTACACGGACCTCGGAGAATCGGCGGATCCGGCCAATGCGCTCGAAACCGCGACCACGACCTGGGAGCAGATCGTCGAGGACGACGACCTCGACGAGGTACAGATTCACTGACGGGAGACAGGCGTGGGTAGCAATGAATCACTGGTGGCGAGGCGCCAGGCCGCGGTCGCGCGCGGCGTATCGATGGTGCATCCCGTTTTTGTCGAGCGCGCGGAGAACGCCCTCCTGTGGGACGGCGACGGGCGCCGCTACATCGATTTCGCGGGCGGCATCGCCGTGCTCAACACGGGGCATCGCCACCGCCGCGTGCTGGAGGCGGTGCGCGCCCAGCTCGACAAGGTCACGCACACCTGTTTCCAGATCACGCCGTACGAGCCCTATGTCGCGCTCTGCGAGAAGCTGAACAGCCTCGCGCCGGGGAAGGGACCGAACAAGACCGTTCTGATGTCGACGGGCGCCGAGGCGATCGAGAACGCGGTCAAAATCGCGCGCGTGAGCACCGGGCGTTCGGCGGTCATCGCCTTCGCCGGCGGCTTTCACGGCCGCACGATGATGGCGCTCGCCCTGACCGGCAAGATTGATCCATATAAAGTGGGCTTCGGCCCCTACCCGGCCGAGGTTTACCACGCGCCCTTCCCGAACGCGCTGCACGGGGTGACGGTCGACGATTCGTTCGACGCGCTCGAGACGATCTTCAAGTGCGACGTCGCGCCGGACCGCGTCGCGGCGATCGTCTTCGAGCCCGTGCAGGGCGAAGGCGGCTTCTACGTCGCGCCGAGGGAATTCGTGACTCGGCTTCGCGAGCTCTGCGACCGCCACGGCATCCTCCTCATCGCGGACGAGATCCAGAGCGGCGCGGGTCGCACGGGCAAGATGTTCGCAATCGAGCATTACGGCGTCGCGGCCGACATTTACACTCTCGCGAAGTCGCTTGGCGGAGGTTTTCCGCTCGCGGCGGTCGTCGGGCGCGCGGAAGTCATGGATGCCTGCGGGCCGGGCGGCCTCGGCGGCACCTACGCCGGCAATCCGGTCGCCTGTGCGGCGGCGCTCGCCGTTCTCGAGGTGTTCGAACAGGAACGGATATTCGAGCGGGCCGATCGTCTCGGCGAGAAAATCGGCAAGGCGCTCGACGCGCTCGCGGCGCGGCACGCCGAGATCGTCGAAGTGCGCCGGCTCGGCGCGATGAATGCGTTCGAGCTCGGCGAGGGCGGCGATCCGCACCGCCCCGCCGCCGAACTGACCAAGAAACTCACGGCACGGGCGCGCGAGCTCGGGTTGATCCTGCTGTCCTGCGGCATCTACGGCAACGTGGTGCGCATACTCGTCCCGATCACCGCCGAGGACGCGGTCGTGGACGAGGGTCTCGGCATTCTCGCGAAGGCGGCGTCTGAGCTCCTGTCGGACGCCAACGCGACCGTGCCGCGGCTCCGGCCGGCGCTCTAGGGTCCCCTGCCCTCAGGCCGCCTTCCTGGCGGCGACGTAGTCGTCGACGAGTCGCTCGAGAACCGGGAGCGGCACGGCGCCGTTCTTCAGCACGGCGTCGTGGAAGTCGCGGATGTCGAACCGGTCCCCGAGCGCGGTCATGGCCTTCTCGCGCAACTCCAGGATCTTCAGCATGCCGATCTTGTACGACAGCGCCTGCCCCGGGTTGTCGATGTAGCGCTCGACTTCCTTGGTCGCGTCCTCGGGCGTCATCGGATTGTTCGCGAGCATGTAGTCGATCATCTGCTCGCGCGTCCACTTCTTCGAGTGGGCACCGGTGTCGACCACGAGCCGGCAGGCGCGCAGCATCTCGTCCTGGAGGCGGCCGAAGTCCTGCATCGGGTCGGTGAAACGGCCCTGCTCCTTCGCGAGGCGCTCCGCGTAGAGGCCCCAGCCCTCGATGTAGGCGCCGAAGAACGCGAATTTCTGGAATGTCGGGACGCCTTCGAGCTCCTGCTGGATCGCGATCTGGAAGTGATGGCCCGGCGCGCCCTCGTGATAGGCGACCGTCTCCATCTCGTGCTTCTGCCGCGCCGTCATGTCGTGGAGATTGACGTAATAGATGCCGGGGCGGCTGCCGTCCGGCGTCGGCTGGTTGTAGAACGCGATGGGCGCCGATTCCTCGCGCCAGTCTTCGACCCGGCGCACCTCGAGCGGCGCCTTCGGCAGGAGGTTGAAGTACTTGCCGACGTCGGAATAGACGGCATCGATATAGGCCTTCGACTGGTCGAGATAGGCCTGCTTGCCCGCGTCCGTGTTCGGGAAGAAGTTCGCGGGATCCGTGCGCAGGTGCTTGAAAAAGGCCGGCAAGTCACCCTTGAATCCGACTTTCTGCATGATCGCCTGCATCTCGCCACGGATGCGGCCGACTTCCGCGAGGCCGGTATCGTGGATTTCGTCGGCAGTGAGACCGGGGACCGTCGTCCAGAACTCGATCTGCGACTTGTAGTACCGGTCGCCGTCCGGCAGCCCCCAGACGCCGTGCGGTCCCGGCGACTTCGGACGGAGCGACTCCATGTTCGCGATCGTCGCATTCACGCCATTCTTCATCGGGCCGCGCATCGCCGCGGTCCCCTCGTCGATCAGGCGTTTCTTCTCCGCGTCGGCAATCCCGAGCTTCTCGACCTTGCCGCGGAAGTCCGTGAGGATTGCGGAGTCCTCGTCGCTGTCGTCGAAGGGCTTGCCGGAAAGCACGGCACGGCTGTCCGCGATGACGGGATCGAACGAAAAAGACGTCGGCACGATGCCGCGCCCGGCGGCCTCGTTCATGACTTCATTGAACTGCCTGAATGCGGGCTGCATGCCGCGGATCCGGGAGACATAGGCCTCGGCGTCGGATATATCGTCGACGCGATGGATGTTCTGCATGAACGTCGCGAGCGCGGTGACCGGGTTGCTCTGGGTCTGAAAGGCATAGCCGTGAAAGCGCCAGGGAAAGACCTTGAGCGCGGATTCCTGCTGCAACTCGAAGATCCGGTAGCTGATCTTCATCGGCTCGGACAGCGCGTTGACCTTGAAGTCCGAATGCAGGCGATCGAGGTCCTGCTGCGTGAGATCGTTCTGACGCTGCGCTTCCGCATCGGAGAAGTCGTTCCACTTGCCGTAGTCCGGCCCTTTCATGCCGAGCTGCGCCTGGAAGATCGGGCTGTCCTTGACGTTGCGCTGGAACACTTCCTCGAAGAAGGCGGCAAGGCGCGTGTCCTCGGTGGCGGGCGCGGCAGCCGGTTCCTGCGCCGACGACGTGATCGCGGCGAAACCCAGAAACAATGCGCCGCAAGTCACGGCGGCAAACTTTCGGAGGAACGCAGTCATTCGAATCTCCTCGTCCAACGCAGCGCCCAAACTAGTGGCAAGCGCATGCCTGCGCACCGTCGCCGGTCGCAGCAATCCAGCGTCTCGTCTCACTTCTCTGTCCGGACACCGATCGGACACGGGCGCGGACACGTGGATAAATGGTGGCTAGGGAGAGAATCGAACTCTCGACCCCGGGGTTATGAATCCCGTGCTCTAACCAGCTGAGCTACCTAGCCACGCGGTGGGAAGGTACCCTCGGGGAGGCGGGATTGTCGGGAGCGTACCGGTGACTGTCAAGGAGACGGCATTCAATGCCGCAGCATCGCGACGATTTCCCGAAAAGGCGCGAGCAGGTTGTCCGAGAGGCTCGAGCAGCGCGCCTGCTGCTCGTCCGGCAGGCCCCACGGCGTGGATTCGAACGGATCGCCGATGTAGAGCGTGCCGGACAGGCGGTCCCAGATATTCGTGAAGAGCCCGAGATTCGAGTCCCAGTGCTGTTTCAGCCGGCTGTGGTGACTGTGGTGCATGCCGGGGCTCTGCAGCCAGTATTCGAGCCAGCGCGGATAGCGGAAACAGACGTGGTAATGCCGGAAGTTGGCGTTGAGCGCATACACGAATGCCAGCAGCCCCATGTTCATGAGCGTGATCTGCGTGATGCCGCCGTTGAACAGCCAGGCGAAGATGCCCGATACGGTCATCGCGCCGGCCGCGATGAAGCCGTCCACGATCGGCGCTTCCAGGAAGTGCTCCCGGTAACGCGTGAGCGGGGTCAGCACCTCGGCGGAGTGGTGCACCTTGTGAATGGCCCAGCCGATGCGCGTGCGGTGCATCATCAGGTGATAGAGGAAGAAGAAGAGATCCACCGCGAGCAGCGTGGCGAGGCCGTACACGAACTGCCAGCCCGGGTTCATTGCGAGCGCGGGACTCGGGCCGAATGCCGCCCCCATACCCGCGATCACATGACGTTCGACGAACGGCCCGAACGCGCCGAGGAAGAGCAGGATCCAGACCGGCACCAGCGCACGGTCGATCAGATAGAGGCCGATGTCGACGCGCGCCGAGCGGTGCGAATAGATCGCGGCGGGCAGCAAGTACTCGCGCAGGCCGCAGGGCCGCTCGACCCCGTCGGCGCCTTTCGCACCGCGTCCGCCGCGGAGCGCGAACAGCGCCACGGCGATCAGCGGCGTGAGCAGCAGCAACGACCAGTGCAGCGACGATTCGCGCGCCTCGGGAAGCACCGCCGTATACACGGCAGCGGCAATGCGCGCGGCGATATCCGAGAACGGGCCGAGAATTTCCTCGTTCGCGCGCGCGACGCCGGACTGCTCGAGTTGCTGCCCGAGAGAGTCCCAGAACGGGCTCGCGCCACTCAGCACGCGTGCCAGCGGTTGCGGATCTGCCGAGGGCCCGGCGCCGAATTGCAGCAGGCCGATCGACCACGCTCCGGCGATCAGGACGAGCACGAAGATGCACCAGGCGAATGCGGAACCGTAGCGGATCGGTGCT
>DASWIQ010000065.1:0-14039 GCA_036397615.1 Steroidobacteraceae bacterium
GATCGACGAGTAACGGTCGAGTTCGAGCGGATCGAAATCGTCGCGTCGTGTGCCGGAATCGACGTGCCGGTGCAGGATCTGTGCCTCGGTCTCGATTTCGAGCTTGCGCAGCTGATCCTTGAGGCGCTGCACCACGCGGCCGAGCTCCGCGAGGTTGAAATCGATCGAGGACACCTGCTGCTCGAGACGGGCGCGATAGATACTGACCTCGCCCGCGACATTCAGCATGTTGTCGAGCAGATCTGCGTCGACGCGCGCGACCTCGGCGCGATCCACGGTGGCATCGCGGCCGGGAGGGCCCGCGACTGCCTGCGCCGCGGCCGCAATGAGGTCATCCGCTTCAACGGCAGCTTCCGGCTCCGGCAGCGGTTCCACCGGCGGCATGACCGGCGCGGCCGCCCGCGGCGCCTTCTGTTCCGGCCGCAAAGCCGGCTCGGGCGCGCTCTGCGCCGCGACCGGCGCCGGCGTGGGCGCAGGCGCGGGTTTCTCCGCCGCAGCGTCGCCGCGGCCGATCAGCCGGATGCGCGTGACGAGATCGCGCGCGGCATCGACGTGCCTGCCGGCGCTCACGTAGTCGCGCATGCGGTTCAATTCATCGAGGCTCGACTGGACGACTTCGAGGCTGCGGTCGTCGAGACGGATTGTCTCGTCGCCGAGCTGGATGACGAGCGATTCGAGCTCGTGGCTCAGGTCACCCATAGCGGTGATGCCCGCCATGCGCGCGCCGCCCTTCAGCGTGTGCAGGACGCGCTGCAGCTCGGTGACGCGCTCGCGGCTGCCGCGTTCCGCGCGGAGCGCGCCGAGCGCCGCATCGGCCGACTCGAGCAGTTCCGTCGCCTCCTCGCTGAAGATGGAAGCGACTTCGGGGTCATAGTCTTCGCTGCGCGCCGGCGGGGCGCCGGGCGGAGCGGCCGGCGCGGCCTGCGGCGGCGTCTCAGCCGATTCCAGGTAGGGCGGCCTGCCCTCCGTTCCGGAAGGAACCGGAATTTTCGGCAGCACGCCGCGCACGTCGCGTTCCGGAGCGACTGCCGCATCGCGGCCCGGCAACAGGGATTCGAGCGACAGGCGCGGCGGTGCTGCCGGAGCGGCGGGCTCGGCGGGTGGCGGTTCCGGCGGCGCTTCGCGCTCGATTTCCTGCGAGACCGCCATTTGCGGCGGCTCTTCCGCCAGGCGCCGTTCGAGCGTCGCATCCTGCTGCTCGATGCGCTTCACCAGCCGGTCGAGGTTCGTAAAGCGGCCGGTATCTTCGTGCACGGCGGCGAGCACGTCCTCGAACCCGACGACCGAGTCGGCCAGCACCGCGAGCCCCGCTTCGTCGAACGGCGCATCGTGGTCGAACATGCGCCGCAGCCAGCGGTGCAGCGGTTCGGCGAGGCGAATGCTATGGCGGATTCCGGCCGTACGCGAGGCGCCGCGCAAGGTGTGGCAGGCGCGATAGAGATCCTCAGTGACAGTGTGCGTGCCGACCGCGAGCCAGGCGTGGCGCAAGTAGGCGCGAATCACCTCGAGATGGCTCTGCACTTCCTTCTGATAAATCTCCTGGAGCGACGAGTCGCCGCCCTCGGCATAGGCCGCGGGCCTGCCGAGCCAAGCGTCGTCCGGGGGCGGCGCAACCTCCGCAGATGCGGGCGGCGGCGGCGCTGGCGGCGGCTCAGGCAGCGTGGCGAGCCGCTTCGTCGCTATCTCTTCTTCGAGTTTCGGCAGGACATGCGTCGGCTCGGGTGAGGGCGCGGCGCCTCCCGGCCGCGCGGCCGAAGCTGCCGTCTGGCCCGCGGCCTGCGCGTCGATACGCGCGGCGAGCGCGGCGAGTCCCTCGGCCTCGCCGTACTTGCCGGCGAGCTCGCCGACCAGCGCCGGCAGGGATCCGATCGCTTCGCGCAAGGTCGCGAGCATTGCGCTCGAGCGTTCGAGCGTACCGTCGATGACCCGGTTCAGGAGATTCTCGACCGACCACGCGAAATCGCCGATGCGGCGGGCGCCGACGACGCGACCGCTGCCCTTCAGCGTGTGGAACGCCCGGCGCACGCGCGTCAGCGACTCGCGATCCGAAGGATTCTCCTCCCAGAGCGGGAACAGGCGGCCGATCGTCGCGATTTCCTCGCCCGCCTCCTCGATGAAGAGCGCGAGTAGCTCGGGATCCACCGCCGCGCGAAGCCCCGTCGCATCGAGCACGGGTTCGGGCCGCGCGGCGGGAGCAGGCGCGGGCGGCGGCCGCGCTTCCACGGCGCGCACCGACGGCGCGACCCCGGGCATCGCGGCACGCGTCTGGTCGAGCGCGGCGAGGCAGCGCTCGGCGTTGTCCAGCATGTACCAGGGGTCGCCGCGGCCCGCCTGGAGCGTTTCCATGTAGTACTCGATGCCGACGATCGCGTCCGCGAGCCGGTCGATGTACTCGTCGTTGCGCGACAGGCTGCCCGGCCCGAGCAGGGCCGCCACGTGCTCGGCGATGCGGCGCATCACCTCCATCGCGCGATTGCGCCCGAGCAGCAGGAGGCCCGCGGTAATGCCGCGCGCGAGCGCGGGCGCCGCATCGAGTCCCGCCTGGTCGGCGGTCGGATCGAGCGACTGGCCGAGGAGCTCCTTGATCCGCGCGAGGTTGACGATGCACTCGCGCAGGACGGTCTCGGTGACCTGCCGGAATTCCGGATCCGTCTCTCCGCCCGGCGCGGGCGCGCCCGGCGGCATGATGAGCCGCACGAGCGAATCGTCGAGCCCGTCCTCGACGCCGATCAGCGTCGCTGCGATCGCGATCAGCGTGTCCTGCTCGGCCGGCGCACGCCGCGTGATGATGTCGGCAAGGCGCGAAAGCTCGCCCTGGACCTGCTCGCGCACCGAGCCCAGGCCCAGGACCGCGAGCGTATCGCCGATTTTCTTGAGCAGGTCGACCTGGGGCGCGAGTTCTTCCGGCGGTCCGCCCTTGCGCGTATAGAGATCGAGCGCATCCTTGACGCGGCCGAGGTCCTCCTTGATGGCGGCAGCGACCGTGCGCATGAGCCGCACCGACGGCGCCGAGAGCGACTCGCGCTCCTGCTCGACCGACTCGTCGATCGGCAGCAACTCGCCGAGCCGGAACGAGCTTCGGACCGCATCGATCCGCTCGCCCCGCGTCTCGGCGCGGGCAACGTAGAACAACAGGTTGTTGAGGAGTTCGATCGGCGGCGCTTCCGAATACGCCGCTTCACCCTGTCCATACAGCCGCTTCAGCTCGCGGTCGGCGTGGCCGAGCAGGCGCTTCACGGTGACGCTTGCCTCGAGGCCGCCGGCGCGAAGCGCATCGAGCAAGGCGCCGGTCACCCACCAGAGCTGGTATAGAGGCGCGGTCGTCGCGACCGACTCCATGCGATGGGCGACCTCGGAAATCGCAGTCAGCCCGCGATCCGCGCTGTCGCCGCGTATCAGGCCGAGCAGTCCGGCCTGGAACTTCGGCCGCAACCGTCGCGCCCATTGCGGCACGGTCAGCTTCTGCTCCGTGGCCGACGGACCGCGCGCCGCAGGCGCCTTCTCCGAGCTCAGATTCAGCGATAGCAGCGTGCCCTCGGACAGCAGCGGCGCGCCGCGCACGGCGCGCAGGTCGTTGAGAAGCGGGAGCAGCACGAGCGCGAGGTCGCGCCCGCCGCCCATCACCCGTTCGAGGTAGGTGGGCAGCTGAACGCTCGAGCGCATCAACGCATCGAGTCCGTCCACGAATTGGCGCGCATCGGTCTCGTTGCCCGCGAGCCAGCGCGAGGTGTGCTCCATTTCCTCGGCGAGGAGCGCGGCGCCGTAGACCTCGACCACCCGGAGCACGCCGCGCGCGGCGCGCATCAGGTCGGCGGACTTGGAGACGTGCGTCTTGTCGGCCGGCGTTTCCGCGGCCGCCTCGAGCGCGATGCGGACCTCGTTCAGGGTCGCGGCGAGTTCGCGCGCGACGAGATGCAGGGCCTGCTCGTTGACCGAGGGGAAAAAATTCGCCACGGCGTCTCAGCCTGCGCCGCTCGCGGCGCGCCGTGTCTCCGCACTGCCCGGCTCGGCGGGCGCGGGTGCGGGCGAGAGCTTGATCTTCCGGCCGGCGGCCGGCAGTTGCTGGGGCAGCCGGAAGCCCGCCGCCGATTTCCGCAGTTGCGCCGACATGTCCGCGAGCCTCCCGATCGCGGTCGAGGTGGCGCTCGTGTTGTCCGCAGTCTGCTGGCTGATCTCGCGGAGCACTTGCATGGTGCGCGAGATGTGCGCGGAGGTCGCCGCCTGCTGGCGCGCGCTTGCGGAGATGTTCTGCACCAACTGCGCGATCTGGTTGGAGACGTCCTCGATCTCGCCGAGCGCGGCGCCCGCGTTCTCGGCGAGCAGCGCCCCGCCCACGACGTCGGTCGTCGTGCGCTCCATCGACACGACCGCCTCGTTCGTGTCGCTCTGGATCGTGCGCACCAGGACTTCGATCTGCCGCGTCGCGTGACCGGCGCGCTCGGCGAGCCGCTGCACTTCGTCGGCAACGACCGCGAAGCCGCGGCCCGATTCACCCGCCATCGACGCCTGGATCGACGCGTTCAGCGCGAGGATGTTGGTCTGCTCGGCGATGTCGTTGATGAGCTCGACGATGTTGCCGATCTCCTGAGAACTCTCGCCGAGGCGCTTGATGCGCTTGGACGTGTCCTGGATGTTCTCGCGGATCGTGTTCATGCCGTCGATCGTGCGGCGCACCGCGTCGCCGCCCTTGTGCGCGACGTCGACCGCATGACGCGCAACGTCGGCCGAACGCTCGGCATTGCCCGACACTTCCTCGATCGAGGCGGCCATCGCGCCGACCGCGTCGGTCGCGGCCGCCACCTGCCGCGATTGCGCCACGCTCGCCTTCGCGAGGTGCCCGGCGGCCGCCTGGGTCTGCCGCGTCGCCGCGTCGAGCTGCATCGCGGTGTCGTTGATCGTCGCGACGAGCTCCCGGAGCGCCTCGATCGCGTAGTTGATCGAATCCGCAATCGCCCCCGTGATGTCGTCGGTCACCGTCGCCTGCACGGTCAGGTCGCCGTCGGCCAGGCTCGACATCTCGTCGAGGAGCCGGAGGATCGCGTCCTGGTTGCGGCGGTTGCGCTCCGACTCGAGGCTCGCGACGCGTCGCATGCCGGCCTGCGAGACCCAGCCGAACAGCGCGCCCGCAAAGGCGAGTGCGGCGATTACGATCGCAATAAGCGCGGGCGTCGCGCCGGCCATGCCGACGGCATCGGACGTGGAGACGGCCTCCAGCGACTTCGACAGCTTGTCGGCCGCCGTCGCCAGGTCGACGGCCGCACGCTGCGCCGTCGCGAGGGCGCCCGCTTGCTCGAGCGTGCCCTGCAACTGCTTCTCGTAGGCCGCGAAGGCGTCGCGCACCTCGCCGAGGCGCGTCGCGGCTTCACCGTCGAGCGCCGGCACGCCTGCCGTCTGGTCGAGGCCTGCGAGGCCCGCCAGGAACTGTGACAGCAGCGCCGTGTTCTCGGAAATCCGCCGCGTGACCTCCGCCGGATCCGCGGCGCCCGCGAGCTGTTCGAGATCGTCGCTCGTGCGCTGTGCGACGGTTTCGAAGCGCGGAAGCACCCGCATCGCGGGCATTCCGCCGGGCGCGGAAACGGCGTTCCCCGTCGCCGCGAGCACGCGCCCGAGGATCGCGCGAGACTCGCCCGCAGATGTGCGCAGCTCGCCCGCCACCGACCGCGCCGACAGCACCTGCTGCGAGGATTCGAGCACCGTGGTCCAGCCAGGCTCGTCGCCGAGCCGGCGTGCGCTCGGGCTCGACAACGCCGCGAACGGCGAGCGCCCCTCCTCGATCTCGGCCAGCACGCGCTCGAGTTGCGCGCGCGACGCCGCCAGCCGGTCGAATCCGGACGGGTCGCCGCGGCCCGTGGCTGCCGCCTGCGCGGGCATCGCGCCGGCGAGTACCGTCAGTTCGGCGAGGTGTTCGCGGTAGCCGCGATCGGCGTCTTCCGCGCGGCTCGACAGCGCGAGCAGCACCGCAGCCGCGAGCGCGGCGAGGAGGCCGCCCGCCAGCATCGCGGGCATCCACTTCGCCATGAAATGCCTCTCAGGCATAATGACCATGCTCCAGACCCTTCCCCGACCGCGCTTCAGGTCGAACCGTGCAGGAACGCCGGACTCTCGACCAGCGTTCGGAGGCTCAGTACCGGCCAGGCCTCACTGCCGCGCCGGAATGACCCGGCCAGATAATGCTCGCACCGGATCATCGTCGGCGGCGCCTCAGCCGTGAACTCGCGCTCCGCGAACCGGCGGAACCCGAGCACCTCGTCGACGACCAGTCCGGCGGGTATCTCGCGGTGATTGACGACGATCACGCGCGTGTTGCGCCCCGTCACCAGCTCGCCGCTTCCGAAATACTGTTTCAGGTCGATCACGGGCAGCAGCTGCCCGCGCACATTCGCGAGCCCCATGATCCAGGGCCGCGCGCCGGGCACGCGGGTGATCGGCGACGGCACGCCCATGACCTCGCGCGCCTCGTCGCGCTCCACCAGAAACGTCTCGCCGCCCATCCGGAACGCGACGCCGATCCATTCCTGCGCCGCGGCGCCGTCGCGCGCGCCCGCCGCGACGTCGCGCGCGCGCTTCTCCAGTGCCAGCAACAGCTCGAATGGCCGGTCGCGCAGGGCCCTCAGGGTCGGCTCAGCCTGCATCCGGTCAGCCTGTGAGGAGCGCAGCCTGCGCCTTCTCCACGAGTTGCGCCGGCGTCACCGGTTTCACCAGATAATCGACCGCGCCCTGGCGCATGCCCCAGATGCGGTCGGTTTCCTGGCTCTTGCTCGAGACCATGATGACGGGGATCGCCCGCGTCGCGGGATCATTCGCGAGCGCCCGCGTCGCCCGAAATCCATCGACACCCGGCATGACGATGTCCATCAGAATGAGGTCGGGGCGGATCTCGCGCGCCTTGCGGATGCCTTCGGCACCATCGGCGGCTCCCTCGGTCTCGAATCCGTGGCTCTCGAGCATGCGCCGCATCTGGAACACTTCGGTCGGCGAGTCGTCGACAATCAGGATGAGCGCCATGGCTTCTCTCCGGTCGTCCCCGTCATTCCCGGTTGACGTGCCGCTCGATCGCGGACAGCAACTCGTCGCGGGTGAACGGCTTCGTCAGGTAATGCTCGGAACCGACAATACGTCCGCGCGCCCGGTCGAACAGGCCGTCCTTCGAGGACAGCATGATCACCGGAATCGAGCGAAACACCTTGTTGTGCTTGATCAGTGAACAGGTTTGATAGCCGTCCAGGCGCGGCATCATGATGTCCACGAAAACGATGTCGGGCTGATGGTCGGCGATCTTCGACAGCGCGTCGAAACCGTCCACCGCAGTAAATACTTCACATCCTTCCTTGGCCAGCAGCGTTTCCGCCGTGCGACGGATCGTCTTGCTGTCGTCGATGACGAGCACTTTCAGGCCGCTCAGGCGGTGCCCGTCATTAACGGCCGCTGCACTGTCCATCGGGTTCCTCCGGCCCCGGCGCTGCTCCGGCCGGGCGCGTGATAGCTCGCCTGGTGGCGCCCACGGTTTCGACGCCGGAGCGCCCTCCTTTTAACATATCGGTCTACCCCCCGCCACGCCGGAAGCACCGGTCGCGCGGGCGGTGGAGACCGGTGACAGGTGTACTATGACAAGGCCCCCTGACGTGCAGTATCCGCGTCACATTCCAGCCAATCGGCCGGAGACCTTCTGATGCCAGCCCGACCGAGCCTCGCCGTGCTGATGGATCCGCTCGAAACCATCAAGCCGGCGAAGGATTCGACGATCGCGATGCTCGTCGCCGCGAGCCGCCGCGGTTGCGACACCTGGTGCTTCGGCCAGGGTGACCTGTCGGTGCGCGACGGGCGCGCAATCGCTCGTCTTTCACCGATCGAGGTCGTCGGTAACGGAAAGGACTGGCACCGGACCGGCGAACCCGTCGAGCGCGAGCTCGCCGGAGTCGACACTGTGCTCATGCGCAAGGACCCGCCCTTCGACATCGAATACATCTACACGACCTATCTGCTCGAGCGGGCCGAGCAGGCGGGCGTGCTGGTGGTCAATCGCCCGCAGGGGCTCCGCGACATGAACGAGAAGGTCTACACGGCCTGGTTCCCGGATTGCTGCGCGCCGACCCTGATCACCCGCGACATGGACGGCATGCAGGCCTTCCTCGACGAGCACGGCCAGGCGGTCTGCAAGCCGCTCCACGGCATGGGGGGCCATTCGATCTTCGTTGTCGCGAAGGGCGACCGGAATGCGCGCGTCGTGTTCGAGACGCTCACGGACACCGGCCGGCGCTATGCCATCGCGCAACGCTATCTTCCGGAGATCGCGGAAACCGGGGATGCCCGGATCCTGCTGGTGGACGGCGAGCCCGTGCCGCATGCGCTCGTCCGCATGCCCGCTGCCGGCGACCATCGCGGCAATCTCGCGGCCGGAGCCAAGGCGGAGAGCCGTGCCCTGACGGACCGCGACCGCTGGCTCTGTTCGCGCATCGGGCCGGCGATGCGCGAGCGCGGCATGCTGTTCGTCGGGCTCGACGTCATCGGCGGATTCGTCACCGAAATCAACGTCACGAGCCCCACCGGCATCCGCGAACTCGAGGCCATGCATGGCCATGACATCGGCGGCCTGCTCATCGACGCCGTGCTCGGGCGACGGCGATCGCGCTGAGGCACTCGTGTGACGGGAGTCCACGCAGCCCCCGGTTCCGGCGACCGCCTGACGGTGACGCTCTTCCTGGCGGGCGTCTTTCACCTGATCGTGATCCTCGGCATCAGTTTCGCGCCGCCGGCTGCGAATCCCGGCGATGTGCCCACGCTCGAAGTGCTTCTGGTCAACAACTCGCTGCCGGATTCGACGCTGAACGAGGACGCGAATTACCTCGCCGAGCGCACGCAGCGGGGCAGCGGCAATTCCGCCGACGGCAGGACGCGCCAGCCGGCGGCCGGTGCCGGAACCGAGGCAATGCCCGGGGCGCCGGACGGCGGCCTGCAGGCGCCCCTGCTCGCAGGCAACGCGCGCGGCGACAGCGAGCTCCTGACCGGCCGCGGTGGGCCGCCGAAGCTCATCGGCGAGTCCTCGGACGAAAACATGGCGCCCGCCTCCCAGCCGCGCGAGACATTCGCCGGTTCGCCCTCCCCTTTCGCGGGCAGCGACGAGAATTCCGAACTCGAACTGAAGGGCGCGCCGCGCCGCGAACTCGTCGTCACGCCGAACACGAGGACTTCCGAAGTCGCGGTCTATCTCGACGCCTGGAAACGCAGGATCGAGCAGGTCGGCACGCTCAACTTCCCGAATGCCGCCCGCCGCAGCAAGCTCTCCGGCAATCCGGTGATCGAGGTCGCGCTCGCATCGAGCGGCGGTCTGGTGCGCGCGGACGTGCGGCGCTCGAGCGGCTACGGCGAGCTGGACCGCGCCGCAATGGACATATTGAAGCTCGCGACGCCGTTCGAGGCTTTTCCCGCGGAACTGGCGGCCCGGCACGATGTCCTGCGCTTCGCCTACGAATGGCAGTTCGTCGGCGGGCGCCTCGCCGGCTCCGCCGTCGAGATTCCCGCGACCGCGCCGTGACGGCGGATTAAGTCCGCTCGCAAAGAAAAATTAAAGGGGACGGTCACCTTTAGTGAAATCAAAGCTGTGTCATTGGCGCAGTCGCGGCTAAAGGTGACCGTCCCCTTTAATTTTCCGCTTTGACCGGTGCCGGTTCGCGGCCGATACTATCGCCATGGGAGCGGGCGCCTACCTCAACAACCAGCTGCTGGTCGCGATGCCCTCGCTCGCGGACCCGAACTTCTCGCACAGCGTGACGCTCATCTGCGAGCACAACGAGCGCGGCGCGCTCGGCATCGTGATCAACCGCCCGCTCGACATGCGGATGTCGGAAGTCCTGGACCAGCTCTCGCTCGTCACGCAGGACGCGCGCCTGCGCGACATGCCGGTGCTCGCCGGCGGCCCGGTGCAGCGCGACCGGGGCTTCGTGCTGCACCGTCCGGGCTCCCAAAGCTTCGAATCCACGATGCCGGTGTCGGAGACACTCCATGTCACGACGTCGCGCGACGTGCTCGCCGCCATGGCGCAAGGCAGCGGTCCGGCACACGCCGTAATCGCGCTCGGATATGCGGGCTGGGAAGCGGGCCAACTCGACGATGAACTGCTGCAGAACGCCTGGCTGACCGTCCCCTGCGACGATTCCCTGATCTTCGAATTGCCGTTCGAGCAACGCTGGCACGCCGCCGCGCGGCTGCTCGGCATCGAACTGTCCCGCATCAGCACCCAGGCCGGACGCGCCTAGGGAGCCTCTGATTTACCCCCGCATGGGCGCGACCGTGCGCGATTTTCGTTCCTGGCGCGAAGCGAGGAGCGGTGTGTATCAGGCGATACATGAGCGACGAGAGACAAAGCCAGGAACGAAAATCGGCCGGTCCCGAAGGGTTACGCGCGGGCCTTGGCGGGACTTCGTTGCCAGCCTCGCCCATAGTCCTCGTTATGGGGCGTCGGCTCGCGCCTTGTCCCGCCAAGGCGCGCGCGTAACGCGCTCCTTGCGCTGGTAAATCAGAGGCTCCCCCGGATGCCCGCGCCGGCCGCAAGGACGGTGCTCGCCTTCGACTACGGCCTGCGACGCATCGGCGTCGCCGTCGGAAATACGCTCACTGGAACGGCCGAGTCCCTCGCGACCATCGCAGCCCACGACGGCCTCCCGGACTGGCGCGCGATCGACCGTAGCGTCGCGGACTGGCGGCCGGCCGCGATCGTGGCCGGCGTTCCCTATAATATGGCCGGCCGCGATGCCAGCCTCACCACGGCGGCGTTGCGGTTCGCCGACGAGCTCGGCGGACGTTACGGCATCGAGGTTCACCGGGTGGATGAAAGGCTGACGTCGCGCGAAGCGGAGGATGACCTGCGCGAGCGGCGCAGGAGCGGCGCCAAGACCCGGCGCGTGCAGCGCGGAGATGTCGACCGCGAAGCCGCGCGGCTCCTGTTGCTGCAATGGCTGAGGCACCAGCCCGGGCGGCCCGGCCGATGAGTTCCGGCTTTTCGCAGCGGGATGCCCATGGCCGGCTGCGACACCTGATCACCCTCGACGGCCTCGGGCGCGACCTGCTCGAGGAACTGCTGGAACGCGCGGAACACTATTTGCCGACGGCCGGCGAAGGGCCGCGGCGCGGCACGGACTTGAGCGGCTGGACCGTCGCGAACCTGATCGCGGAACCCTCGACGCGCACGCGGGCTTCCTTCGAACTCGCCGCCATCCGTCTTGGCGCCGACGCGATCAATCTCGACATGGCGCTGTCGTCACGCGCCAAGGGCGAGACGCTGCTCGACACGATCTGGACCCTGCAGGAAATGCAGGTCGACGTATTTGTCATCCGCGATGCCGAAGCCGGGCTCCAGGAGCAGGTCGCCCGTGAAGTCGGCCCGCATGTCTCGGTGATCTCCGCCGGCGAGGCGCATCTTTCGCATCCTACACAGGGTCTGCTCGACGCGCTGACGATCCGCCAGAGCAAGGGGGGCTTCGGCAGCCTTTCGGTCGCGATCGTCGGCGACATCCGGCGTTCGCGTGTAGCGCGCTCCGCGCATCGCGCGCTTGCGACGCTCGGAGTTCCCGAAATCCGAATCGTCGCGCCACGGGAGATGATGCCGGACGCCGCGGAGTTCTCCGGTGCACGGCGATTCGAGTCGCTGGATGAGGGCATCGCTGGCGCCGACGTCGTGATGGTGCTGCGCATCCAGCTCGAGCGGACGGCGGGCCACGCACCGACGGATCTCGACGCCTATCACCGCGAGTTCGGACTGACGAGCATGCGGCTTGCCCGCGCAAGTCCGCGTGCGATCGTCATGCACCCGGGACCGATGAATCGCGGCGTCGAGATCGCGTCCGAAGTCGCCGACGGCCCACAGTCGCTGATCCGGCGGCAGGTCGCAAATGGCGTAGCCGTGCGCATGGCGGTACTCGCGCACCTCGCCGACGCGCGCCGCAGGCGCGCGACGTGAGCGCAGCGCAAGCCAGCCATCGCGGCAGGACCTTCCTGGAGGATGCGGCCGTTCTCGATCACCGGGCATTCGCCGGCGGTCATTACGTCCTCCGGCTGCAGGCGCCGCGCTGCGCGGCGACCGCGACGCCCGGCAGCTTCATCCACCTGACCTGCGGTCCCGACCTGCCGATGCGCCGGCCGCTTTCGATCATGCGCGCAGACGCCGCGGCCGGCTGGGTGGAAGTGCTCTACAAGGTCGTCGGTCACGGCCTCGCCGAACTCGCGCTCCGCGTGCCGGGTGAGACCCTCTCCTGCCTCGGCCCTATCGGTAGCGGCTTCACGCCGCATGCCGAGCGTCCGCATGTCCTGATGGTCGGTGGCGGCGTCGGCATCCCGCCCGTGGTGTTTCTGGCCGAGGCGCTTGCGGCGGATCGGGGCCCGTGGAAACCGCTCGTCCTGATGGGATCCGAGCTGCCGTTTCCCTTCGAGCTCGCGCCCTCGCGGCAGTCAGTGGCCGGCCTGCCGGCCGGCGTCACGGCCGCAATGCCGCTGCTCGAGCGTCTCGGCGTCCCGAGCCGGCTTGCGAGCCTCTCAGGCTTTCCGGGCTGTCACCGCGGCTTCGTGACCGAACTCGCCGGCGCCTGGCTCGGCGCGCTCGAGCCGTCAGAGCGCGCGGAGGTCGAAATCATGACCTGCGGCCCGCATCCGATGCTCGTTGCAGTGGCAGCACTCGCGCGCCGTTACAGCGTTCCCTGTCAGGTGTCGCTGGAGGAAAACATGGCCTGCGGTGTCGGCGGCTGCGCCGGATGCACCGTTCTCGTCCAAACGCCGGGCGGTCCAGCAATGAAGCGTGTTTGTGTCGACGGACCGGTATTCGACGCTGCCACTGTATTCGCCGCCTGATCGCCGCGACAAACAGCGAAGAATCCAGCCAGCGTGCGCGGTAGACGGACGGGACTCGCGCTCGTCGGAGCGCGCACGCTGGTCGCTGCCGCGCTGCCTGTGGCCGGATCTAGCGGTGAAAGCGATGCGACGTCGAATTCTTGCGTGAACCGCCGGAGCGGACCTACGCGGTCCACGCGGGCGCCGTGGAGCGCGGGGGAAGGCCCGAGCGAGCGACTAAAGTTCCGGCGGAGCGAGCGAGGGAACTTTCCCCGCGCTCCACCGCGGCCGCCTCAACCGAAGTTGATTCGCGCCTCGAGGTTCGTGCGCGAGTCCGCGTTGCTCAGCGCTTCTTCGATGTCAATGCGGCCCTCTTTGTAGAGGTGCAGCAATGCGGAATCGTAGTTCTGAATGCCGCGCTCATTGGACGACAGCATCGCTTCCTTGACGCCGATCACGTCGCCCTTCTTGATCAGGTCCTGGATATGCGGGGTATTCAGCATCACCTCGACCGCCGCCACGCGCTTGTTGTTGCGGCCGCGGACCAGGCGCTGCGAGACGATCGCGCGCAGGTATTGCGACAGGTCGAGGAAGATCTGGTTGTGCTGGTCGCGCGGGAACAGGTTGATGATGCGATCGAGCGTCTCGGCGCTGTTGTTCGCATGCAGCGTCGCGATGCACAGGTGCCCGGTGCCTGCGAGCGTGATCGCCGCTTCCATGGTTTCGCGGTCCCGGATCTCGCCGATCAGGATGACGTCCGGGGCGGCGCGCATCGCGGCCCGCAGAGCGCGGCCGAACGAACGCGTGTCGAGCCCGACTTCGCGCTGGTTGACGATTGCCTTGCGGTTCTGGTGAAGGTACTCGACCGGATCCTCGATCGTGAGGATGTGGTCCGAGCAGTTCTCGTTGCGGTGATTGATCATCGCCGCGAGCGTCGTCGACTTGCCGGAACCGGTCGCGCCCACCATCAGCACCAGTCCGCGCTTCAGCATGGCGAGTTCGCGGAGCGTGTCCGGGAGGCCCAGCTGGTCGAGCTTCGGCGTGTCCACGCTGATGTAGCGCAATACGAGCGCGGGATAGCCGCGCTGGTAAAACAGCGCGGCGCGGAAGCGGCCGACGCCGGGTTCGGAAATCGCGAAATCGATCTCGAGCTCGTTCTGGAAATGCTCGAGCTGCTCGGCGCTCATGAGTCCGTAGGCGATGTCGCGCACCGTTTCGGCGTT
>DASWIQ010000066.1:0-4745 GCA_036397615.1 Steroidobacteraceae bacterium
AGATGGTGATGCCGGGCGACAACATCAAGATGGTGGTGGAGCTGATTGCGCCGATCGCGATGGAGGAGGGGCTGCGCTTCGCGATTCGCGAGGGCGGCCGCACCGTCGGCGCCGGCGTCGTCTCCAAAGTGCTGAAGTAAACGAGGAACGACGATGGCTACCAGTCAGAACATCCGCATCCGCCTGAAGGCGTTCGATCACAAGCTGATCGATACGTCGGCGCGTGAAATCGTCGAGACCGCGCGCCGCACTGGCGCGACAGTGCGCGGGCCGGTGCCGCTTCCGACCAAGATCGAACGCTTCACCGTGCTGGTCTCGCCGCACGCCGACAAGGACGCGCGCGACCAGTACGAGATCCGGACCCACAAGCGCCTGATGGACATCGTCAATCCGACCGACAAGACGGTCGATGCGTTGATGCGGCTCGAGCTGCCCGCGGGTGTGGACGTCCAGATCAAGTTGAACTGATTCCGCGCGCCGCTATACTGGGCGGCTTTTTTCGCGGGGCTGATTTGTAAGTGTTGGGACAGCGCCGGCCAATTGCAGCCGGTGCAGTGAAAAAAGGATATAAATCATGACCATAGGTCTGGTCGGCCGCAAGGCCGGCATGACTCGGGTTTTCACCGACGCAGGCGATTCCCTGCCGGTGACGGTCATCGAGGCCCTGCCGAATCGCATCGTGCAGGTGAAGGACTCGAAGGCCGACGGCTATCGCGCCATCCAGGTCACATTCGGCACGCGTCGCGCGTCCCGGCTTTCCAAGCCGGTCGCCGCCCATTACGCAAAGCCCGGCGTGCTGCCCGGCGAAAAGCTCGTCGAGTTCCGCCTCGCCGAGGGCGAGGGCGCGGATCTGAAGACGGGCGGTGAACTCAAGGTCGACCTGTTCAAGGAAGGCCAGATCGTGGACGTCGCCGGCGCGACGATCGGCAAGGGTTATGCGGGAGTGATGAAGCGCCACGGATTCGCCGGAGGCTACGCGAGCCACGGCGCCTCGGTCGTGCATCGCTCGCCCGGCTCGATTGGCCAGCGCCAGACGCCGGGCCGCGTGTTCCCCGGCAAGCGCATGGCCGGCCGCATGGGCAATGTGAATCGCACGGTAGAGAACCTGAAGGTCGTCCAGGTGGATCTTGAGCGGAACCTGCTGCTGGTCAGCGGTTCCGTGCCGGGCGCGCCGGGCGGGCGGGTCGTGATCCGGCCGTCGGTCAAGGCCGCGGCACGCGGGCGGCGCAAATCCGTCGCCGCGGTGAAAAAGTGATTCAGGGGCACTGGCAATGAAGCTCAAGCTGGTGAATGGCGGAGCCAAAGGCTCCGAGATCGATGTCAGCGATGCGACTTTCGGCCGTGAGTTCAACGAGCCGCTGGTGCATCAGGTGCTGACGGCCTACGCGGCCGCCGGCCGCGCCGGCACCAAGGCGCAGTTGACCAAGGCCGAGGTGCGCGGCGGCGGCAAGAAGCCGTGGCGCCAGAAGGGTACCGGCCAGGCCCGCGCGGGCTCGATCAGGAGCCCGATCTGGGTCGGCGGCGGCCGCGCCTTTGCGGCCAAGCCCCGGAGCCACGCGCAGAAGGTGAACCGGAAAATGTATCGCGGCGCGATCCGCTCGATGCTCTCCGAGCTCGCGCGCCAGGAGCGCCTTGTCGTGACCGGCGATCTGGAGCTCGAGGCGCCGAAGACCAAGATGCTGGTCGGCAAGCTGGCCGAGCTCGGACTCGACAATGTGCTGATACTGATCGAGGCCTACGACGAGAAGCTGCATCTCGCCTCGCGAAATCTCGTGGGTGTCGACGTCCGCACCGTCGCGAGCCTCGACCCGCTAGCGCTGGCGCGCTACCCGAAGGTGCTCGCGACCGTCGGTGCGCTCCGGATGCTCGAGGAGAAGCTCGCATGAGGACGCCGTCCAAGGACTGGCTTGCGGGCGTCGTGATCGCCCCGCACGTGTCGGAAAAGAGCGCCCGCATCGCGACCGAGGGCAACCAGTACGTTTTCCGCGTGCGGCGGGACGCGACCAAGCCCGAGATCCGCGCCGCGGTCGAGTTCCTGTTCGAGGTGAAGGTCGACAAGGTCCGTGTCGTCAACCAGCCCGGCAAGGCGAAGCGTTTCGGGCGCTCGCTCGGCCGCCGGCAGGACTGGAAGAAGGCCTACATCCGGCTCGTCGAGGGCCAGCAGATCGAGATGGGAGGCGCCGAGCGCGCCTGAGACGCGTAACGGGATAGCACCATGGCACTGAAGAAACTGAAACCGACTTCGCCGGGAACGCGCTTCCAGCTGCGTCCGGACCGTTCGCACCTGCACAAGGGCGCGCCGGTGCGCGCGCTCGTGGCCGGCCACAAGTCGACGGGCGGCCGCAACAACGTCGGCCGAATGACGACGCGTCACAAGGGCTCGGGTCACAAGCACAACTACCGGATGATCGACTTCCGTCGCGACAAGGACGGCATCGTCGCGAAGGTCGAGCGGCTCGAGTACGACCCGAACCGCTCCTCATATATCGCGCTGCTACTGTACAAGGACGGCGAGCGCCGCTATATCCTCGCGGCGAAGGGCCTTCAGATCGGCGACGAGCTGCAATCGGGCGCCGACTCTCCGATCCGCGCCGGCAATGCGATGGCGCTGCGCCACATTCCGGTCGGTTCGATTATTCACAACATCGAGCTGAAGCCTGGCAAGGGCGGCCAGCTCGCGCGCGCCGCGGGCACCTCGGCGCAGTACTCGGGCCGCGAGGCGGGCAACGCGATCGTCAGGCTCAAGTCCGGCGAGACGCGCAAGGTAAGCGTGGAATGCCGCGCGACCATCGGCGAAATCGGCAACGACGAGCACAACCTGCGCAGCTTCGGCAAGGCGGGCGCCAAGCGCTGGCGCGGCATCCGCCCGACGGTGCGTGGCGTCGCGATGAACCCGGTGGATCACCCGCACGGCGGCGGCGAAGGCCGTTCCGGCCAGGGCAATCCGCACCCGGTCTCGCCATGGGGCTGGCATACCAAGGGCAAGAAGACCCGCAAGAACAAGCGCACCGACGCATTCATCGTGCGCCGGCGCAAGAAAGGAGCGTAAGCGAGATGTCACGTTCCCTGAAGAAGGGCCCGTTCGTGGATCTGCACCTGGCGAAGAAGGTGCAGACGGCCCGCGACAAGAACGACCGCCGCCCGATCAAGACCTGGTCGCGCCGCTCGATGATCCTGCCCGACATGGTGGGACTCACGATCGCGGTGCACAACGGCCGCCAGCACGTGCCGGTGCTCGTCACCGAGAACATGGTCGGCCACAAGCTCGGCGAGTTCGCGCCGACGCGGATTTTCAAGAGCCATTCTTCGGCCAAGAAGGTCGAGGCGACTCCGGAGTAAGCGATGCAGGTCTCAGCCATTTTGCGCCACGCGCGCATCTCGCCGCAGAAGTGCCGCCTCGTCGCGGACCTCGTGCGCGGCCAGCCCGTGGGCAACGCGCTCGCGGTGCTCGCCTACACCCCGAAGAAGGGCGCAAAGATCGTGCGGAAACTGCTCGAGTCGGCGATCGCGAATGCCGAGCACAACCTCGAGGCGGACATCGACGAGTTGAAGATCGCGCGCATCGAGGTCGATGCGGCGCCGGTTGCGAAGCGGTTTCATGCACGCGCCAAGGGCCGTGGCAATCGCATCGTCAAGCGTCTGAGCCACATCAAGATTACGGTCGCCGACAAGGCGCGGTAAGCGGGAGCGGAGCGGCACATGGGTCAAAAGGTCAATCCGATCGGCATGCGGCTCGGCATCACGCGCGACTGGACGTCGCGCTGGTATGCCGATACCAAGAGCTTCCCGTCGTACATCCTGTCCGACTGGCGGGTGCGCGAATTCCTGCGGAAGAAACTCGTGGACGCATCGGTCAGCCGCATCCACATCGAGCGCGCCGCGCGCAAGGCGAACATCACGATCCACACCGCGCGTCCCGGCATCGTGATCGGCCGCAAGGGCGAGGACATCGAGAAGCTGCGCGTCGAAGTCGCGAAACTCATGAAGATGGCGGTCGCCGACGTGCGTCTCAACATCGCGGAGATCCGCAAGCCCGAGCTCGACGCGACGCTCGTGGCCGAGAGCATCGCCCAGCAGATCGAGAAGCGCGTGATGTTCCGCCGTGCGATGAAGCGCGCGGTCACGAACACGATGCGAAGCGGCGCGCTCGGCGTGAAGGTGCGGATCGCCGGCCGCCTGAACGGCGCCGAAATCTCGCGCTCGGAATGGACCCGCGAGGGGCGCATCCCGCTGCACACCTTCCGCGCGGACATCGACTACGGCACGGCCGAAGCGCACACGACCTATGGCGTCATCGGCATCAAGGTCTGGGTGTTCAAGGGCGAGGTCTTCGACCGCGAAGAGGCGGAAGCGGAAGTGGTCGAAGCGACGGCCGAAGCCACGGCGAAAGATGCCGACAAGACGGCAGAGCAGCCCGCGGCGCCGGAGCCTGCGGCAGGCTGAGTTGAAGGATTCACGGACATGATGCAGCCCAAGCGGACCAAGTACCGCAAGATGTTCAAGGGAAACCTGGCCGGCAGCTCGCACCGCGGCAGTTCGGTCGCGTTCGGCGACTTCGGCCTGAAAGCGGTCGACCGCTCGCGCATGACCGCGCGCGAGATCGCGGCGGCGCGTCGCGCGATGACGCGCTACGTGAAGCGCGGCGGACAGATCTGGATCCGCGTGTTTCCGGACGTGCCCATCACGCAGAAGCCGCTCGAGGTCCGCATGGGCAGCGGCAAGGGCAACGTCGAGTACTGGGTCGC
>DASWIQ010000067.1:0-30216 GCA_036397615.1 Steroidobacteraceae bacterium
CCCACGTCCGCAGCAGTACCGGAAGGTTCCGGCAGCGGAGAAAGATGCTCATGGACCGCGACCCACCGTCCGTTGCGATGGTGGAAGATGATGGTCTCACGCTCGAGGAGCGTGCTCTCGCCTTGATTCGTTGAAATCCCGGTGCGCACCGAATGCGTGAAGACCGCGGTGTCGCCATGGAGCTGCACCCGCTGGTCGCTGGAAACACAGGACCGGACCCGGAACCCAAGATCCTTCTCCCAGGCAGCCCATTCCCGCTGGTTAGGCCGCGCGATTTTCGAGCCGGCCGGGAGTCGTATAGAAGATGAAAGTGGCTTCCGCGTCGAAGAGCGCGAAGTAGGCGTCGGGGTCGTGACGTCCGAAGGCCGCGACGATCGTGGCGGCCGCGGCAAGCACCTCCTCAAGGGGCGAGTCGGCCGCATGGCTCGTCGCCGGGCACAGCAGTGCGCCGCACGAGAGCACGACCGTCGCGGCGAATGCCGGCCATGGTGATCTCAAGATGATTCACTCCACATTCTGGATCTGCTTGCTTGGCGCGCAACCAACCGATTGATTGGCGGCGCTTTAGCACTTTCTAACGAAGCGCTAACTACATTGCTAATCCGTATCAAGTGAAACCCGACCGGCCTTGAAGTCATTGGCGTTCCGCAGCCTAGAATTCCACGGTATGGTATCTGCAGCCAGCAGTTGGCCATCTTGAGCGAATAATCGATAGGAAATAATGCTGCCTCCGCCGTACGAAATCGTGGTCTTGAAAAGATTTCTGCGCGTTTGCGTTGCGCCGCCCGCTGCGATTGCCTTCACCTGAAGGACTGGTGCGCTACCGATAGCGGCCTCAACGCGCTCCGACACAAGATAGGAACTAAGTATCGTCAGTCCACTTTGAGCTTCCTGCTTAGTCAGCGTGGCACCCACCTCATCGATTGACTTTTCGATGGCTGCGATGCCGGCCACATACTGATCCACGGTCTTGCCAATCGCTGCCAGAATCTTCTGGCATGCGGGATCGGGCTTAGGGTTGGCAGCCAGAATCGTCGCGTATTGAGCGCTTAGTGCCTTGGCGGCAGCGCCAAGCTTTGGCTTGAGATCGGATACCTCTTTAAAAGACTGGAATGCCACACCATCGCTGTCCCGTGGAGGTAAGAGATAGTAGGAACCGGGGTAAACAACCGAAACCTTTTCATCCGTGAGGGACCGCAGCATCAAAGTGGCAATTGCAAATTCGTCAAGAGTGACGGACTTACCTTTTAGGTCCACTTCCGTCTTGAATAAGGCGGAAACAGTCAACGCCGTATTGATCGCGGCTAGCACTCCTGCCACAGACTCTGCTCCGAGCCTTGTGACGCACACCGCGCTCGGGTCACCGAGCGATGGAGGGTTTGCGATGACAAAATTTGCGTTCTCCTTGAACTGCGTCATCTGCGCGAGAAAAGCACGATATTGATTCAACTGCTGGAGTTGGGCGTCGGTTGCCAAAACGATCTTCCTAACCGCCGTGTCTGCTGACACGGCATTCTCGTATTCTTTCTTCTCCTGGTCGGTCTTTAGCTGGCCTATGTGATATCGGTCATATGCGACCGTCGCCTCCTTCGCAACGGCATCGGTCGACTTTTTCGCGGCTGCGTAGGCACGCAACTGCCCTGCGAGGTCCATGTCAGTTGCTGCAGCCGTGCCCTTTGGAAGATTGGTTGTGTCAATGGCACCCAACTTCAGCTTCAAGAGATCCATCTCGGCAGTGGCCAGTTCTAGTTTTGTCTTGGCGAGCGCCGCGTCGGCTTTCATTTCGGTAAGTTCCGGCGAGTCTTGCGCCGGAACTGGAGTTGCGCCGGATCCCTCCTGTGCGATGGAAAGGTCGATTGAAAGAACAACAACACATCCAATCATCAGAACGACGCGGGCAAATGTATCGCACAGCATTCTCTTACTCCTTGCGAGCCACGCCACCAGTTCAAGCAAACCCACACCGTCATCGATTGCCGTTGCGAGTTCGAATCTCAACTGGTAATTCGACGTTTGAAACTTGGACGTCTACGGCCGACGCTGGAAGCTATTCCACATTCTGGATCTGCTCCCGCATCTGCTCTATCAGGACTTTCAGTTCGACGGCCTTCCGCGTCGTCTCGACGTCCTGCGATTTCGACGAGAGCGTATTCGCCTCGCGATTGAATTCCTGCATCAGGAAATCGAGCTTACGCCCGACCGCCTCGCCCGAAACCAGCGTCGTTTTCAGCTCCTCGACGTGACTGCGGAGCCGATCGAGCTCCTCGGCAACATCCATTTTCTGCACGAGCAGCGCGATCTCCTGTTCGAGCCGCTCCGGATTGCCCTCGGCGCCCAGGGTGGCCAACCGTTCCTGCAATTTCGCGCGTATGCGGGACTGAACCTCCGGCAGCCGGGCCGCGACCTCGTCAGCGATGCCTTGAAGCTGGGCGGCCCGGGACGACAGCATCTGCGCAATGCGCTCGCCTTCGCCCGCGCGCGAGGTTGTGAATGCCGCGAGCGCCTCCCCGAGCAGATCCATGGCGGCCGCGGCGAGGGATGTCGTGTCGCGCTCCGATTCGCGCACGACGCCGGGCCAGCGCAGGAGATCGACGGCATCGATGCGGCCGGCCGCGCCGAGACGGCGTTGCACGGCCGTCGCGTTTTCGATGAGCCGGTCGAGAAGGACTTCGTCGAGCGCGAGCTCACGGCTCGCCGTCGCGGCCGGGCGGACATAAAACGACGCGTCCACCTTGCCGCGCCGCGCAACCGCACCGATGGCGCGGCGGAAATCGGCTTCAGACGCGCGCAGCTCGTCCGGCACCCGCAGGCTCACCTCGAGATAGCGGTGATTGACGCTCCGGATTTCCCAGGCGAGAAGCCCGGCCGTCGCCGCCCGCTCGGCGCGCGCGAAGCCTGTCATGCTCCTCAGCATCGTAGTTCGTCCCTGGGATGCGGCACGGGCCGGTGATGTAAGCTCTGCGGCAGTTTAGCAGGGGGCGGCGGCCATCGGTCCGCCGGAGCACGCGTGGCAATCGAGTTCGCCGAGGTCAGCCTGACTGGCGATCGCGAAGACAACCAGGACCGCGCCGCGGTTGCTTCGAGCGACGGCGCGGCGCTCCTCGTCGTCATGGACGGGATGGGCGGTCACGCCTACGGCGCGCGCGCCGCGGAAACAGCCTGCAAGGTGATGCTCGAAGCCTTTCGCGCCGAAACGAAGCCGCTGTTTGATCCGCTCGGCTTCCTTCATCTGGCGCTCGGCCGCGCGCATGCGGCGGTCGTTGCGATCGGCACCAAGCTTGCGGTCGATCTCCGCCCGCGCGCGACCTGTGCGGTCTGCCTGGTCCAGCGCCGGGAGGCCTACTGGGCGCATGTCGGCGACAGCCGTGTCTATCACCTGCGGGGCGGTGCGGTCATCGCGCGCACCCGGGACCACAGCCATGTCGAACAGTTGCTGCGCGAAGGCTCGATCAGCGAGGAAGAAATCTCCGGGCATCCCATGCGCAATTTCGTCGAATGCTGCATCGGCGGCGAGGCGGCGCTCCCCGAGATGACGATCTCGCGGCGCCAGCCGCTGGAGGATGGGGACGTGCTCATGGTCTGCACCGACGGGGTCTGGGCGAACCTGAAGGACGGCGAGATCGCGGGCCTCCTGCGACCCGGAAACGGCAAGGGCAATGGCAGTTACAAATCGGCGCTCGAGAAACTCGTCGAACGCGCGATAGCGGCCTCGACGCCGCACAGCGACAATGCATCCGCTGCCAGCCTGGTCTGGCATCACTGACGGGCACGGGGTTCCTCATGCGAAAAAGCGGCCGCGCAGCCGATCAGCTGCGACCCGTGCGTTTCACGCGCGGCTACACCGTGCATGCGGAAGGCTCGGTGCTCTGCGAATTCGGGGAAACGCGCGTTCTCTGCACGGCAAGCGTGGAAAACGGGGTCCCCGCATTCCTGCGCAACAGCGGCAAGGGCTGGCTGACCGCGGAATACGGGATGCTGCCGCGCGCGACGCATACGCGAAGCGCGCGCGAAGCGGCGCGCGGGAAGCAGGCGGGCCGCACGCAGGAAATCCAGCGGCTGATCGGGCGCTCGCTACGCGCCTGCATCGATCTCGGCGCGCTCGGCGAGCGCACGATCACGATTGACTGCGACGTGCTCCAGGCGGACGGGGGCACGCGCACGGTCGCGATCACGGGAGCCTACGTTGCGCTCGCCGACGCCGTCGACACGCTCATCGAGCGCCGTATGCTCGCCACCAATCCGCTGCATGGCCAGATCGCCGCGGTTTCCGTCGGCATCGTCAAGGGCGAGCCGATCCTCGATCTCGAGTACTCCGAGGACGTCGAGGCCGAGACGGACATGAATGTGGTGATGAATTCCGGCGGCGCCTTCATCGAGGTGCAGGGAACGGCGGAGGGCCACGCCTTCCGGCGCGAGGAGCTCGACGCGATGCTGAATCTCGCGGCGATGGGCACGGCGCGGCTCTTCGGCCTGCAACTCGAGGCGCGCCAGGGCTGATTCCGCCGCCCATGCGCCGTGTCGTGCTTGCGACCGGAAATCCCGGCAAGCTCAAGGAAATGCGCGAGATTCTCGCGGGCCACGGGCTCGAGGTCGTCGCGCAGTCGCAGCTCGGAATCGCGCCGCCGCTCGAAGATGGCGACAGTTTCGCCGCGAACGCGCTTTTGAAGGCGCGCCATGCGGCGGCGATCTCGGGACTTCCCGCAATCGCCGACGATTCCGGACTCGAGGTCGACGCGCTCGACGGACGCCCGGGACTGCATACCGCCCGTTACGCGGGCCCTGCAACAGACGAGCGCGCGAACAACGACAAGCTGCTCGCGGAACTCGCGGGCGTCCCGGCGGCGCGGCGCGGGGCGCGCTACCGCTGTGCGATGGTGTTCGTGCGAGACGCGGCGGATCCAGCACCGATCGTCGCCGAGGCCGCCTGGGAAGGCCGCGTCGGTCTCGAGCGCCGTGGATCCGGCGGATTCGGCTATGACCCGATATTCATCGTCGCAGGAGACGCCCGCACCGCAGCGGAAATGCCAGCCGCGGAAAAGAATCGCGTGAGCCATCGGGGACAGGCGCTCGTTGCGCTTGCGGCGCGCATGCAGGCCCTGGGCTGGTGAGGAACAAAGGGCGGATACCGCCTTCAGCGCACGGTCTTGAGCAGGTCGCCTGGCTTCGGCTCGCCATCCGGATAGAGCTTGTTGAAGAGCCGGAGCTGCTGCACCGGGTATTTCTTGACCTGGGCCTCTTTGGCCAGCGACTCGATCGTCGTGCCCTCGGTCGCGCGCAGCACGTGCAGGCGATACGGCTCCGCGAGCTGGAACTCGTTCCCGCGCAGGCGGCGGAAGGTGTTTGCGGTCGACAGGAAGAACGGATCGCCGGAGGGCGTCGTCGTTCCCGCGCGACTCGCGCCTTTGAAGACCCACATCAGGTTCGCGTAATAAATGACGATGTAGCGCACGTTCGTCGACTGCCCGAATGGCGACGGATCGCCGTGCACGACGCCGGTCCAGCCCTTGAGGCCGTTGATGTCGAGCGTCTCCGTCCGGTCGAGACGGCGGTTGGAGAGCCCGCGCATCGCGAAATCTCGCGGGTCGGTCACATCCGCCGGCGGCGCCTGGGTCCGGATCTCCATGTAGTGTTCCTTGTTCGGCCCGATGGCGACAATCTGTTCCGGCTCGTTGACGATCTGCCAGCCGCGCGGAAACGCCATCGTGAACTGCATGTCCGAGTGATAGAAGCGGTTGTCGCGGACCATACCCTGGCGCGCGCTCGAACCGACCGGCAGGCCCTCGATGGCCTGAAGAAATCCGGCCGCATTCTCCGTATCGCCGGTCGCCGAACCGGAGGTCTTGCCGGCGGTCGCGATAGCTTGGTGGAGGCGGGTGTCGTTGTCCGGATGCGACGCGAACACACCGTGATAGAGGCGGGGCTGGCGGTTTTCGATACGCGCGCGCTCGCGTTCGAAAGTGTCCTGGTCCTTCAGGGTCGAGATCACCTCGATCATCGCTTCCGGGTCGTAACCGGCCTTTGCGAGATAACGCGCGCCGAGGCGGTCGGCTTCGAGCTCCGCTTCGCGGCCGTAGCCGCTGATGATCGCCATGCCCGCCATATTCGTCAGGTCCGCGAGCGCCGGCTGGCCGGTGAATATCGCCGTCGCCGCGCTCGCGAGGCCGGACAGCATGCCTTTCCGTTGCTGGCTCTTCAGGTGTTCAGCGCTGATGTGACCGATCTCGTGGCCGAGCACGGCGGCGAGTTCCGCCTCGTTCTGGAAGTACGGCAGGATGCCCCGCGAAATATAGACGTAGCCGGCCATCGTCGCGAAAGCGTTCACGTCGTCGGTGTCGATGATCGTGAAGTGCCACTCGAGCTCGGGTCGCTCGCTGACCGCCGCGAGCTTCTCGCCCACTCGTTGCACGTATTCCTGGAGCTCGAGGTCCTGGTGCACGCCCATCGCTTGCGTGAACTGGACGTGCATCTGCTTCGCGGTCCGGACTTCCTTGCTGTCCTTCTGCGGCTTCCCTTCCTTTTCCTTCTCGGCGCCGGCAACGGGGCCGCCCGCGACGGCCGCCAGGGCGGCGAACGCAATCAGGCTGGCGAGCTTCCCTTGCAATGTGCGCATGAACGTCTCCGGACCCCGGCCCCAAGGGTACCGGTTCGCATTAGACGTGGGGGATGGCCGAAAGTTGACGGCCGGGCGGCCACCGGGACGGACTTATTTCAGGCCGTACTTCTTACGGAAGCGATCAACGCGGCCACCGGAGTCCACGATCTTCTGCTTGCCCGTGTAGAACGGATGGCAGTTCGAGCAGACTTCGACTTCCAGATTGCTGCCGAGCGTCGAGCGCGTCTGGAAGGTGTTCCCGCAGGTGCAGGTCACCGTGATATCGGTGTACTTCGGGTGAATGCCTTCTTTCATCGCTGCGATTCCCGTGCCGTGGTGCCAGGGGGCGCGCAGTCTATAGTCAGCGTGCGCAGCCCGCAAGATAGGCCCGCGACCGGCTGCACGAATGCGATAACGCACTGAAAATAATCAGATTTATTTCTTATCCACAAAATGTGTGGATAACTCTGTGGACCGGCAGGCCCTCCGCGATCACCCAATCGACCATTTCTGCATTTATGACGGTTTGCTTAAATTTTGAGCAGACCATATTTCCAATATAAAACAATAACTTATCCTATGCCAGTTAAGGCTCCTCGCTAACAAAGCGTCGAAAGTCCCTCTTCGGAACGAGCCGACAAGGCGCTGTGTACAACTCGCCTGTCCTGTCGCACGGTAGCGGGCGGATGGACAAGAGCGGCATCAGCCATATCGCGCGCGTCCTCCTCGGCGAAGGGTCCTCCGGAAAGCCGTCGCTGGCGCGCGGTTTCCGGTTGGGCGCCTGGCAGGTGCGGCCGGACCTCTGCACGCTCGAAAGGGAAGGCCGCAGCGTACCGCTCGAACCGAAAACGATGGGTGTCCTGCTGTGCCTCGCCCAGCACGCGCCCCAGGTCGTCACGCGCGAGCAGTTCATCGCCGAGGTGTGGAATGGCCGGATCGTGACGGACGAAGTCCTGTCGCGCGCGATTTCATTGTTGAGGTCCCAGCTCGAGGACGACGCGCATGAGCCGAGATTCGTGCGCACCATCCCGCGGGTCGGGTATGCGCTGATTGCGCCGGTTGAAGCGGCTGAGCCGCCGAGATCTGCGATCGCGACCGAGCCGGGATCGCGACGATGGCAGCGGGTGGCGGTTGCTCTTGGTCTTGCCGTCATCGCGGCATTCGGCTGGTGGTGGGCCACACGAGATGCCGGAGACAGGGCTGCCGGCGAAGTGCGACTTGCCGTGCTGCCACTCGCTGCATTGGGGGCGGCAGTTGATGAGCGCTACATCGCGGACGGCCTGACTGAGGAACTGACGGTCAATCTTTCGCGGGTGGGTGGATTGCGCGTGGTTGCGCGCAATTCAGCGCTCCGCTTCAAGAGCGGCGACGCGGACTTGCAGGACGTCGCAAAAGCGCTTCGGGCGACGCATGTGGTTTCCGGCAGCGTGCGCGCGGACGACAACCGCTTGCGTGTGACCATGCATCTATCGGACAGCGTATCCGACACCGAAGTCTGGGCGGAGACTTACAATCGCGAGCGCGGCGATCTTTTTGCCATCCAGACCGAGATCGCGTCCGCCGTCGTGCAGGCGCTGCGGCAACGGCTGCCGGCGATAAAGGTAGGCGAGGATTCGCCAGCGACCGCGAGTGCTTTTGCCAAGCCGCCCTCCAATCCGGAGGCATATCGGCTATTTCTCCAGGGTCGCCAGCAGCTCGCCCGGCGCGGCGAGGAGGGCACTCGTGCCGCAATCGCCCTGCTTGAACAGGCGATCACCGCGGATCGCACATTCCTGCGCGCGCATCTCGCGTTGGCCGGAGCTTATGCGCTCCTGGCCAGCGTCGCTCCAGCGGAGGCCGGCGCTGCACTCGACCGGGCGGATCGGGTCCTGGCGGAAGTCGCGCGCCAGACGGCGATGTCAGGCGAGGTTTACGCGGTCCGTGCCTGGCTCGAAATGGAGCGCAACCATTGGAGCGAGGCGGAAGATGCATTTCGCGCCGCGCTCGCCGAGAGTCCCGATGACACGGAGCTGCGGCTCCTATACTCGCAATTGCTGGGCGCGACCGGGCAACGCGAAGCCGCGTGGCGGGAGGCGCGCGAGGCCCTGGCAAACGACCCGTTGTCTCCGGCAGCCAACCTTCGTCTTGCGGCATTGAGCCTCTGGTCTGACCAGAATGGCAACGCGGCGCACTATCTCGCGACGGCACGTGACCTCGGGCTCGCGCCGTCTGCCTCTCCGGAACTGCCGATGCTCTTGCTGATTCGCGAACGGCGATTCGACTCCTTGCAGAAGGCCCTGGCTGAAGTCCAGCGACGCCGGGGACAAGCGGAGGACTGGATACCCGTCGTCGTCGCGGCGATCAGCGACCCTTCGCGTGGGTGGGCCGCCGACGCAGCCCTGGAGCGTGCCGCAGCGGCAGGACAGCTCGACCGACTGCTGCATCTCGGTGCGCTGGTGGTCTCGCACCAGAACGAGGAAGCGCTGCGGCTATTGCGCTCGCACGCGACACTTCGCAGCAGGGAACTGGAATTCATTTTCTCGCGCGAAGCGGTCGAGCTGCGACGACTGGCGGGGTTCGATCAGGTGGTGAAGCAGTTCGGGCTTGATACCTACTGGGACAAAGTCGGCTGGCCTGCGGGTTGCGTGCGGTCGGCCGGGACGGTGCGCTGTTCCTGAATGTAAGCCAGATCGGGCAGGCGAACGATCGGCAGCCCCAGTCCCGACGCGTCGATCGCGAGCGTCGCAATGTCGAGAATGCCCCCCCGTCCGAACATGACGGGTGCCTCAGTGACATCAACGGAAAGCAGTCGGGTCCCAAAGGCGCCCTCCTGCCCGACCAGCAGGTCGCGGGCGCTGTGGGCGACCGTCAACGCGGCGCGCGTCAGCAAGCTGGTCTCGCCGACATGCGCGCCGCAGACGACGCGGCATCCCAGCTGGCGCAGCGCACCGAGGAGTTCAAGCGAGCGGAGCAGCCCGCCCATCTTGGAAACCCGCAGATTGACGATCCACCGATCGGGACAGCCGCCGAGCTGATCGAGCTGATCGGCCCGTAGCAGGCTCTCGTCGAGAATGATGCAAGCGCCGAGCTCCGATCCGATGCGGCGCATGCCCCGGTAGTCTCCCGCGTTCAAGGGTTCTTCCACTGCGAAGAACGGATAGTCGAGCGCTCGAAGATGCCGGAGCGCCGCGGAGGCATCGCGCCACAGGCCGTTGGCGTCGGCGCGAACTGATTCGCAGGAGACACCCATGGCGGCGAGGGCACGCACTTTGGCGCGGTCGCGCACGCGGTCCCCCGACAGCTTGATCTTGAAGTCGCGAAAACCGGCCTGCACGTATTGTGCGAGCTGTGCGTCGAACCGGTGAGCGGGCGCGTCGCCGAGCACCGCGGTGTATCGATAGATACCCGCCAGATCCGGCAGCCCGAGCAGCGCTTCGACCGACCGTCGCTCGGTCTTGCCCAACAGATCGAGCAGTGCCAATTCGACGGCAGTCCATGCCGCTGGATTCCGGTCGATGACCGGCCGGTGACGCGCGACCCACTCGGACAGTGAGTCGAAATCCACGATGCCCGCGATCCAGTCCCGGCGATGGGCCGCGACGAACCGGCCGGCGCTCTGCAGGTCCTCTCCCGTCACATAGTTGCGCGGGCACCCCTCTCCGAATCCGCAGGTCCCGTCGCGCGCCCGCGCTTCGACCCACAGGGTTTCGGTTTCGGTGCGCAAAGCCGCGGCATGCCGGAAGGCGTGCGTGAATGGAATGACCAGCGACGCCGCGTCGATCGAGTCGAGGATCATGCTGCGGCCTGCCGCGCGAAGCCTTCCAGGCCGAAGTCGAATTCGCGCCGGTAGGCGAGGGCCACGGTCTTGAATTGCCCTTCACGTTGCCCCGCTGCGACGCAGAAGCGCTTGTAGGCTTCGGCTGTCCCGTTCGTCAGGCAGATGGCGCTCGGCGGTCCCAGCCGGCCGCTCGCACGCTTGGCCCGGTACTCGACGTTGATCTCGCCGAGCCTCTCATCCACGGCGCGGGCCAGTTCCGCCTCCCTGACGGCGGATCCCGCGGCGACTTCCAGGTAGAGGCGGTAACAGCGCAGCTCCTCGTCGGCGAGCATCATTACAAAACGGGGGGCGAGGCCCTGTCGCGACGTCGCCGTGCGCACGGCGTCCAGAACCTGCGCCTCGTACAGTTTCTCGCCCGTGATGTTGGTGACCCCCTTGCCTTTCTGCACGAACGACATCAGCGGCATCCGGTGCAGGAAGCCCCTGACACGCACGAGGTCGTTGATGAAATAGCGATACAGGCCGGATGGCGTCGTGACAAAGATGTAGTAGTCGACCCCTTTCCGGATGCGGTCCAGCGTCAGGAACTCCGGATTGCCGCGATCCCAGCGTTCGCGCTCGACAAACTCGAAGAAATGGGCGTGGACCGTCGGGCATCCGCTACCAGCACGCCGGCCGAGCGTGATGGTTCCCCGGAATTCGCTCGCGATGTATCCCAGATCGAATATCCGCGTGCCAGCGGGAAGCTCGGGCCGCAGGGCTGCAACGGCGACACCGGCGCTTGCGCAAGTCCACGTTCCCACGAGCTTCAACGACGGCCAGAGATCCGCAATCCGCGCCTCTGCGGACCCGAATCGCCTTCGGGCCAGTTCATTCGATCGTTCCGGATCCGCTTTCAATCGCGATTCGACCGCCACCCACACCGCCGGAGGAACGCGATCCCTGAGGAAGAATCCACCGTTGCGCAGGTCGTCGAGCAGAGCGGACTCATGGTCACGATAGAGCTGGACCAGCATCAGTAGCGTGCTGGGATTCGCCGTCGCGATGTAGCTGAGATCCGGACGCCCCAGCGCCAACCGCAGTATCAGCAGATACTTCACGCGGCAGTCCTCGATCGACAGGACCGGGGCCGGAACCACGAACTTGTCGCGCACCACGGACGGCGTGTTACCGGCAACGACGCCGGATGCAGAACCGAAGGACGCGCCGTTTTGCAGAGTGCCTTCAAATGCCGGGCTGACGATCGCCAGGATGCCGCCGGAAAAAGCTTCCGGGCAGATCCGGAACTGCATCGCCACCGCGGCCTCGTGGATGCGCCGCAGCGCCTTCAGGTGGGTCCGCGTCAACGGGATGTCTTTCGCCTTGCCGGTCGTTCCGCTGGTACGCATGTAGTGCACCGGCGGCTCGGTCGTCAGGGCGCGCTCGCCGCGCTCGATAGTCGCGTCCACGTACGGTCGCAAGCCCTCGAAATCGCGGACAGGCACCTGGCGTGCGAAGCTCGCATGGTCGGTGATGCGCCCGAACCCGTGCTCGCGGCCAAAGGTCGTATCACGGTTCATGTTCACAATCCTCTCCAGCAGCGCGCGCTGCACGCGCATGGGATCGCGGATAGCAGCGACGATCCGTCGACCTTCGATAAACAGGGCGATTCGCAGGTGCAGCCCGAGCAGCAGGTCGGCGAACTGCGCCGATAGCGTTCGCGACGAATGCTGTTGATCGCGCCGCCGAAACGGGGCAAGCATCTGCGCCAGGACGCCCTTCGGATAGCTGCGATCCGCGATGCCGACGGCATCCACGACCCGGCGTCGCGGCAGATACCAGGTGCCGAAGACCAGGTCCCACAGGGCGGTCGTGTTGCTGAAGTTATGCGCTGCATGCCGAGGATCGCGCGCGTGATGCCACCGATGCAGCTCGGCGCCGGCGACGATGTAATTCAGCCAGCCGCAGCGCAGCCGGACGTTGCTGTGCTGGAACAGGCCGTTGACGGCGTAGATCAGGAAATACCCGGCCAGCACGGCTGGCGCCACGCCGAGCAGCAGGAATGGCACGGTATCCAGGGACCAGTGCAGCAGCTTTTCCAACGGATGGAAACGGCCGACATTCAGCGAATACAGGATGTCAGGCGAGTGATGCACTTCGTGCAGCCGCCACAGGAAGCTGAAGCGGTGACAGGCGCGATGCAGCCAGTAACGCATGAAGTCCACGATGAGCACCATCGCGGCGACCTGCGCGACGAACTGCCAGTCATGTGGCCACCATCCGCTCGCGGCATGCTCATGCGTCCAGCCAGATGCATACAGGACGACGAGGGCCGTCAGTGCGCGCGGCAGGATTACCTGTATGAGCGCGATGAAAGCCGTGTCATTGCCGAGATCGGATACCCTCGGCCGCCAGTCCCGGCGTTCCGGGTCGCGAGCCTCGAGATACACGAGAACGGCAGCCACCAATGCGACCGGTGCGAAAGTCGCCACCGTCAACGGCGCGCCTCCGACAAAAAGCGCGCTGAAAGCGGCGATGGAACCCGAAACCGAAAGCGGATACCACAGATAGGATCCGGCGAGCGTTTTCATTCCTTGTCCCTCTCAGCCAGTTCGTAACCCTTCTCGCGCAGGCAATCCTTCATGACCTTTTCGTAGGTCGAATTCAGCTTGCTTTTCACGCGAGCGAGCTGGACCACGGCGCCGATAGCCCCAAAGAGGACGCCCGCCCGGTCACTGATTTCGGAGGACGCTGCAAAAGCCTCCTCGTTCGCGCGCTCGCCGCACTCGTTCGCATCGGCCGCGCTGACCTCTGGCGGAGACTCATACTCGTAGTCGAAGTTGTGGCCGTACTTATTCGGTGTCTGCGGTGTGCTTGCGCAGGCCGTGAGCAACAGCGACAGGGCGCAAAGCGAAAGGACGGCTGGGCGATACATGGGTGATTCCCCCTCCTGAAAACGTGGGGGGATGATCCGGCGCCGGCCGGCCCCGAGTCCTGAGGGATGCCTTGGTTCGGGCTGATCCCGGGCTTAGACGGTCCGCCTTACGGCGAACTCAGACAGGCCACAGGCATCCCTCAGGATTCGGGACCGATTCGCGTGGACCATGGCTCCAGGACCGAATTTCAACTGTGGAGCAATAGCCATGTCCTGGTTACGCACGATCCCGCTGTTTCTCGCGCTGATGCCGGTCCTTGCAGCCACCCCCGGTTGCAGCAGAGGGCCGGACTACGGCGAGTCGTGGATTCAGCAGGTAATGGCGGAACCCGAGGAGTGCCCAACATGATTCGTTTCAGTGCAACGTTGGCTTGCTGCACCCTGGCTTCGGGCTGCGTCTCCGTTCCGCCCATGTATTCGGAAACCTGGCCCAGGCAAATGACAGTGGAAACCGGCACCTGTCCCGAGATCGATGGGGAATATCAAGATGCCGGCGAGGCGACCCTTAAGGTCAAGCGAGACACATGGGCGAGTCAGATGATGAGCCTTTCCCACCTCATGAACGGCGGCTGGTCTCGCGCAACGCACGGGGACAAGAATCGTCTTGGCAGGACCTACTACCATCCAGGTCGGGACAAGTATCTGGCCGTCCGGCTACGACGCGAAGAGGATGAACTACACGTGGAGGCCGTCGACACCGATGGCGGCACGAGGGCGTTCGTCCTGCCGACGCAACGACCATGCCGCGATTCGCTGCTGCCCATGGAGACCACCATGCACGCCGACCCCTTTTCTGGCGCCGCAGCGCACGGCAGCTATTCGCTGGGTCGTGCTGAGGACGGTTCACTGCTGGTCTATGTGAACGTCGTGGATACATTCCTGCTCGCGTTGTGGGGCAGGACTTCCATCTGGGTCAGATTCCCTCCGACGACGCCCGGGTTGCCGCCTGAGTCCCCAGGCGTCGCTACGTCGTAGCGGGAAGGAATGCGGCCTGCACGTCGTTCAGGAAACGGAATCCCAGTTCCGTCGGGCGCACGTGTCCGTCGGAGCGGTCGATCAGCCCCAGGCCTTGCAGCCTGGCTATCGTGGGCTCGATCACCGTTTCATCGAGGCCGGTGCAGCGCTTGAATTCGGCGGCCGGAAAACCATCGGCCAGACGCAGCGCATTCAGCATGAACTCGAACGGCAGGTCCGCGGGCACGACGGATCGCCGCACCGCTCCCTTTCTCCCGCCACCCGCAAGGTACTCGCGCGGCGAACGCGGCTTCTCGGTGCGGACCACCTGGCCGGCCAAGGTGACTTTTCCATGGGCGCCGGCGCCGATGCCGAGATAGTCCCCGAACCGCCAGTAATTGAGATTGTGGCGACACTGCCGGCCGGGCCGCGCGTAGGCCGAAACCTCGTACTGCTCGAAGCCTTCCGTCGCCAGCAGGCGCTGGCACTCGAGTTGCATTTCGTAAGTCCGCTCGTCGTCCGGCAAAGACGGCGGCCGATGGTAGAAAGCGGTGCCGGGCTCGAGCGTCAATTGATAGTGCGATAGGTGCGCCGCACCCAGGGCAATCGCCGCGCGCAGGTCCGACACGGCGCCTTCGAGTGTTTGCGCGGGCAGTCCGTACATCAGGTCGAGATTGAAGTTCTCGATGCCGGCTCCGATGAGTTCGTCGACCGCGGCGGGAATCTCGTCCGGACCGTGAATCCGGCCGAGCGCCTTGAGCGCCGCCGGATCGAAGGACTGCGCTCCGAGCGAAACGCGATTGATTCCGGCCCGCGCATAGCCTGCGAAGCGGCCGTGCTCGATGGTCCCGGGGTTCGCCTCCATCGTGATCTCGGCGTCCGCCGCAAAGGGGAGACGCCCGGCAAGCCCATCGATGAGGGTCGCGATCGCGCGCACGCCGAAGAGCGAGGGCGTCCCGCCGCCCAGGAAAACGCTGCCGACTTTTCGTGATCCCGCGAGTTCGAGGTCGCCATCGAGATCCGCGAGCAGGGTCGCGACATATTCGTCCTCCGGGATGCGATCCGGGCGGACGTGCGAGTTGAAATCGCAGTAGGGACACTTGCGCACGCACCAGGGCAGGTGCACGTAAATCGCAATCGGCGCGCTCATCCGCGCATTCTAGGCGAAGGGCGACGGCGAGCCTTGATTCCCGCAGTGCAGCATGACAGTCTGCGTCGCTGGAAAACGATGGCAAGCAAGAAATACCAGTTGACCAACCTGGCGACCGGCCGCTCGAGCGAGATTGCGGCGCTTTCCGGTTCGGTCGGCCCCGATGTGCTGGACATCAGCACGATCCAGAAAGACCACGGCGTCTTCACCTACGACCCCGGTTTCATGGCGACCGCGGCCACCGCGAGCGCCATCACCTACATCGACGGCGACGCGGGCGTGCTGCTGTATCGCGGCTATCCGATCGAGCAGCTCGCCGAGCACAGCACGTTCCTAGAGGTGTCGTACCTGCTCCAGAAGGGTGAGCTTCCGAGCGCGAAGGAACTGGCCGCGTTCACGCATTCGATCACGCGGCACACGATGCTGAACGAGTGGCTGCTTCGCCTGTACCGCGGCTTTCACCACGACGCGCACCCGATGGCGATGGTCGCGACCATCGTCGCTTCGCTCGCGGCCTTCTACCACGACTCGACCGACATCACGGACGACCGGCATCGCGAGATCTTCACGCACCGGATGATCGCGAAGCTCCCGACGATCGCCGCGGCTGCCTACAAGCACGCGCTCGGCCAGCCGTTCATCTACCCGCGGAACGACCTCGATTACACGGCGAACATGCTGCACATGTTCTTCGCGGTGCCCTGCGAGAATTACGAGCTCGATTCCCTGCATTCGAAAGCGCTCGATCTCCTGTTCATCCTGCACGCCGACCACGAGCAGAACGCGAGCACCTCGACGGTGCGGCTCGCGGGCAGCACGGGGTGCAATCCGTACACCGCGATGTCGGCGGGCGTATCCGCGCTCTGGGGCCCGGCGCACGGCGGCGCGAACGAGGCGGTCGTCGACATGCTCGAGAAAATAGGCGACGCGGCCCACGTCGACGAGTTCCTGTCGCGCGTCAAGGACCGCAAGGACGGCGTGCGGCTCATGGGCTTCGGCCACCGCGTCTACAAGAATTTCGACCCGCGCGCGACGATCATCCGCGAGATGTGCCACAAGGTGCTCGGCAAGCTCGGCCAGAGCGACAACCCGCTGTTCGAACTCGCGCTCCGGCTCGAGGAAGTCGCCCTCAAGGACGACTACTTCATCAGCCGCAAGCTCTATCCGAACGTCGATTTCTACTCGGGCATCATCTATCGCGCGCTCGGCATACCGCGCGAGATGTTCACCGTGATGTTCGCGATTGCGCGCACCGCGGGCTGGGTGGCGCACTGGTCCGAGATGATCTCGGACCCGGAGATGAGAATTGCGCGGCCGCGCCAGCTCTACACCGGCCCGACGCGGCGCGACTACGTCCCGGTCAAGAAACGCTAGTCGGCGCGTTCGCCGTCGATCAATCCTTCGACTTCGGCGAGCGTCGCGCGGCGCATCGGGCGGCCGTCCACGGGTCCCGGCGGCGCCTGGCGGATGCCGTCGAGCGGAAAAATCGTCGCATCCACTTCGTGGTCGCCGGCCGTGAAGCGCACCGCCGGAAACGCCTCGATCGCGTCGCGCTGCATGCGGAAGCGCCGCTCGGCGAATTCGTGCGGAATGCCGCGATCGAGCAGCCGCACCGCGACCGTTTCCGGCGTATCGGCGAAGAGGTGCAGGGTGATGTCGTTGTGCGCCGTCGCCGTGCCGGACAGGAGCGGTCCGACGAGCCGCGGCTCGAATTCCGCCAGCAGGCGCATCGCCTCGAGCGCCGTGTTTCGCATCGACGTCAGTTCGTTCGCATGAGCTTCGGGCACGAACAGCCGCTGATGCTCGGCGAGCGCCTCCTCGATCTCGGTGTTCTTCGGCAGCACAGCGAGATCGGTGACCCCGAAGCGTTCTGCGGCCTTGCGCTTGGCGAATCCGTAGTCCTCATGGCCGTGCTCGATCATGAGTCGCGCGGCCTCGCGCGCGATCGCGAGCCGCATCATGTCGCCGCGTGCGGAACGGCGCGGCATCAGAAGATCGGCTCTTCGTATTTCTGCGGTTGAGTCGCAGCCTCGGCCGCGCCCTCGCCGGCGACGCCAGCCGGCAGGTGATCGGCGAGGAAATACTCGAAATCGGCAGGCGCGTCCTCGCCGAATTCCGAAGCCTCGGATCCGATGCGCGCGGTCACGACGCCGTCCGGCATCGGCAGACGGCGCTGCGGCTTGCCGGCGAGCGCCTCGCGCATGAAATAGATCCACATCGGGAGCGCGGTGCGCGCGCCTTCCTCGTCCGCGCCGAGGGGCCGTTCCTGGTCGAAGCCTACCCAGGCGGTGGCGACCAGGTCCGGATTGAAACCGGAGAACCAGGCGTCGCGGCCGTCGTTGGTCGTCCCGGTCTTGCCGGCAATGTCGCCGCGGCCGAGCGCGCGGGCGCGCTGCCCGGTGCCGCGACGCACGACATCGCGGAGCAGGTCCGTGATGATCCAGGCGTTCGCTTCGGTGATCGCCCTCGGCGCGGCCTGCTCCGGCAGGAGCGGAGGCAGGCTGCCGCCGACGTCCGCGGCTCGCACGACGCCCGACGCGCGTGCGCTCGCGGGCAATGGGGGCGGCGCGGCAGGTTCCGCTGCTGCGGTGTCGCAATCGACGCAGGCCATCGTGGGTTCGGTCTGCTCGAGCACCGTGCCGTCGGCCGCGAGGATGCGGTCGATGAGATAGGGCTTGACGAGCGATCCCCCATTCGCGAACACGGCAAAGCCATCCGCCATCTCGAGCGGCGTCAATTGCGCCGTGCCGAGCGCGGCCGTCAGGTCGGCGGGGATGTGTTCCTTGGGCAGGCCGAAGCGCCCGACGTACTCGCGCGTGTAGCCGACGCCGATCTGGCGCATCACGCGGATGGTGACGAGATTGCGCGAGCGTGCGAGCGCATCGCGTAGCCGGGTCGGGCCGTAGAAGCGCCGGGAGTCATTGACCGGACGCCAGTCTTCTTCCTCGGGTTCCTCGCCCTCGACGGCGTCGCCGCCCTGACCGATGCCGACGACCGGGTCCGGCGCCTCATAGACGACGGGTGCGTCGAGCACCACGGACGCAGGCGTCATGCCCGCGTGGAGCGCGGCGGAATAGATGAACGGCTTGAATGAGGAGCCGGGCTGCCGGCGCGCCTGCACCACGCGATTGAACTTCGAGGCCGCGTAGTCGAAACCGCCCGAGAGCGCGACGATCGCGCCGTCGTACGGATCGAGCGCGACGATCGCGCCCTGGACTTCGGGCAGCTGGGCGAGGAGCGCCACGCCTTCGCCGGACGGCAGGACATACACGACGTCGCCGATCTTCATGACGTCGCGCGGCGACTTCGGCGTCGCATCGGCGACCTTTGCCCAGCGGATGCCTTCCATCGGCAGGCGGTAACGCATGCCGCTTCGCGCGACGACCGTGGCCTCCGACGCATCCGTATCGACCACGATCGCCGGGATAAGCCCGCCGACCACGGGCCGGTCCTCGATCGCGGCGGCGAGTATCGCGTCGGTCTGCTTGTCGACCTCTACGCGGCCGACAGCCCCGCGCCAGCCGTGGCGGCGGTCGTACTCGAGCACCGCGGCGCGGAGCGCCACGTCGGCCGCACGCTGCAGGCGGCTGTCGATCGTCGTAACGACCTGGAATCCCTCGGAATAGATGCGATCGCCGAACTTCTCGAAGAGCGCGATCCGGACCATCTCGCCGATGTAGGGGGCGTCGATCTGCACGCGCGGGCCGTGCAGGCCGCGGGCAACCGGCTTGTCCATCGCGGCCTGCCAGGCCGTCTCGTCGAGATACCCGAGCTCGCGCATGCGCCGGAGCACGTACGTGCGCCGTTCCGTCGCTTCCTCGACGCTCGTTACGGGATTCTGCCGCGACGGCGCCTGGAGAATGCCGGCGAGCAGCGCCGCCTCGCTCGCGTCGACGTCGGTGAGCGTCTTGCCGAAGTAAGTCTCGGACGCCGCCGCGAATCCGTACGAACGCTGGCCGAGAAACTGCGTGTTGACGAACAGCGTGAAGATCTCCTGCTTGGAGAGTTCGTTCTCGAGCGAGAGCGCGAGGAAAATCTCGCGGAGCTTACGCCGCAGCTGCTTCTCTTTCGTGATCAGCGTCGTGCGCACGAGCTGCTGGGTCAGCGTGCTGCCGCCCTGCGAAAGCTCCATCGTGACGGCGGCGACCACGAGGGCGCGCGTCACGCCCTGCCAGTCGACGCCCGGATGCTCGAAGAAGCGGTCGTCCTCGGCGGCGAGCACCGCCTGCACCACGACCGGCGGAATCTGTTCCCAGGTGACTGGCACGCGCCGCTGCTCGCCGAGTTGCGCGAGCAGCTTGCCGTCGCGGCTGTAGACACGCAACGGCACCTGCAGCCGCACGTCGCGGAGCACCGCGACATCCGGCAGCGTCGGCTTCAGGTAGTAGTAAGTGGCGAGGAAGGCAAGGCCGATCAGGCCCGCGATCGAAACGATGACGGTTGCCGCAATGCGCAGCCGGCGGTTCAGTCGCGTAGTCACCGGACCCGATTATGCATAGTAATGTCGGCTACTGCCGGGACCCGGGTCGCCGCCCGGAGACGCCGGGACCGTGACGGCAGACACGGTGCGGGTTCCCGTTCGAGTGCAGCATCGACCGCGGATCCGGCACCGGAGGCCCGTGGGCGCGAAAGTCGTCGGTACCAGCGGTCAGAGCCGGGGGCGAACCCCCCGGCTGCGCCCGTTGACCCCCGCTAAAGGGTCTAAATGCGGGTGAATTGCGAGTCGGGTCACGTTCAATTTAACAGTTGCTTGCTATATAGTTGGCCGCAAACTTGACCCAGCGCAGCGATTGGTCTCGTAATAGCCTGACTTGGAAAGGAAATTTCTGTGCTCAAGCTGCCTAAGTTCTCGCTGGGACCGCGCTACTCGCCGTTGATCGGCCTGGACATTACGACGTCCTCGATCAAGCTGATCGAGCTCGCGCAGTCGGGCGGCCAGTACCGGGTCGAGGCCTACGCGGCCGAGCCGACCCCCCACAACGCCATCAACGAGAAGGCGATCGTCGACGCGGCAGCGGTCGGCGACGCGATCCGCCGGGCGGTCAAGCGTTCGGGCGTGCGCTCCAAGGAATGCGCGGTGGCGATCAGCGGCGACGCGGCCATCACGAAGGCCGTGCAGATGCCGCGGAACCTCTCGGACGCCGACCTCGAACAGCAGATCGAGATGCAGGCGGACCAGTACATCCCATTCCCGATGGAGGAGGTCAGCTACGACTTCCAGGTCCTCGGGCCCTCGGAGAAGGACCCGGACATGCGCGACGTGCTCCTCGTCGCCTCGCGCTCCGAGAATGTCGAGCAGCGCGTCGCGGCGGTGAATGCCTCCGGCCTCGTCGCCAAGCTCGTCGACGTCGAGGCCTTCGCGCTCGAGAACGCCTGCCGGCTCCTGACGCACCAGATGCCGGACGGCGGCATGGACCGCACGATCGCGGTCGTGGACTTCGGCGCGAGCACGACGACCTTCAGCGTGCTGCGGAACCTCGTCGTCGTGTACACGCGCGACTTCGCCTTCGGCGGCCAGCAGCTGACCGAAGAGATCATGCGCACCTACGGCCTCTCGATGGAGGAGGCCGGCCGCGCCAAGAAGGAAGGCGGCCTGCCCTCGAACTACCAGCCCGAGGTGCTCGATCCGTTCATCGACGACATGACCCAGCAGGTCAGCCGTTCGCTCCAGTTCTACCTTGCGTCCGGCAGCGGCCGCAGCCAGCCTGAACAGATCCTCATCTGCGGCGGCTGCGCCAACATCCCGGGCGTCGCGGACGTGATCGCGAGCCGCGTCGGAATTCCGGCCGAACGCGGGGATCCGCTCGGGCAGATGAAGATTTCATCGAAAGCCAAGGCACTGGGAGTGACACGGGACGCGACGGCACTGCTGCTCGCCTGTGGTCTGGCACTGCGGAGTTTCGACGAAGATGCCAAGTATTAACCTACTGCCCTGGCGGCAAGAGCTCCGCCAGCGGCGACGGAAGGAATTCCTCATCGGGATCGGAGCGGCGGTCGGCGTGGCCGCGCTCATCACGCTGCTCACGCACCTGACGGTGAGCTCGATGATCGATTCGCAGAATCGTCGCAATGACCTCCTGAAGGCGGAGATCGCCGAGCTCGACAAGGCGATCGAGCAGATCCTCGCGCTCGAAGACCAGAAGGAACGCATGATTTCGCGCATGCAGGTCATCGACACGCTCCAGTCGAGCCGGCCGGAGGTCGTGAAGCTGTTCGACCAGATGGTCTCGACGCTGCCCGAAGGCGTCTACCTGACCTCGGTCAGGCAGAACGGCCGCAAGATCGAGTTCAACGGCGTCGCGCAATCGAGCACGCGCGTCTCCGCGTTCATGCGCAATATCGACGCCTCGGAGTCGCTCGCGGCGCCCGAGCTCAAGGTCATCCAGACGGGCCGCGACGCCGGTCCGGGCGCGCAGTTCACCCTGTTCGCGTCGCAGCGCGCGCCCGCAGGCGACGAGGCGGCTTCCGAGAAACGCGACACGCGCGTTTCGGAGGCACGTAAATGAACTTCGTCGAACAACTTCGCCAGCTCGATTTCAAGGATATCGGCCGCTGGCCGTTCCTGTTCCGCGCGCTCGGCGTGCTGATCGTGCTCGTCTTCACGACCGTTCTGCTGGTGTGGTACTTCGTGTGGGGCGCCAACGGCAGCCGGCCCGAGCTTCTCAAGGCCCGTGCCGAGCAGCAGAGCCTGTGGGCCACCTTCGACCAGAAGCAGCGCAAGGCCGCGAATCTCGAGGCTTACCGTCAGCAGCTCGCGGAAATCGAGCGTACTTTCGGCGCGATGCTCCGTCAGCTACCCGGCAAGACCGAGGTGCCTTCGCTGCTCGTCGACATTTCGCAGACGGGCCTTGCGGCCGGCTTGCAGGAACGCCTGTTCCAGCCCGTCAGCGAGACCAAGATGGATTTCTACGCGGAGCTGCCGATCAAGATCCAGCTCACCGGCGGCTTCCACGAGTTCGGCCTGTTCGTGTCGGGCATCGCGGCGCTGCCGCGCATCGTGACGCTGCATGATCTCGAGATCACGCGCGGCGCCACCCGCTCCGGGGGTCGCCGCGGCAGCGCGCCGGCGCCTTCGGACGAGCTGACGCTCAATCTGACGGCCAAGACCTACCGCTACCTCGACGAAGACGAGACCGAAGCGGCGCCCGCTGAAGACGACAAGAAGTCCAAGGCGAAGACCAGGCGCGAACGGGAAAAGAAGACATGAGCCAGGAATCCATGCGCAAGATTCTCACCGCCGCCGGACTCGCCGGCACGCTCGCGCTTTCCGGATGCTCGGACGGACTCGACGACCTGCGTGCGGAAATCGAAAAGGCGAAGCAGCGGCCGGGCGGACGCATCCAGCCACTGCCGGAAGTGCGGCCCTATGTCAGCCACGAATACCAGATGGCTGACCGCCGCTCGCCGTTCCTCCAGAGCCTGGCCGGCGAGAATCCGACCGGGCCGCGGCCGGACGTGCAGCGCCCGCGCGAGTACCTCGAACAGTTCCCGCTCGACACGCTGAAGATGGTCGGTACGCTCCGTCTCGGCGCCGGGAATTACGGCCTGGTGCAAACCAAGGACGGGCTGATTCACCGCGTGCTGCCGGGCAATCATCTGGGCCAGAACGATGGCCGCGTGATGTCCGTCAGCGACGCGCGGATAACACTGATCGAAATTATTCCTGATGGCCTTGGCGGCTACCTCGAGCGCCCTGCGGCGCTGGCCCTTGCCGACTGATTTCTGGGAGAAAGTCTGATGGCTGGCAACAACCGTACAACGGTGTGGAACACAAACGCGGCGCGTGGCTTCGCGTGGCTGACGGGCGGCGCATTGGCCATCCTGGCCATTGCGTGGTCCCAGCTCGCGCTGGCACAGGACGCGGTGCGACTGACCGCGGTCGAGGTGCAGCCGATGCAGGGCTCGACCCTGCAGATCAGGCTGCGCACCGACGGAGTCGCGCCCCAGCCGCTGACATTCACGATCGATCGCCCGGCGCGGCTTTCGGTCGACCTGCCTGACGTCGGACTCGCCCTCGACAACCGGCGCATCGACGTCGGCGCCGGCGGAGTGGACACCATCGTGGCCGCCGAGGCAACGGGCCGCACGCGCGTCGTGTTCAACCTGGATTCCCTCGTGCCGTACACGGCGGTGGCCGAAGGCGACAGCGTCATCGTGACGCTCGGCGGCAGCGCCGCCGCGGCGCAGGCGGCATCGGCGCCAGCCGCCGTCGCCTCGTCGGGCGGCGCGCGCAGCATCACGGGAGTGGATTTCCGCCGTTCGCCGGAAGGCGCCGGCCGCGTCGTGGTCCAGCTTTCGGATCCCGCGACGCCCGCAAGCCTCCGCCAGGAAGGCAACCGCGTAATCGTCGATTTTACCGGCGCAGCGCTCAGCGAAGACCTCATGAAGCGCTACGACGTCGTGGATTTCGCGACGCCCGTGACGATGTTCGACGCGACCCGCGTCGGTAACAGCGCGCGGATCGTCGTGACGGCGACCGGCGACTACGAACAGCTCGCCTACCAGACCGACAACCAGTACGTGGTCGAGGTCAGGCAACGCCAGCGCGCGACGGCTGCGGTCGCCGAGAAAGACAAGGTCTATGTGGGTGAGCGTCTCACGCTCAACTTCCAGGACATCGACGTGCGCCCGCTGTTGCAGCTTCTCGCGGACACCAGCGGACAGAACATCGTGGTGTCCGACTCGGTCAAGGGCCGCGTGACGCTCAGGCTCCAGAACGTGCCCTGGGACCAGGCGCTCGACATCGTGCTGAAGACCAAGGGCCTCGACATGCGCCGCAAGGACAACGTGATCCTGGTGGCGCCGCAGGCCGAGCTCGCCGCCCACGAAAAGGCGGAACTCGAGGCGATGAAGGACATCCAGGAACTGGCGCCGCTTCGCACCGAGTTCCTGACCGTCAACTACGCGAAGGCGTCCGAGATCGCTCGCCTCATCAAGTCGACGGGTGGCGGCTCGCTCCTGTCCGATCGCGGCAACGTGACCGTGGACGAGCGCACCAACACGCTCCTCGTGCAGGACACGGCGGACAATCTGACGGCCGTGCGCAGCATGGTCGCGACGCTCGACATTCCGGTGCGCCAGGTGCTCATCGAGTCGCGCATCGTCATCGTCTCCGACGACTTCAGCCGTGAACTCGGCGTGCGCAGCGGGTTCACGCGGGTGTCGGACGACATCAACGACCTGATGGCTGTCAGCGGCAGCGCGCAGTCGACCGACACGATCATGGGCTCGGCCCTCGACAATCTCGCCGCGACCGGCCAGCCGTTTCCGGTGGAGGTGCCGTTCGGCCCGGCGTTCGACCGCTACAACGTGAACATGCCTGTCGCGAACCCGGCCGGCCGCATTGCGCTGTCGATCCTCGATTTCGACGACTTCCTGATCGACCTCGAGCTGTCGGCCGCGCAGAACGAAGGCCGCGGCGAGATCAAGTCGACGCCGCGCGTCATCACGGCGAACCAGCGGGAGGCGATCATCGAGCAGGGCGTCGAGATCCCGTACCAGGAATCGGCGTCCTCGGGCGCAACGACCACGCAGTTCAAGAAGGCGGTGCTGTCGCTCAAGGTGACGCCGCAGATCACGCCGGACGACCGTGTGATCCTCGATCTGACCGTGACGAAGGACAGCGTCGGCCAGCTCGTCCCGAGCGCGACCGGCGGCTTCGTGCCCTCGATCGACACGCGCAACATCCAGACCCAGGTGCTCGTCAAGGACGGCCAGACGGTCGTGCTGGGCGGCATCATGGAGACGGAACGCCGCGATTCGGAGAAGAAGGTGCCTGGCCTCGGCGACGTGCCGATCGTCGGCAACCTGTTCAAGTCCAAGAGCCGGATCAACAACCGCGACGAGCTCCTGATATTCGTCACGCCGAAGATCCTGCGCGAGGGTTCCGCGATCACCGAATGACCCCGGCGGGCCCGGCTTGCGTCCGGAGCCGGTTCCAAGCAAAGTCACACGGCCGCCTCCGGGCGGCTGTTTCTTTAGGGCACGTTCACCTTCACCCGAAAGACCGAAGGTGAAGGTGAACGTCTCTTTCAGAACTCGCCTGCCTTAAAGTAACGATCGTGCGAAGCGTGATTCTGATAGGTCCGATGGGCTCCGGCAAAACCGCCGTCGGGCGGGCGCTGGCCCGCCGCCTCGGCCTGCCGTTTGCCGACAGCGACGCGGAGATCGAATCCCGCACAGGCGTCGACATCTCCTATATCTTCGAGCGCGAAGGGGAAGAGGGCTTCCGCATCCGTGAGCGCGACGTGATCGACGCGTTGACGAAGGCCGCCGGCATCGTGCTCGCGACCGGTGGCGGCGCGATCCTGCTGCCGGTGAATCGCGAACGGCTCGCGGCGCGCGGCACCGTGGTCTTTCTCGACACCACCATCGACCAGCAGCTCCAGCGCACGCGCCGGAGCAAGCACCGCCCGCTGCTCGCGGGCACGGATCGCCGCGCGGCGCTCGAGCGGCTGGCCGAGACGCGCGACCCGCTCTACCGCTCGATTGCCGCGATCACGATCCGCACCGACGGGCGCGCGCCGGCTGCTGTCGCCGGGGACATCGCGCGCGCGCTGCAGGACGCGTGAAGATGCAGCGGCTCGAGGTGAAACTCGGCAAGCGCGCATACCCGATCCTGATCGGGCCGGGGCTGCTCGGCTCGCCAGACGTGCTCTCGCAGCATGCGGGCGCCGCGAAGCTTCTCGTCGTGACGGACGACGTCGTGGGCCCGCTCTGGGTGCCGAAGCTGAAACGAGGCCTCGCCGGCCGCGGGTACGAGATCTGCGTGCTGCCGGGCGGGGAGGAGCAGAAGACCCTCGGCAACGTCGCGCTCATCATCGATGCGCTCGTCGCCGCGCGGCTCAATCGGGACGGCATGGTGCTCGCGCTCGGCGGCGGCGTCATCGGCGACGTCGCGGGTTTCGCGGCGGCGTCCTACCAGCGCGGCATTCCGATCGTGCAGCTGCCGACCACGCTGCTCGCGCAGGTCGACTCGTCCGTCGGCGGCAAGACGGGCGTCAATCACCCAGGCGGCAAGAACCTGATCGGCGCGTTTCACCAGCCTTCGGCCGTGATCACCGATACCGAGACGCTCTCGACCCTGCCGGATCGCCAGCTGCGCGCGGGCTTCACCGAGATCGTCAAAGCGGCGCTCGTCGCCGACGCGGAGTTCTTTGCGTGGCTCGAGGCGAACGCGGCGCGCCTCCTCGCGCGCGATACAGTCGCGCTCGAAGAGGCTATCCGGAGCGCCTGCGCGATCAAGGCCGCGATCGTCGCCGAAGACGAGCGTGAACGCGGCCGCCGCGCGCTCCTGAATCTCGGCCACACCTTCGGTCATGCGATCGAGGCGGGCGCGGGCTACGGCCGCGTGCTGCACGGCGAGGCGGTCGCCGCGGGTCTCGTGCTCGCGGCCGAGCTGTCCGCGCGCGTCGGCCGCCTTGCGGGCGGCGATGCGCTCCGCGTGCGCGAACTGCTGCTGTCCGCGGGTCTGCCGGTCGATCCACCGCGGCTCGGGCGCGTGCGCATGCTCGAGCTCATGGGCATGGACAAGAAGGTCAAGGGCGGGGAGATCCGGCTCGTGCTGCTCGACGGCATCGGCAGGGCAACGGTCACCGCGGACTATCCGCGTGAAGCGCTCGAAGCGCTCCTGGAAGAACGGGCGGGCGCGTGAGAAAGGGCCGCGATCCGGACGGCGGGCTCGCTCCCTATGCGGCGCTCGAGACGCGGTCGCGCGGCCGACGTCTTCCCGAGCCACCCGCGGATTACCGCGGCGAATTCCAGCGCGACCGCGACCGCATCATCCATTCGAACGCCTTTCGGCGCCTGGTCTACAAGACCCAGGTGTTCATCAATCACGAAGGTGACATGTATCGGACGCGGCTCACGCATTCGATCGAGGTCGCGCAGATCGGCCGCTCTGTCGCCAATGCGCTCGCGCTTTCGGAGCCGTTGACCGAGGCGATCTGCCTTGCGCACGATCTCGGCCACACGCCGTTCGGGCACGCGGGCCAGGACGTGCTGAACGACTGCATGCGCGGGTATGGCGGCTTTGAGCACAACCTCCAGTCGCTGCGGGTCGTGGACGAGCTCGAGGAACGCTATGCGGAATTCCGCGGACTGAACCTGTGTTTCGAGACCCGTGAAGGCATCCTGAAGCACTGCTCGATCGCGAACGCGCGGCAGCTCGGCGATCTCGGTCGCCGCTTTATCGAGCGGACCCAGCCCGGGCTCGAGGCGCAGATCGCCGATCTCGCGGATGCGATTGCCTACAACCACCACGACGTGGACGACGGGTTGCGCTCCGGACTCGTGACCGTCGAGGAACTCCGGGCCGTCGGGCTCTTCGCGCGGCAGCACGATACGGTCCTCGCGCGCTACGGCGAACTGTCCGGGCGGCGCATGGTGCACGAGATCATCCGGCGGATGATCCATGAGGTCGTGAGCGACCTGATCGAGGAAACTGCGCGCCGCCTCGCCGTAGCAAAGCCTGCCGACATCGACGCAGTGCGTGCGCATCCGGAGCCGCTCGTCGGCTTCTCGGAAGCGAGGGACAGAGAACATCACCAGATGAAGAAGTTCCTGCGCACGCGGCTCTACCGTCACGAACGCATGCAGGCGTCGCGCATGGGGGCAGGCAAGGTACTCGAGGAGCTGTTCCTGAGCTTCATGCAGGATGTCGCGCGGATGCCGGCCGAGCACCGCGATGCGGCGCTTGCCCTCGAGTCCGCGTCGGGCGCCGCCGGCCGGGCGCGCGCCGTCGCCGATTACATCGCCGGGATGACCGATCGCTATGCGTTCCAGGAGCATGCGCGTTTGGTAGCATGAACGCCGCAAGGGGGGCCGGGTTGGCAAGAGTCGCAGTACCTGCGCGCGAGCGCCTGATTTTCGCGATGGACGTGCCGACCGCAGATGAGGCGCGCCGGCTCGCGGACACGCTCGGCGACTCCGTCGCCTTCTACAAGCTGGGCCTCGAACTTTTCATGTCCGGCGGCGCATTCGAACTGCTCGACTGGATGGTCGGGCGGGGCAAGCGCGTATTCCTCGACCTCAAGCTCTTCGACGTGCCGGCGACGGTCGCCGGAGCCGTCCGCAACCTCCGGAATCGCGGCGTCACGTTCGCGACCGTGCACGGCAACCAGGCGATCATGGAGGCCGCGGTCGAGGCCGCGGACGGCGTGGGCATCCTCGCGGTCACCGTGCTCACGAGCCTGGATCGCGGGGATCTCGACGACCTTGGTTTCAAGTGCGATGTCGAGCAGCTCGTGCTGTCGCGCGCCCGTCGCGCGTTCGCAGCAGGTTGTGCAGGCGTCGTGTCCTCCGGTCTCGAGGCGAAATTGCTGCGCGCGGGCGTCGACGATCGCCTGATCGTCGTGACGCCCGGCATCCGCCCGGTGGAGAACCGGCCGGTGGACGACGACCAGAAACGGGTCGTTGGCGTTGCAGAGGCGTTTTCCAACGGAGCCGACTACATCGTGATCGGGCGGCCGATCCGCGACGCCGCGGATCCGCGCATCGCCGCCGAGGCGATCCAGGCAACGATCGCCGGCCTGTTTCCGGCGCGATGAGCGGGCTGATAAACGACCGGTTCTTGCGCGCGCTCGCGCGGGAGCCCGTGGATCGCACGCCGGTCTGGATCATGCGCCAGGCGGGGCGATACCTCCCCGAGTACCGCGCCACCCGTGCGAAGGCCGGCAGCTTTCTCGGGCTCGCGACGAATCCGGAACTCGCCTGCGAAGTGACGCTGCAGCCGCTCGCGCGGTTCCCGCTCGACGCGGCAATCCTGTTCTCCGACATCCTGATGATTCCAAAGGCGATGGGCGTCGGTCTCGCATTCGAGGAGGGCGAGGGTCCGCGCATCGAGCGCCCGATCGCGAGCGCGGCCGACATCGACGCGCTGCCGGTGCCCGATCCGGCTCGCGAGCTGCGCTTCGTGATGGATGCGGTCGCGCTCGTCAGGCGCGAACTTGCGGGACGCGCGCCGCTCATCGGCTTTGCGGGTTCGCCCTGGACGGTCGCAACCTACATGGTCGAAGGGGGAAGCAGCCGCGAGTTCCCGAAGACCAAGGCCCTGCTCTACGGCGACCCGAAGGCGCTGCATCGTCTTCTCGTCAAGCTCGCGCGCGCGACGACGGAATACCTGAACGCGCAGATTGCCGCGGGCGCCCATGCCGTGATGATCTTCGATACCTGGGGCGGCGCGCTTTCGACGCCCGCTTATTTCGAGTTCTCGCTTGCCTACATGGAGCAAATCGCCGCGGATCTCATCCGTGAGCGCGAGGGGCGGCGAGTGCCGGTGATCCTTTTCACCAAGGGCGGCGGGGCCTGGCTCGAACGCATGTCGATGACGGGTGTCGACGCGCTCGGCATCGACTGGATGACGGAACTCGCCGGGGCGCGGCGCGCGGTCTTCGATCGCGTCGCGCTACAGGGCAATCTCGATCCCGGCGTGCTGTTCTCGTCGCCCGCGGCGATCCGCGCCGAAGTCGCGCGCGTGCTCGAAAGCTATGGCCGCGGGCCCGGGCACGTCTTCAATCTCGGGCACGGCATCCAACCGGGCGTGGACCCGGAGAATGTCGCCGCGATGATCGCCGCCGTGCACGATCTTTCGCCGGCATACCACGGTTGAATGGAAGGGGCCCCTTCTATTCAGCCGCTATTTGAGGCGTAGCTCGTCGCGGAGCGTTCTCCGTAGGATTTTGCCCACGTTCGTCTTCGGCAGTTCCTCGCGGAAATAGATGAACTTCGGCACCTTGTAGGGCGTCAGCTCGCGCTTGCAGAACTCGGTCACCTGTACCGCCGTGAGCGCCGGATCTTTCCGCACGATGAAAAGCGCCACGACTTCGCCGGACTTCTCGTCCGGCTGCGCG
>DASWIQ010000068.1:0-5662 GCA_036397615.1 Steroidobacteraceae bacterium
ACCTCGTTCGAATCGAACACGTCGTAGGTAACCTTGATTCCCGTCTTCTTCTCGAAGTCCGCGACAGTGGTGTCGCCGATGTAGTCCGACCAGTTGAAGACGTTGACGACCTTCGCTTCCGGTGCCGAGGCCTTCGTGGCAGCCTCACCCTCCTTCTTGCCGCCGCAGGCCGCGAGGAGAAACGCGACGATCGCGACCTGCCAGCAACCGGATACGCCCCGCATGTTCGCCTCCGTCATGTGCCGATACCGATGTCCCGGGCCGTCAGGTCCAGGCACTTCCGCGCCTTTTCCACCAGTTCGTCGACATGCTTCCGCTCCATCACGAGCGGCGGCGCCATGATCATCGTGTCGCGCACCGCGCGCATGATCAGGCCGTTCTTGAAGCAGTGATCCCGGCAGATCTGCCCGACCGCTCCGCGATTGCGGAAGAAGGTGCGCGATCCCTTGTGGGCGACGAGTTCGAGCGCCCCGATCATGCCGATTCCCCGCACTTCGCCGACGAGCGGGTGCTCGGCGAGCTCGCGGAAGCGGCGCTGGAGATAGGGCCCGGTCTCGTCGCGGGCGCGCTCGACGATCTTCTCGCGCCGCATGATGCCGATGTTTTCGATCGCGACCGCGCAGGCGACCGGATGTCCCGACCAGGTGAAGCCGTGGGCAAACTCGCCACCCTTTTCGATCAGCACGTCGGCCACGCGATCCGACACCATCGCGCCGCCCAGCGGCTGGTAGCCCGAAGTGATGCCCTTGGCGATCGTCATGAAATCCGGTTCGAAGCCGAAATGCTCGCAGCCGAACCAGCTTCCCGTCCGGCCGAAACCGCAGATCACCTCGTCCGCGATCAGGAGGATCCCGTATTCACGGCAGATCCGCTGGATCTCGGGCCAATAGGTCGGCGGCGGAACGATCACCCCGCCGGCGCCCTGGATCGGCTCGCCGATGAAGGCCGCAACGTTTTCGGGCCCCAGCTCCTCGATCTTTTCCGCGAGGCGGCGCGCGGCGCGCAGGCCGTATTCCTCCGGGCTCAGGTCGACGCCGTTTTCGTACCAGTACGGCTGTTCGATGTGCACGATGCCCGGGATCGGCATTCCGCCCTGGGCATGCATGGCCGACATGCCGCCCAGGCTCGCCGCGGCCACCGTGCTGCCGTGATACGCATTGAGCCGGCTGATGACGGTGCTGCGCTTTGGCTGGCCCATCAGGTCCCAGTAGCGCCGCGCCATGCGCAGGATCGTGTCGTTCGCCTCCGAGCCCGAGTTGGTGAAGAACACGCGGTTGAATTGCGGCGGCGTCAATTCGCTCAGGAGCTGCGCCAGCTCGATCGCCGGCGGATTGGCGCTCTTGAAGAAGCTGTTGTAGTACGGAAGCTCCCGCATCTGCCGCGAGGCGGCGTCGGCCAGTTCGTTCCGGCCATAGCCAATGTTGACGCACCAGAGACCCGACATCGCGTCGAGGATCTCGAGACCTTCCGAATCGTAGAGATAGACGCCGTCGGCGCGGGTGATGACCCGCGAGCCTTCGGCGGCCAGCGACCGGAAATCGGTGAAGGGATGGAGGTAATGGAGGGCGTCGAGTTCCTGCCAGTCGCGCGTCGCTCGTCCCGTGATACGTGGCTTCGCGCTCATGGTGCCCCCGGCGGTCAGACGTTCAGCAGCAGATGTTCCCGTTCCCACGAGCTGATGACCCGCGAGAAGGTTTCGTACTCGTTTTCCTTCACGGCACAGTATGCCGCAACGAAGCGCTCCCCGAACAATTCGACCAGCGGCTTCGTGCTCCGCAGGAGCGCCAACGCGTCGGCGAGCGTCATCGGAAGCGAGAACGGCAGGTCGTAGGCCGATCCCGTGATCGGCGCGGTGGGTTTCAGTTCCTCGATCATCCCGAGGTAACCGCAGGCGAGCGATGCCGCGATCGCGAGATAGGAATTCGCGTCCGCTCCGCCGAGGCGATTTTCGACCCGGCGCGCCTGCGGTTCCGAAACGGGCACCCGAAGCCCCGCCGTGCGATTGTCGAAGCCCCATTGCACGTTGATCGGCGCGGAGTTGTAGCGCGTGATGCGGCGGTAACTGTTGACATTCGGCGCGAACAGCGACATCGAGGCCGACAGGTACTTCTGGAGTCCCGCGATGTGCGCCTCGAAGAGCGGCGTGGACTTTCCTTCCGCGTCGCTGAAGACGTTTTCGCCGGTCTTCGCGTCGACGATGCTCTGGTGGATATGCATCGCGCTGCCCGGCTCGCCCGCGAGCGGCTTCGCCATGAAGGTCGCGTACATCTTGTGACGGTGCGCGGCTTCGCGCGCGGTGCGCTTGAACAGGAAGGCCTGGTCGGCGAGATCGAGCGCGTCGCCGTGATTGAGATTGATCTCCATCTGCGCCGCGCCAGCCTCGTGGATCAGCGTGTCGATGTCGAGATCCTGCGCTTCGCAGAAGGCATAGATGTCGTCGAACAGCGGGTCGAATTCGTTGACCGCCGCGATGCTGTAGGCCTGGCGGCCGATTTCCGGCCGGCCGGAGCGGCCAACCGGGGGCTTCAGCGGATAGTCCGCATCCGTGTTCGGCTCGACCAGGAAGAATTCGAGTTCGGGCGCCACGACCGGTCGCCAGCCGCGCGCGGCATACAGGTCGAGCACGCGTCGCAGCACGTAGCGCGGCGACATCGGCACCGGTCGGCCATCGTCGTAAAAACAGTCATGAATGACTTGCGCGGTGGGCTCCGCCGCCCAGGGCACGACACGGATCGTCTTCGGATCGCCGGTCAGGTCGATGTCGATCTCGGACGGGTGAATCGCACTGTCGTCGTCCGGATATTCGCCCGTGACGGTCTGGAGAAAGATCGATTCCGGAAGGCGCATGCCTTCGTCTTCGGCGTACTTGTCGGCCGGCATGATCTTGCCGCGGGCGACACCCGCCATGTCGGCGACGATCGCCTCGACTTCGGTGATGGAGTGATCTTTCAGGAACTGCTGGATTTCACTCATCGGATCCGCCTGCTTGCGTGGTCGCGCCCGGCCTGGCCGAAAGCGGCGAACAACGCTCTGGAGAACGGGTTCTCCATGACCTTCCATTCCGGATGCCACTGCACTGCGAGGGCGAACGTCCGCGCTCCGTCAATGCGAAACGCCTCGATCACGCCGTCATCCGCTTTCGCTTCGGGCACGAGACGTGGCGCGAGCGTTTCGATCCCCTGCGAGTGCAGCGAGTTGACCTTCATGCGGCGGCTGCCGGCGATCTTGTGCAGCAGTCCGTCCTCCACCAGCTCGATTTCATGTGCCGGCGCGTATTGCGCTTCGAGCGGCTGCATCGCGTCCTCGCGATGATCGAGGTTGCCGGGCAGCTCCTGGAGCTTCTGGGTCAGCGACCCGCCCAGGGCGACGTTGATTTCCTGGAAGCCGCGGCAGATGCCGAATATCGGCAGGCCCGCGTCCACCGCACCGTTGATCATCGGGAGCGTCGTCGCATCGCGCTCGGGATCGTGCAGTGTTCCCGGCGCCGATTTGGGGCCGAGATAGCGATGCGGCTCGACATTCGACGGGCTCCCCGTAAAGAGGATCCCGTCGAAGGCGCCGAGCCATTCGCGAAGGTAGCGATCTCCGAGCGCCGGCAGCAGGACAGGCACGGCCTCGGCCGCCTGGACGATGGCCGCGATGTACTTCTCGCCGACGCAATGGAACCAATGCGAGCCCAATAGGCGGCGATCGGCGGGAATTCCGATGACTGGCTTCCGCATATGCATCTGTTAATTATTTTGAACGGCCCCCGGTATGGAGGCCTGTTCTAGGGGCGCATTGTCTCACAATCGGGGGGTGAGGCGCCCCGCAGGATCGACGGGGAATACCGCGTTCTGTCAGCCCGGAGAGGGGTTTCCGGCCGGATTATGTTGCACCGCAGGAACCTTGCCCGGTCCACGGGCGGCTGGTTATCCTGCCCTGCGGCCAGCTCCGGCACGCGATACAAGATCTTAAACGCCAGGTGCGAAATGGCCCTCGTCCGGGACGACTTTGCGAATGCCGAGGCTTTCCTGGCCGCGCATCCGGGGGTGCGGGTGGTCGACCTTTTGATGCCAGATTTGTGCGGCATCCTGCGCGGCAAGCGGGTTGGCGTGGCGGACCTTGCGGGCGTCTACGAGCACGGCATGTACCTGCCGGCCTCGATGTTCGCGCTCGACGTCCTGGGCGGCACGGTCCAGTCGACCGGCCTCGGATTTGACGAGGGCGACGACGACTGGCCCTGCCTGCCGATCGAGCGCACGCTCTTCGCCGCGCCTTGGCTCGGCCCGAGCGTCGCGCAACTACAGGTACAGATGCAGGACGCGGCCGGAGAGCCATTCTTCGGAGATCCACGCCACGTGCTCGGCCGCGTGCTCGAGCGTTACGCAGCCCGCGGCTGGTGTCCCGTCGTCGCGATCGAGCTCGAGTTCTATTTCGTCGATACCGAGCGGACGGCCGACGGCCGCGCCCAGCCGCCAAGATCGCGTTTGACCGGAAGGCGCGAGAACCGGACGCAGATCAATTCCATGGCCGATCTCGAGTCCGTTTCCGACATCCTCTCGGAGATCGCGGCGACCTGCGAGGCACAGGACGTGCCGACAGGCACGGCGCTCGCGGAGTACGGCCCGAGCCAGTGGGAAGTCAATCTGCGGCACGTTCCGGATGCGCGCCTCGCCTGCGACCAGGCGATCCGGTTCAAGCGAATCGTCAAAGGCATCGCGCACCAGCGCGGTCTCGAAGCCACGTTCATGGCGAAGCCCTATGCGGACATGGCGGGGAGCGGCATGCACCTGCACGCGAGCGTCTTGGACGAGTCGGGCCGCAACATCTTTGCCTCGGAGGACGTGCTCGGCAACGATCTCCTGAAGCAGGCCGCGGCCGGACTGCTCGCAACAATGGCGGACGGCATGGCCGTGTTCGCGCCGAACGCCAACAGCTACCGCCGCATGCGACCCGAGACCTATGTGCCGATGCATGCGACCTGGGGATACAACAACCGTGGCGCCGCGGTTCGAGTCCCGGTATCCGGCGCCGTCGACCGTCGGCTCGAGCACCGCGTGTCGGGCGCCGACGCAAATCCGTATCTCGTCGCCGCCACCGTGCTCGCCGGCATGATGCATGGCATCGAGAGGAAGCTCGCCGCACCGCCGGCGCTCGAGGGCAACCCCTTTGCCCAGACATTGTCGGCGGCGCCGCTGCCGGGCGACTGGCCGACGGCACTCGCACGCTTCGCCGCGAGCGACTTCCTGCGCGACTACTTCGGCGAGGATTTCGTGCGACTCTACGGACTCACGCGACGCGGCGAAATGCAGGATTTCAATAACCACATTACGCCGCTCGATTTCAGCTGGTACCTGGAGTCGGTATGACGCAGCGGCCCGCAAACAGCTGGTACGAAGCGACCGCGCCGCGACTGGCCGCTCAACCGGCGCTCGCGGGCGACGTCGAAGCCGACGTCTGCGTCGTCGGCGGCGGCATCGCCGGCTGCTCGACCGCGCTCCATCTTGCCGAGCGCGGTTATCGCGTCGTCCTGCTGGAAGCGGAGCGCGTCGGCTTCGGCGCATCCGGGCGCTCGGGCGGACAGCTGATTCCCGGATATGCCAGCGGCATGGCGAAACTCGCCGCTCAACTCGGCAAGGCAGACGCCAGGCGACTGTGGGACTTCAGCGTTGAGGGCGTG
>DASWIQ010000069.1:0-5362 GCA_036397615.1 Steroidobacteraceae bacterium
CCTCGTCGAATTCCCGCTGGCCGACGTAGACGCGCCGCCTTACGGATCGCTTGCGCGCGCGGGGATCCTGATCGTCGTTCTTGTCGCGCTCGCCGTCGGAGCGGCGCTGTTGCTCGCCAGGCGCATCGCCGGGCCGATCCACGCGCTCGAGCGCCGGGTCGAGGAGCGCACGCGCGAGCTTGCCGAGTCGCTGGAGCAGCAGACCGCGACGGCCGAGATTCTACGCACGATAGCCAGCTCGCCGGCCGAGGTCGAACGCGCGCTCGATACGATCGCGCAGACGACCGCCCGCATGTTTGGCGCCGCGAGCGTGAGTATTCGCCGACTCGACGGCGATGTTCTGCGCTTCATCGGGTCGGCGGGGTCCGCCGCATCGGGCATGCGGGCCGGACTGCCGGAACGCCCGTTTGACCGCTCCAATCTCAACGGTCGCGCGATGCTGGAAAAGCGCCAGATTCAGATCGCGACCGGCGAGCTGCTCGATGGCACTTTCGCCGAGGCCGACGACGGTACGATGGATTTTCTGCGCGACGCGAACATCCGCACGATTGTCGCCACACCACTCCTGCGCGAGGGCGAGGCTATCGGAACGATCATCGTCCACCGCACTCAGGAGCAGCCCCTCGACGGGAAGGAGTTGAACCTGCTGGCGAGCTTCGCCGACCAGGCGGTGATCGCGATCGAGAACGCGCGGTTGTTGAGCGAGTTGCGCGAGTCGCTGGAAACCCAGACCGCGAGCGCCGAAATTCTCCGTACGATTGCCGGCTCCCCTAGCGAACCTGGGCGCGCGCTCGACGCGATTTCGCGCACGGCGCAACGCTTGCTCGGAGCGTCGGGGGCGGCGATCGTGCGTATTGAGGACGGCGGTGTGCGACGAATCGCGTCGGCAGGACTCGCCGCCCCGGTGTCCGCGTTCCCGGACGCGGTGCAAGATCGCGGGTCTCCCATCGGCCGAGCGGCACTGGAGAAGCGCACCATTCACGTCGAGGATATCTTGCAGCAAGGCGGCGAGTTTCCGACAGCGGCGGCCTCCCGCGGACTGAGCGGCAACAGGACCGTCCTCGCAACGCCATTGATGCGCGAGGGCGAGGCGATCGGCGCCATCAATGTCACGCGAAGAGAAGTCCGGCCATTCACGGAAAAGGAGATCGATCTCCTGAAAAACTTCGCCGACCAGGCGGTGATCGCGATCGAGAACGCGAGGCTGTTGAGCGAGTTGCGCGAATCGCTCGACAACCAAACGGCCAGCGCGGAAATATTGCGCACGATCGCCGCGTCGCCGGCTGACGCGAAGGGCGCGCTCGACGCCATTGCCGAGACAACCACCCGGCTGTTCGGGGCGTCCGGCGCAACGATCCGGACAGTTCACGGTGACCGCCTACGAATTGCCGGCACAAGCGGTCCGGGTGGCGAGCGTATCCGGGAGGCCCTGGGTGAAGAAATACCGCTGACGCCGGACAGCACGCCGGGCGCCGCCATTCTTGAGAAGCGCCAGATCAACATCCCCGACGTTGCAAACCCGGACCCGAGCATCGCCCACTGGGTTGGCTTTCCGGCAGCGCGCGCCGCCGGAACGCGGTCGCTCGCCGCAACGCCATTGATGCGGGAAGGCCGGGCGATCGGCGCCCTGATGGTCCAGCGCAGCGAGCCGAAGCCCTTCACCGAGAAGGAGCTAGCCCAGCTCGCGAACTTTGCAGACCAGGCGGTGATCGCGATCGAGAACGCGCGGCTTTTGAGCGAGCTGCGCGAGTCGCTGGAAACGCAGACCGCGAGCGCCGAAATCCTGCGCACCATCGCCGCGTCTCCGGCGGACGCCGGACGCGCCCTCGACGCCATCGCCACGACGACGACGCGGCTGTTCGGGGCATCTGGGGCGACGATACGAACCGTTCAGGGCGACCGGCTGCACATGGTGGGCTCCGCCGGCCCGGTAGGGGAACGCCTGATCGAAACGGTAGGTGCGGACATCCCCATCACGCCCGACTCCGTGCCCGGGCGCGTCGTCCTCGAGAAAAGGCCGATCCACATTCCCGATATCGACCATCCGGATTCCCACGCCGCGGATTTTCGCGGCTTGGCGCCCCAGCGCGCCGCCGGGATAAGGACCTCCGTCGCAATGCCGCTGATGCGTGAAGGCCAGGCGATTGGGGCCCTCGGGGTTTTGCGCAGCGAGCTGAAGCCCTTCACCGAAAAGGAGCTGGCCCAGCTCGCGAACTTTGCAGACCAGGCGGTGATCGCGATCGAGAACGCGCGGTTGCTGGAGGAATTGAACGCGCGAATGCGGGATTTGTCGGAGTCGCTGAATCAGCAGACCGCGACCAGCGAGATTCTACGGACCATCGCAAGCTCGCCCGGCGAGGCGGAGCGCGTCCTCGACACGATATGCCAGACGGCGACGCGCATGTTCGGCGCGTCGAGCGTCGGCATCCGCAGGATCGAAGGTGGCGTGCTTCGCAATGTCGGTTCGGCTGGTCCCACAGCCGGCGACATTCGGGACTCGATTCCCACAACGGCGTTGGACCGCTCAACGACCGTGGGGCTGGCGGTTGTGGAGAAACGCCAGGTCCACATCGCCGACCTTGCCGATCCACCGGATGAATTGCGGCCGAGCATCGACAGCGACCGCATCGCCCAACTCGCGCGCAAGGCCGGCGTGCGGTCGGTCGTGATTACGCCTTTATTGCGCGAAGGTGAAGCAATCGGCGCGATGGTCGTCAACCTCGTTGAGTTGCGGCCGTTCAGCGACAAGGAGCTCGCGCTCTTGCGCAGCTTCGCCGACCAGGCGGTGATCGCGATCGAGAATGCCCGGCTGCTGAGCGAACTGCGCGAGTCGCTCGATAACCAGACGGCCAGCGCCGAAATCCTGCGCACGATCGCCGCGTCGCCGGCTGACGCAAAGGGCGCGCTCGACGCGATTGCCGAGACGACGGCGCGGCTTTTCGGCGCGTCCGGCGCAACGATCCGCACCGTCGATGGCGACCGTTTGCGCGTCGTGGGCTCTGCCGGCCCCGCCGGCGAGCGCATCCGCGAGGCGCTCGGCGAGGTGATGCCCCTGGATCCGGAGACCTTGCCGGGTGCCGTGGTTCTTCAACGACGGCAGGTCCATGTGCCCGACATGGAGCACCCGGACGAGCGCATGGCGCACTGGCCGGGCAGGTTGCCGGGGCGCGCCGGCGGCGCCCGCACGGTCGTCGGCACGCCGCTGATGCGCGAGACCCAGGCGATCGGCGCCCTGATGGTCCAACGCAGCGAGCCGAAGCCCTTCACCGAAAAGGAGCTGGCCCAGCTCGCCAATTTCGCCGACCAGGCGGTGATCGCGATCGAGAACGCCCGGCTGCTCGACGAGCTCAATACGCGCATGCGCGAACTCGCCGAGTCGCTCGAGCAGCAGACCGCGACCAGCGAGATTCTACGGACCATCGCCAGCGCGCCGGGCGAGCCCGCGCAGGCGCTCGACATGATCTGCCAGACCGTCGTACGCATGTTCGGTGTGGCGAGCGCGAGCGTCATCAGGGTCGAAGGCGACCATATACGTTCAATCGGTGCCGCGGGGCCAGCCGCCTCCCTTATCCGGGACGAATCGGCATCGATACCGCTCGAGCGAGACTCGGCCGCGGGGCGCTGTATCCTGGAACGGCTTCAATTCCAAATCGAGGACATCGAGAATCCCGCGGATGCGTTGACGCGACTGACACGGGCGCGCGGGCCGTTCCTTCGGCGCGCAGGCGTTCGCACCCTCGTCATCACTCCACTTTTGCGCGAAGGCAATGCGATCGGCGCAATCACGGTGCACCGGACCGAGGTTTCGCCGTTCACCGAGAAGGAGCTGCAATTGATGCGAAGCTTCGCCGACCAGGCGGTGATCGCGATCGAGAACGCGCGGCTGCTGGATGAGCTGCAGGCGCGCGGCAAGGAGCTCGCCGACACCGTCGAGGAGTTGAAGGCGCTCGGCGCGGTCGGCCAGGCGGTGAGCGCGAGCCTCGAGCTGCAGACCGTGCTCGACGCCATCGCCATGCACGCGGCCGAGCTTGCCGGCGGCGACGGGTGCGCCATCTACGCCTTCGACGAGGCGACCGCGACGTTCGATCTCCAGGCCGCCCACCGGATGAGCGAAGCGGTGATCGATCGGGTCCGGCAGGCGCCGATCCGGCTCGGTGAGGGCGCGGTCGGTCAGGCCGCCCTGCGCAAGGAAGCGGTGCAGTACCCCGACGTGGGCGAGGCACGCGACTACACGCTGCGCGATCTCAGCCTGCGGGCGGGCTTCCGCGCGCTTCTCGCGGTGCCGATGCTGCGCGAGGGACGCATCGTCGGCGCCATCGCCGTGACCCGCGCGACGCCGGGCGAATTCCCGGCCCGCACGGTCGAGCTGCTGCACAGCTTCGCGACCCAATCCGCGCTCGCCATCCAGAACGCGCGTCTGTTCCGCGAGATCGAGGAGAAGGGTCGCCAGCTCGAGGTCGCCAGCCAGCACAAGTCGCAGTTCCTCGCCAACATGAGCCACGAGCTGCGCACGCCCTTGAACGCCATCCTCGGCTACGCCGAGCTGATCCTCGACAACATCTACGGCGAGCCGTCGGAAAAGGTGCGGACCGTCATCGAGCGCGTGCACGCCAACGGCAAGCACCTGCTGGGCCTGATCAACGACGTGCTCGACCTGTCGAAGATCGAGGCGGGCGAGCTTGCGCTCTCGATCTCCGACTACTCCATGGCCGAATTGGTGAACACGGTGACGCAGGCGACCGAATCGCTCGCCTCCGAGAAGGGCCTCGCGCTCGCCGCCGCCGTGCCCGAGGGCCTGCCGGTCGGGCGGGGCGACGAACGGCGCCTCGCCCAGGTGCTGCTCAACCTTGTCGGCAATGCGATCAAGTTCACCGATTCGGGCCGGGTCGAGATCCGCGTCGCGGCCGAGAACGGCGCGTTCGAGGTCGCGGTCGCCGACAGCGGACCCGGCATCGCGCCGGAGGACCAGGAGCGCATTTTCGGGGAGTTCCAGCAGGTGGATTCGTCGTCCACCCGCGAGAAGGGCGGCACGGGCCTCGGGCTTTCGATCGCAAAGCGCATCGTCGAGATGCACGGCGGGCGCATCTGGGTCGAATCCGCGCTTGGAAGCGGTGCGACGTTCCGCTTCACTCTGCCCGTCGCCGTCGGCGCGCTCGCGGAGGCCAAATGACCAAGCGGATACTGATCGTCGAGGACCAGGAGGACAACCGCCAGATCCTGGGCGATCTGCTCAAGAGCGCGGGCTACGCGCTGATCATGGCCGAAACCGGCGCCGAGGCGGTCCGCATCGCAGAGGCCGAGCGGCCCGACCTGATCCTCATGGACATCCAGCTTCCGGTCATGGACGGCTACGAGGCGACGC
>DASWIQ010000070.1:0-8045 GCA_036397615.1 Steroidobacteraceae bacterium
ACCCGAAATTCGCCTCCGCCTACGTGCTGCTGGCCAGGGCCAGAATTCTGGTGGCCGAGCAGAGCTCGGTCGGCGATCGAGAGGAAAGTTTTTCGCAGGCGGTCGAGAACGCGATGGGCTTGCTGGACGAGGCGATCGAGCTGGACCCGCAAAGCGGCGAGGCCTATGTCGAGCGCGGTTACCTAAAATTGTATTACGACGTGGCCGCGGCGGATGCAGATCTCCGGCGCGGCCTCGAGCTCGCGCCCAACTATGCGCGCGGCTATGAAGGACTCGCGGCAGTGCTGTTCCAGAGTGTCGCCCGACGTCGCGAGGCGCTCGAGATGGTCGAGAAGGCGCGCAGGCTTGATCCGCTGGAGCCGCGCCTGGATGTGATCAAGGCCACTTATCTGTTTTGGGGTCCGGGCGATATGGCGCAGGCTGCCAAGGTTGCGGAGTCCGTACTCGAGCGCTACCCATTGTATGTGCCGGCACTCGTACGGCTCGCCGACGTTCGTTGGTGCGGCCAGGGCAAGCATGCGGAATCCGTGGCGCTGGCTGAGCAGGCAGTTGCGCTCGATCCTGGAAACGAAACTGCCTGGCGACACCTGGCGATTAGCTATCTCTCGGTCGGCGAACCCACTGCCGCGCAGGCAGCGCTCGGCCATGCTGCGGATGGCCCTGCCCTCAGATCAATGATATTGCGCGTTTACCGAAAAGAATGGCGCGAGGCTGGCAAGGCGGCCTACGCGGAAATTGCTTCAGGACCGACGTATCGTCAGGTCGAGCCCCACATTGCGCTCGCGATTCGCATGCACGCGCGAGTGTCTGGTGATTATCAGCGCGCCATCAAGGCCCTTGAGGAATGGGTTTCCATCGACTGGGACGGCGACGAACCGGCGCTCCAGGGCCAGCTCGACATGGGACACGGCGTCGCCGCGCTTGCCGACATGTTGATGGCCACCGGTCAGCAGGACCGGGCGCGAGCCCTGCTCGAAGAACTACTGATCAATGCCGATCTGCAGATCAGCCGCTATGGCCGCGGCGAGGTCTGGCTCAATGGCGGCCGGGCCATCGCTTTCGCCCTGCTCGACCGGCCAAGGGAGGCCATTGCGACGCTTCAACGACAGGCACAACTCGGCTTCCTGAGTCACCTGTGGCGAATTACGCTCGAGGACGATCCAGCATTTGATTCCTTGAGGGACCGGAAGGACTTCCTAGCGCTGCTGGCGGATGTCCGCGCCAATGAGGCGCGCGAACGCGAAAAGTTCCTGCGCATGCGCGCCGATGGGCTGCTGCCCGATCGGAGCTGACCGTCGCTCAGGACGAGCCCGGCCGCGGCTCGCCCATGCGCCATGTCGCGACGATCTCGTGCGTCACGGTGTCCCGCAGCGCGTTGAACCACTGCCCGCAGCCGAAACTGTGGCACCAGCGCTCGGCGTGTTCGCCCTTCGGGTTCGAGCGGAAAAAGAGATAGCGCGCCCAGACCTCGTCGCTGCATCCCTGGGGCGGACGCGCGATCTGCGTCTCGCCGCCGTAGCTGAACTCCGGCTCGTCGCGCAATCCGCACCATGGGCATTCGATCCTGAGCATGCTCTATGATTCCACACGGTCATCCGATGCAGCGTTATTCATTCTTGGCTCTCGCCCGGCATGCGGTCAACGGTCATCGCACGTGGCCGCGCGTGCTGCATCAACCGGCACTTAGGAAGGCCTACGACGCGATCATCGTCGGCGGCGGCGGGCACGGGCTGGCGACCGCCTACTTCCTCGCGAAAAATCACGGCATGCGCCATATCGCCGTGCTCGAGCGCGGCGCCATCGGCCAGGGCAACTCCGGCCGCAACACGCAGGTCGTGCGCTCCGACTACTACCACCTGGTCAGCTCGAAGTTCTTCGACCGCTCGCTCCGCCTCTACGAGGGGCTCTCCCGCGAGCTCAACTACAACATCATGCTGAGCCAGCGCGGCAAGCTGAGTCTCGCGCACAGCCCGCATGAGTTGGAAGTCATGCGCCGCACGGTCAACGCCATCCGCATGAACGGCGTGGATGCCGAGATGCTCTCCGTTGCCGAGCTCAGGAAGCTCGAGCCGATGCTCAAGATCGACTGCCGGTATCCGGTCGAGGGTGCGGCGGTGCAATGGCGCGGCGGGATCTCGCGACACGACGCCGTCGTCTGGGCCTTCGCGCGCGCGGCGGGCGCACTCGGCGTCGACATCGTTCAGGGTTGCGAGGTCACCGGATTCACGATCGAGGGCGGCCGCGTCAGCGGCGTCGAGACGACGCAGGGCCAGGTCGCGGCGCCCCGCGTCTGCATCGCCGTCGCCGGCCATTCGAGCGTGCTCGCGCGCAAGGCCGGCATCGAATTGCCGATCAATACCACCTGTCTCCAGGCGATGGTGACGGAGTCGGTCAAGCCGCTCATCGACACGGTCGTGATGTCGGCGGCCATTCATGTCTATGTGAGCCAGACGGGCCGCGGCGAAGTCGTGATCGGCGGCGGCGCGGATGTTTTCAGCTCGTATGCGCAGCGCGGCGGCCTGCCGGTGTTCGAGGCGAACGCCCAGGCGGCGATCGAATTGTTCCCCTGCCTGAGCCGGCTGCGCGTGCTCCGCCAATGGGCCGGCACCGTCGACATTTCGCCCGACACGAGCCCCGTGATGGGACTCACGCCGGTCGAAGGCCTCTTCGTCAGCGCCGGCTGGGGCACGGGCGGTTACAAGGCGATTCCCGCCGGCGGCGAGACCATGGCCTGGACGATCGCGAACGGCCGGCCGCACGAATTGATCGCTGCGTTCGGCCTCGACCGCTTCGCGACCGGCGCGCTCGTGGACGAAGGCGCCGCCTCCGGAGTCGCGCACTGATGGGCTATCGTCTCGAGCACGGCGGCCACATCGACCGCATGCAGCCCATCCAGATCCGCTGGAACGGGCGACCGCTCGAGGCCTTCGCGGGCGACACGATCGCCTCCGCGCTCCTCGCGAACGACGTACGCATCGTCGGGCGCGGCATGAAACTGCACCGTCCGCGCGGCATTCTCTCCGCCGGCATCGAGGAGCCGAATGCGCTCGTGACGCTCGGACGCGGCGCCGAAATCGAGCCCTCGGCGCGCGCGACGATGATTCCGGTGCGGGACGGGCTCGAAGTGCGCGCGCAGAATGCCTGGCCAGCCGTCGGGTTCGATGTCGCGCGCGTGCTCGACGCGACCGCCCCGCTCTGGCACGCGGCCTTCTATCACAAGACCTTCAAGTGGCCGTCCTGGGATTTCTACGAATGGTGGATTCGCAGGACCGCCGGCATCGCGAAGCCGCCCCGCAGGCCCGATCCCGCGCGTTACGACGCGGTCAATGCGCATTGCGACCTGCTCGTGGTCGGCGGCGGCCCGACCGGGCTCATGGCGGCCCAGATCGCCACCCGCGCGGGACTCTCGGTGCTGCTCGCCGAGCAGGATTTCGAATGGGGCGGCCGCCTGCTCGCGACCAACACGCTCATCAACGGCGCGCCCGTCGCCGTCTGGCTCACGAGCGTGCTCGGGGAACTGGCCACCTCGCGAAACGTCACGCTCCTGACCGCGACGACTGCCTTCGGTCTCTACGATCATGGGACTGCCGGCCTGCTCCAGCGACTCGACCTGCAAGTCGACGCGCCGCCGGTCCGGCAGCGCTACTGGCGCGTGCATGCGAAGCAGACGCTCCTCGCGACCGGCGCGATCGAGCAACCGCTCGTGTTCGACTACAACGACCGGCCGGGAATCATGCTCGCGGGCGCGATACGCCAGTACGTGAATCGCTATGCGGTCGCCGCCGGCCGGCACATCGTGTTCGCGACCAACAACGACTCCGCCTATCTCGCGGCGCTCGATCTCGTGGCGGCCGGCGCGCCGGTGCAATTGCTCGTCGACAGCCGCGCGGAGTCGCCGCCTCAATTGGCGGGGTGGCTCCGCGCACAGGGTGTCGAGGTGAGTGCCGCGACGACGGTCGTAACGTCGCTTGGCAAGGATGACTTGCGCGGCGTACGACTGAGCAGCGGAGAGGAGATCGCCTGCGATGCGCTCGGGATGTCGGGCGGCTGGGCGCCCACGGTTCATCTCTATTCCCATGCGCGCGCGCCGCTCGCGTTCGACGAGGTGAGGCAGGCTTTCCTGCCGAGCGGATCCAGGCCGCCGCTGCTCGCGGTGGGCGCGCTCGCCGGCCGGATCACGCTCGAGGAAAGTTTCGCCGACGCGATGCGGGCGGCAGAACGCGTGCTGGAGTACGCCGGCCGGCCTACGAATCCGCAAGTGCCGCGGCCTGTAGTCGAGGAACCGCCGGTCGCCGCGCGTGTCGGCACGCCGGATCGCCCGATTGACGGCCGGAGCGACCGCCAATGGCTCGATTTCCTGCACGACGTCACGGTCGCCGATGCCGAGATCGCGCACGCGGAAGGCTACGGCCACATCGAGCACTTGAAGCGCTACACGACCTGCGGCATGGCGGCCGACCAGGGCAAGACCAGCAATCTGAATGCGCTCCTGACCGTCGCCGGGATGACGGGCCGCGCTCCCGCGGAAGTCGGCACGACGACGTATCGCCCGCCTTTCACGCCAGTCACGCTCGGCGCCCTCGCCGGACGCCAGATCGGCGAGCGCTATGCGCCGCGGCGCCTGCTGCCGGTTCATGCGGAGCATGAGAGCCTCGCCGCGCATTGGTGGGAAGCCGGCGGCTGGATGCGACCCGCCTGCTATCCACGGAACGGCGAGAGCGCGCAGAGCGCTGTGCAGCGCGAAGCCGCGGCCGTGCGGGCTGGCGTCGGAATTTTCGACGCCTCGCCGCTCGGGAAGATCGAAGTCGCCGGCACCGACGCCGCGCGCTTCCTCGACCGCTTCTACGTCAATAATGTCGCGAAGCTCGAAGAAGGCCGCGTCCGCTATGGCCTGATGCTCAATGAGAATGGCGTCATCATCGACGACGGGACCGTGGCCCGGCTGGGCCGCAGCCATTTCCTGGTCACGACGACGAGCGGCGGCGCCTCACGCATCGCGAATTGGCTGGAAGAGTGGCGCCAGTGCGAGTGGCCGGACCTCAATGTCTTCGTTTCGCCCGTAACGACTCAGTGGAGCACCGTCGCCGTCGCCGGACCGCGCGCGCGCGACCTGCTCGGGCGATTCAAGAGCGACATCGCGATCGACGCGAAGTCGCTGCCGCACATGAGCGTGGCGGAAGGCCGGTTTGCCGGCGCGCCCGCGCGCCTCTATCGCGTCAGTTTCTCAGGCGAGCTCGGCTACGAGATCAATGTGCCGGCACGATTCGGGGCTGCGCTCTGGCGCGAACTGCTGGCCGCCGGCGCCGATCTCGGCGTGACGCCGTATGGCGTCGAAACCGCGTTGCTGCTGCGGCTGGAGAAGGGTTTTCTGCACGTCGGCGTCGATACCGACGGCACGACCACGCCGGCCGACGTCGGCTGGGGCACGATCGCGGCACGCAAGAAAGGCGATTTCATCGGCAAGCGGTCGCTCCGCCGTCAGGACAACCTGCGCCCGGACCGCTTGCAGCTCGTCGGCCTGACGGCGGACGATGCGCGCGTACTGGTAGCGGGCGCACACCTGCGACTGCCTGGAACGACCGAGGGCAGCGACGGATGGGTGACGTCCGCCGCGACGTCGCCCGCGCTCGGCCGCCCGATTGCGCTTGCGCTGCTGCGCGGAGGACGCGCGCGGCAGGGCGAGCAGCTCACCGTCCATGACCTCGACAGGCGATGCCCTGCGACCGTCGTCGATCCCCGATTCCTCGACCCGGAGGGCGTGCGATTCCATGCGTGAGCCCACGACGTCCCTGGTCCCTCAATCCGCCCTGCCTGCCGGCGGCCGCGTATTTTCCGATACCTTGCGGCTATCCATCCCGCCGCAGCGGGTCACCCTGCGGCTCCAAGTCAGCGCCCGCTCGCTCGCTACCGTGAGCGCGATCCGCATTGCGGGGCGCCCGCTGCCGATCACCGCGAACTGCTGGACCGGCACTGACCCGGTGATCTCGCGGATCGCGCCGGATACCTGGCTGTTTCAATCCTCGCTGCACGACGCGACGGACATCCTGCAAGCTGTCCGAAAGGCCTGCGGCCGGCGCATGTTCGTCGTGACCGATCTGTCCGACACATTCGTGACGTTCACGCTCGAGGGCGCGCAAGCGACTGCGCTCCTCGCGCGCGGCTGCGGCCTCGATTTCTCGTTGAGCACCTTCCACACGAGTTCCTGCACGCGAACGCGACTCGCGCAGCTGCCGGCCGTCATTCGTCGCGCGAGCTTCGAACGCTTCGAATGCCTCGTCGACCGCGCGGTGGCGCAGTATCTCTACGACTGGTTCCAGGACGCCGCGGCCAGTCTCGGCTGAGGATCTCCCGATGAGTGCCGATACCCGCGTCGAGACCTGGTCGTCGAACCTCGCTTTCTATCTTTCGGTCGCCGGGGCCGCGATCGGCCTAGGCACGCTGTGGCGATTTCCGTTTCTCGTTGGCCGGCACGGCGGCGGCCTGTTCGTTCTCGTGTTCATCGCCGCCTGCCTGATAATCGCAGTTCCGCTGCTGATCGCGGAATTCATGATCGGCCGCCGCGGCGGACCGAATGTCCCGCTCGCCGCCGGCCGCGTCGCGACCCAGTCCGGCCGTTCGCCGCGATGGGCGGCGATCGGCATTTTCGGCACGCTCGCGGTCTTCCTGATCATGACGTATTACAGCGTCATCGGAGGCTGGATCCTTTCCTACGTCGGAGCCTACGCCACAGGCGGCGCCGCGGATCTGGATCAGGCCGGATTGACGTCGCGATTCGCCACCCTGCTCGCCGATCCCTGGCGCCTGGCGTTCTGGCACGCGGTCTTCATGGGCGCGACGGTCTCGATCTCCGCCGGCGGCATCCAACGCGGCATCGAGATCGGCAACAAGATCATGATGCCGGGCCTGTTCGGAATCCTGCTCGCGCTCGCAATTTACGCGCTTTATCAGGGCAATCCAGAACGCGCGATCGCCTTCCTGACGCAGGTCGATCTGTCCCGGTTGAGCGGCGAACTCGTGCTGGCGGCGGTCGGCCAGGCGTTTTTCGCAACGGGCGTCGGCATGGCGATCATGATCGCCTATGGCAGCCACGTCGCCGCCGGCACATCGCTGCCGCCCTCGGCCGCCGTCGTGGCGTTGTCGATCGTCCTGGCGTCGGTGCTGTCAAGCCTGCTGATTTTCCCGCTGGTATTCGCATCGGGCGTTGATCCGGCCCAGGGACCACAGCTCGCGTTCATCGTCATGCCATCGATATTCATCGGCATGCCGGGCGGCGCGCTGATAGGCGCCCTGTTCTTCGTGTTGCTCGCTTTCGCCGCACTGACCTCGTCCATCGCCGGACTCGAGCCAGCGGGCGCATGGCTGATGGAGCGCTTCGGCATGAGGCGCATGCCGGCCGTGGCGCTCGTGGCAGCCACCGCGTGGCTGCTGGGACTCGCCACGGTTTTTTCTTTCAACTACTGGAGCGACGTGTATCCGCTCGCGGCCATCGCGCGGTTCCGGACTGCGACGATCTTCGAGCTGACGGACTTCTTTGCGTCGAATGTGTTGTTGCCGGTCGGTGCTTTGCTGACCTCCGTGCTCGTTGGCTGGCGGCTCGAGCGAAAGGTCGTGGACGCAGAGTTCGGCGGCGACAGCGGACTGCGGCGCGCGTTGATCGTGCTCTTGAAGTATGTCTGCCCGATCGCCATCGTCGGGGTGCTGATTGGAGCGATGTAAGCGATGAAAGCGTGGCAAAAACAAAAAGGACAGTTGGCGCTGGTCGAGGTGCCAGAGCCTTCGCCACGCGCTGACGAACTACTGCTCCAAGTTCATGCCGTCTCCCTGAATCGGGGAGAAGTGCGCGGTGTCGCAAGGGCACCCGACGGACAAATCCCCGGCTGGGACGTTGCAGGCACCGTCGTGGCAGCCGCGACAAACGGGACCGGGCCCGCGAGAGGCGTGGGCATCGCCGCGCTCGTCGACACCGCTGGCTGGGCCGAGCAGGTCGCCGTCCCTGTTGTACGCGCGGCCGTGGTACCGGATGGCGTCGGTCTGGATGTCGCGGC
>DASWIQ010000071.1:0-26988 GCA_036397615.1 Steroidobacteraceae bacterium
CCGAATTCCTTCGCGTTCGTGCCGTGCGCGCAGACGCCGCAGTCCGTGCCGAACATGATCGTGACGCCGGCCTTCCAGGCCTTGCCGAAGGTCTCCTGGATCTGCGGCCCGACCGCGAGCGCCTTGGGGCGCACGATCGCCGGGAAATAGGTGGGGTCCTGGGCCTTGTCGTAGACCCAGCGGCCCGCCGAGATCGTCGGAACGTAGTGCGTGCCTTTCTCCTTCATGAGCCGGATGCATTCGTCATCCATGAAGGTGCCATGCTCGATCGAATCGATGCCGGCGCTCACGGCGCGCTTGATGCCTTCGGTTCCATGGGCATGCGCCGCGACTTTCATGCCGTAGTCGTGCGCGGTCCCGATTACGGCGTCGAGCTCCTCGGCGGTGAACTGCGGCGCCGTGCCCGACTTTGCGATCGAGAGCACGCCCCCGGTCGCCGTGATCTTGATCGAGTCGGCCCCGTCCTGGTATCGCTTCCGCACCGCCTCGCGGCAACTGTCGGGACCGTTGCAGACCGTATCGAGCCGCGGATCCTCGCTCCCGAGGAAGGGACCGAAGGAATTGGTCGCATCCGCATGCCCGCCGCGGGTTCCGATCGAGCGGCCCGAAGTGAAGACGCGCGGACCATTCACGTCGCCTTCCGCGATCGCACGCCGGAGCGCAATCGAGACATTGAACGTGTCGCCGAGATTCCGGACCGTCGTGAAACCCGCGAGCAGGGTTCGCTCCGCGAAGACGATCGAATCGTAGGCGCGATCGGCTTCGCTCTTCTTGACCGCGTCGATCTCGCTTTGCCGGCTGTGTTCCGAAGTCAGGTGCACGTGCATGTCCATCAGGCCCGGCAACACGGTGGCGCCCGACAGGTCGACCACCTCATCGCCCGCGCCCGCCGCAACAAAACCCTCGTCGATGGAGCGGATGCGATCGCCGTCCACGACTACCGTCACCCGCTCGCGCGGCTTGCCGGAGACGCCATCGATGAGGCGGCCCGCATGAATCAGGGTAGCGGCGCCGGCCGCGCCCGCTGGAATGAGCGCGGCGCAGGCCGCAAGGCGGATTGCAAATCGCATCTGAACCTCGTTTTCGGATTACTGCTGGGGATGGAAGGTCACGGTCTCGACCGCGAGCAACTCGATCTCGAACATCAGCGTCGATCCCGGAGGAATCGCGCCGTTTCCGATATTACGGCTGCCATAGCCGAGCGCGGGCGGGATTACGAGGCGGCGCAGCCCGCCGACCTTCATTCCCGGAATGCCCTGCTCCCAGCCCCGTATGACGCGCCCGCCGCCGAGCGGAAACGAGAACGGCTGCCCGCGCTCGCGCGAACTGTCGAACTGGCGGCCGCGGAAATCCGCCGCATTCGGGTCGTACAGCCAACCCGTGTAATGCACGATCACGATCATGCCTGGTAATGCTTCGTCGCCGACTCCGCTCACGAGGTCGGTCACGAGCAGCACCGTCTCCGGCACGGGCGGCGCCTGCGGCGGCGCCGGTACTTCGGCAATCGCGGCCGCCGCGAGCAAGGCGCCCGCCGCAGCGGCGGACCACGCGCGTAGAACCCGCATCAGGAGCCGGACCCGGGCTTGAAATCGAGGGCGGCGGAGTTGATGCAGTAGCGCTGGCCCGTGGGTCGCGGCCCGTCTTCGAAGACGTGGCCCAGGTGCGCGCCGCAATTCGAGCACCGCACTTCGGTGCGGCTCATGCCCTGCGATCGATCGCTGACTTCCGCCACGCTCGTCGCGGCGACCGGCTGCCAGAACGACGGCCAGCCGGATCCCGAGTCGTACTTGTCGCCGGACGAGAACAGATTCTGGCCGCACACGACACAGAGATACATGCCGGTCCGCGTGTTGTGGTAGTGCTCGCCGGTGAACGCCCGCTCCGTCCCGTGTTCCTGGGTGACGCGGTACTGCTCGGGCGTAAGCCGCGCCCGCAATTCCGCATCGCCCGGCTTGTCGCCCATGGGGCAAAGATAGCAGTTTTACCGCGATTCGCGGAACGGACTTGAGGCTGCACCGCGGAGCGGCGCGGGTCAGATTCGGCGCGTGATCCGCTTTGCCGGCCAGAGGCCGAGCCGGTGCCGCAGGACGCTCACAATGTCTTCGATCTCGTCGAACAGCTGGACGATTCGTTCCACGGCGGTCTCAGCGATCCGTGGAACGGCGCGAAGGCAGGGTACCGTTGACGCCGAGCCCGTCCGCATCGGCTGCGAAAGCGCCGCGCGCTTTCTCCGCCCAGGTCTTGTAATTCGAATACTTGGTGAGCTCGCGCGAGATCGCCCCGTGGCGGCTCACGGACGTGCGGCGCGGCAGCCGGGGCGCAGGCTCGGCGGCGTTGCGATCACCGCCTTCGGCGGGCGTCACCTTGATGTCGCTCACGGGGATGGAACCTGAAAAGGCTTCATGCCCCGCAAGTTACGCGGGGGGAAGCGGTCTAAACAGGAACTGCATCACAGGTCGCGGGGTGGATACCCGCCGCCCTGCGCATTCAGACGATGCGGTAGCTCGGGCGGTACTCACCGACCAGTTTCATCCGCCTTTCCGCGACGAATGCGCGCAACAGCTCGTCGAGCGGTTTTGCGATCTGCGGCGCCGCGTGGATCTCGAATGGACCTCGTTCCTCGATCAGCTTGATGCCCTGCTCCTTGACGTTGCCGGCGACGATGCCGGAGAACGCCCGTCGCAGGTTGGCGGCGCGCTCGTGCACCGGCTGCTCCATCGAGAGCTCGAGCCCGGCCATCGAGGCGTGGCTCACTTCGAACGGCTGCTGGAATGCGCGCGGTATCTTCAGGAGCCAGTTGAAATTGTAGGCGTCGCCCGCGCGCCGCCGCGACCGTCGCACGGCATCGAAGCCGCGCTGCATCTCGCGCGCGACCTCGGGCGGATCGTCGACGATGATCCGGTAGCGCTGCTGCGCCTGCTCGCCGAGCGCGAGGCCGACGAACCGGTCTAGCTGCCGGAAGTAGCCCGCGCTCTCGCGCGGCCCGGTGAATACGAGCGGCAGCTGCTGATTGGCATTCGCGGGGTCGAGCAGTATTCCGAGCAGGTACAGGATCTCCTCTGCCGTGCCCGCCCCACCCGGGAACACGACGATGCCGTGGCAGAGGCGCACGAAGGCCTCGAGCCGCTTCTCGATGTCCGGCATGATCACGAGCTGATTCACGATCGGATTCGGCGGTTCCGCCGCGATGATGCCGGGCTCGGTCACGCCGATGTAGCGGCCGTCCTTGATGCGCTGCTTGGAATGACCAATCGTCGCGCCCTTCATCGGGCCCTTCATCGCGCCAGGCCCGCAGCCGGTGCAGACTGAGAGACCGCGCAGGCCGAGCTCGTAGCCGACCTGCTTCGTGTAGTCGTACTCCTCGCGCGGAATCGAGTGGCCGCCCCAGCAGACGACCAGGTCCGGCCGGCCCTTGTACTCGAGTGCCCGGGCATTCCGCAGGATGCAGAAAATAGCGTTGGTGACGCTCGCGGCGTCGTCGAGGTCGAAGCGCGCGACGATCTCGTTGTGCGTGTAGACGATGTCGCGGAGCACGGCGAAAAGGTGCTCCTTGACGCCCTTGATCATCTCGCCGTCGACGAAGGCGCTTCCCGGCGCATGGTGCATCTCGAGCTTGATGCCCCAGGGTTCGCGCACGATGCGGAGCTCGAAGTCCTTATAGGCCTCGAAGATGAGTCGCGCATCGTCGATCATCGTCCCGGAGTTGAGCACGGCAAGCGCACAGCGGCGGAACAGCGGATAGAGGCCGCCCTGGCCGCGATCAAGCAGCTTGTCCACTTCCTGCTGGGAAAGATTGTCGAGCACACCCTTCGGCGACACCCGCGCATGCACGACTGCCGAGAGGTCGAGACCGGGAGCCGAATTCACGGACGGATCTCGATCGGCGTGCCTTGTCCCGTGAGCAGCCAGAAATCGAGCATATTCTCGTTCGACAGCGCGATGCAGCCGTCGGTCCAGTCGGTGTTGAGGTAACGCTCGCGCGGATATTTCAGGTAGTTCGGCAAGCCGTGCACCATGATCGATCCGCCAGGCGCCCAGCCGTTCCTGCGCGCGAGCGCGATGTCGGCCGCCTCCGGATACGAGACCTGCACGGCGAGGAAGAAATCGCTCTCGGCATTGCGTCGCGTCAGGCGATAGCTGCCTTCCGGCGTGCGGAAATCGCCCTCGCGCTGCTTCTGGCCGGAGGGCACGAGACCGAGCGAAACGCGGTAGCTCGCGACGAGCTGGCCCTCGCGATACAGCTCCATCTTGCGTCCAGCCTTGTGCACGACAATGCGGTCGACGGGTTGCAGCATGCCTGCAGGACCGGCGAGTCCGGCCATCGAATCGGCCTGAGCAAATGCCGCGACAAGCGTCGCGACGATCATCGGAATCAACGACTTGCGGTTCATCTCGCGACGGATTATAGCGCCGTCGGCCCGGCGAGCCAGTTCAGTCTCCGATCAGTTCGACCGCTTCACAGTTTCGCGTCGACGCTTTGGCGACGAACCGGTAACGGCCGCCCGCATCAAGCACGGCCTCGACGGCGAAGCGGCGCACGGAGCCGCTTTCCTCCACCCGGCAATCGACCAGGAACTCGTGCGCGCCGGGCGCGAGCTCGACCGCGCTCGACGACAGCGCGACGTCGCGCCCGTCCACCTGACGCAGGCGGAGCTGCACCGGCAGGCCGGCGCTCACGACCGGATCGGCGCGCACGATCGCGCGGTCCGCTTTCGGCAGCGGCGGCCCTTCGTAGAAACGCTCCGCCGCGCAGGATGCGAGCGACGCCGCGACAAGCGACGCCGCGAACGCAAGATGGTGCCGCGGGAAAAAAGGCGGCCCGAAGGCCGCCTGGGAGGTCACGCGCAGCTCCTGTTGTCAGGAGCCGCCGGGCGGGGACCCGGCTGGCGCGTGATGAAAATGTGTTCGTCCGCTCAGCCGCACTTCGATTCGCCGCAGGCGAGGCAGGTCATGCAGCCGTCCATCATGACGACCGCCGCGGTATTGCACTTGATGCACAACCGCGCACCTTCCGGGTAGCTCGACTCCGCGAATGCGTCCTGCTGCCGGTTGCGCTGTTCCCACTCCTTGCGCTTCGATTCGATCAAGAGCCTCTGCGTGTCATCCATGCCCGGCTTCTGCATCAACCCGATCGTCTGCAGATGACGCTCGACCACGTAACCGATCTCCGCGACGATCGACGGCATGAACTTGCCGCCCGGCTGCCAGTAGCCGCCGCGCGGGTCGAACACCGCCTTCAGCTCCTCGGTCAGGAACGCCACATCGCCGCCCTTCCTGAACACTGCCGAGATGATCCGCGTCAACGCGACGATCCACTGGAAGTGATCGAGGTTCTTCGAGTTGATGAAGATCTCGAACGGCCGCCGGTGCTCGTGCTCCGTCCCCTCATTCAGCATGATGTCGTTGATCGTCAGGTACATCGCGTGGTCGGAGACCGGCGTCTTGATCTTGTACGTCGAGCCGATCAGGACCTCGGGACGCTCGAGTTTCTCGTGCATCCACACGACCTTGCCGCCGCCGTCCTTGCGGGCACGGCCTTCGCGCGCCGGCAGCGGCTTCTCCGCTTCGGTCTTCTCGGCCTCGGGCTTCTGCACCCGGTACTTGACGATCTTCTTCTCGAACTTGTGCCTGCTCATTTCGCCTCCGCCCGCTCAGAATCGGCCGTAATAGCCTTCCTTGAGTGCGTCAAACAGATTGGCGGCGGTGTGGACCTCGCCGTCGTACTCGATCTCCTCGTCGCCTTTCGCCTCGATCTCGCTGCCGTCTTCGAGCGTGAACACATAGGTCGTGTTCTTGAGGTCGTCTTCCTTGACCAGCACGCCCTGGAAAGCCTCCGGATTGAAGCGGAAGGTCGTGCAGCCCTTCAGCCCGCGCTCGTGCGCGTACAGATAGATGTCCTTGAAGTCCTCATAGCGGAAATCCGTCGGCACGTTGGCCGTCTTCGATATCGACGAGTCCACCCACTTCTGCGCCGCCGCCTGGATGTCGACGTGCTCGCGCGGACCGATGCTTTCGGCTGTCATGAAGTAGTCGGGCAGCATCTCCGCCGCGTTGGTCGACGCCGGGACGGCTCGCGGGTTGACCAGCTCGCGATAGGCGAGGAGCTCGAACGAATAGACGTCCACGCGCTCCTTCGACTTCTTGCCCTCACGGATGACGTTGCGGAAATAATGGTGCGCGAACGAGGGCTCGATGCCATTTGACGCGTTGTTCGCAAGCGAGAGCGAGATCGTGCCGGTCGGCGCGATCGACGTGTGGTGCGTGAAGCGCGCGCCGACGGACTCGATTTCCTTCACGAGTTCGGGCGCAACCTCGGCGAGCCGGCGCATGTAACGGCTGTAGCGCGCGTGCAGCACGCGGCCCGGCACGCGGTCGCCGACCTTCCAGCCGTCGCGCGCCATCTCGGGACGCTTCCTGAGCATCGCGCGGGTGACCGTGAACTCCTCGTTCATGATCGGCGCGGGGCCCTTCTCGCGAGCGAGCTCGACCCCCGCTTCCCAGCCCGCGATGGCCATCTCGCGAGCGACGTTATCCGTGAATGCCACGGACTCCGCCGACCCGTATCGCATGCCGAGCATGGTGATCGTCGAGCCCAGGCCCAGGAAACCCATGCCATGGCGGCGCTTGCGGACGATCTCGTCGCGTTGCCGCCCGAGCGGCAGGCCGTTGATCTCGACGACGTTGTCGAGCATGCGCGTGAAGACGCGGACCACTTCGCGGTACTCGCCCCAGTCGAAGCTCGCCTCTTCGGTGAACGGACGGCGCACGAAGCGCGTCAGGTTCACGGAGCCGAGCAGGCAGGAACCGTAGGGCGGCAGCGGCTGTTCGCCGCAGTTGTGGGCAACCAGGCCATTCGCATCGAACCGGTTGACCCCCGGCACGTGCACGTCGTAGACCGCCTCGATGCCGACCGGCACGACGGCGGCCACGCGCGCGATGAATCGTTCGCGATTGAGCCGACGCCGGTAGCGCACGAGGAGATTTGCAAGACGTGCAGCTTTGTCACCGTCGGCGAAGCCGATCAATTCCGAAAAGCGGGCCACGCCTTCACCTGCGATCGCAAGTTCGTGCTGGGTTCGGGTCGCATAGGCGGCGCGCCCGCCATGGCTATCCGGCAGCAGACTTGTGCCAGCTGCCCTGCGCTCACGATAGATTCGCGCGCCGATGCCAAAGCGCAGCAGCATCCGCTGCACCGCCTCCAGGCGCGGAAGATCAGACTGTGCGAGCCGGATGCTCACGCCCTTCGCCTGACTTCCTTGCACGGAACCGTCGGTATCGAAAAGTCCGCGCAGGAAACCGCGCTGGCACTCGCTCGAACTCTGCTCGAGTGGCGGCGCAATGTCCTTGCCGCCGGGTTTCATGCCGAAATCGAGCGCCAACGACTTGAGCGCCGCGAGCGACAGTCGATACTCGTTTCGGCACGCGACCGGGTGCCAGCCGGTAAAGTCCGTCCGGTGCGGCAATTCGCCGGCAGCCGCCAGCGCCGCGTCCATGACGCCGTGTACGCCGCCCCCAATCTGGCCCTGCGCATTGACCGCTGCAGCCGGCCGCCACACTGACAGCACGGCCTTGTCTTCCTTGAGCGTGCCGTCGCCAACCAGCAGACCAAGCAGGTAGCCCTCGCCCCAGGTTCCGGCGCCGGCCCAGGAGACGCAGGCGCGATGATCATGCAGCATCACGCCGTCGCCACGCGCCAGTTCGCCTGCCGGGCACCACTCGGTCTCAGTCGTCCAGCGAGTCGCTCGCCTGACGCGCAGCACACGATGATCGGCAGTCAGCCGCAAAGCGAAGCCTTCTTCGGTTTCGAGCCGCACGACCGGTTTGGTGGCAGTCAAAAAGAATCCGTCCGCACCGGACGCGTGATCCTGGCCGTCGACACGAGCCTGGAACGGGCTGCCGACGAGGCCGGCGACCTGACGCGGGCCTTGCGCGGTATGAATCCAGGTATCGGCGGTGACGCACGGGTTGGTGGCGCGGATATTCTCGCACCACCAGTTGTTGTTCATCTCGTTGACGCGGTCGACCAGCACGAAGCCCGGCTCGGCGAAATCGTAGGTCGACGCCATGATGACGTCCCAGAGCCGCCGCGCCGGCAGGGTCTTGTAGATCTTGCAGGCGACGAGGCCCTCCTCGTTCGCGACATAGCCCTCCGTCTCCGGCCATTCGCGCCAGACGAAGACGCGCGGATCGCGCAGGTCGTCCTGCGCGGCGTCGTATTCGCGCTGCGGCAGCGGAAACGCGAGCATCCAGTCGCGATCGGCGCGCACCGCCTCGATGAACTCGTCGGTCACGAGGAGCGACAGGTTGAACTGGCGCAGACGCCCGCTCTCGCGCTTGGAGCGGACGAAGTCCACGACGTCCGGATGGCCGACGTCGAAGGTGCCCATCTGCGCGCCACGGCGGCCGCCCGCGGAGGACACGGTAAAACACATGCGGTCGTAGATGTCCATGAAGGACATCGGGCCGGACGTGTGCGCACCGGCGCCGGCGACGTACGCGCCGCGGGGCCGGAGCGTCGAGAACTCGTAGCCAATGCCGCAGCCTGCCTTCAGGGTGAGCCCGGCCTCGTGCACCTTGTTCAGGATATCGTCCATCGAGTCGTGAATCGTTCCCGACACGGTGCAGTTAATCGTGGAGGTCGCGGGCTTGTGCGCGAGCGCACCCGCGTTCGACATGATCCGGCCAGCGGGGATCGCGCCTTTGCGCAAGGCCCAGAGAAAACGCTCGAACAGCGCCTCGCGCTGCGCCGCTTCCTCGACTCCCGCGAGCGTCGTCGCGACGCGCCGGAGCGTGTCGTCCATCGTGCCGTCGATCGGCGTGCCGTCCTTGGCGGTCAACCGGTATTTCCGGTCCCAGATGTCGAGCGACGCCTCCTGAAACGGAATCTCCTCGACGTCCTTATGCTCGATTCTGACCGCTGTGCTCATTTTGTCTACGACGCCCCCTGGACCCGGCCGCTTCAACATTCCGCCGGAGAAATCTCGCCCGGGCATGCGCACCGTGGCGCCGCCTGCGTCCGATTTCACTTGGCTCCCTGACTCTTCCGCCGGCGCTCACCCGCCTCTCGGCCGGCGACCACAAGATCTTGTGTCAGGGTTGCGAAATTATTTCGCGAGGCCGATGGTGTCAAGGATTTCCTTATGCAAAAAATCACCGAATAAACATTCTTTTATTTCAATAAGTTATAAAAGCCACTTCAGGCTGTTTCCGGCCGGGGCGGGGCCGCCGGCCGGTCAAGGGCGCATTTCCGCGCAGTACAACATCTTGTGTGCAGAAAAAAGGCACAAAATACGCACAGTTCGTTCACGAGCGCGCCCGCACGCGGGAAAATAGGCCGTGCGCGAGCACCGGAACTTGGCCAACCCGCCCCGGTCAGACATCGCGCCCCACCGAGGTTTCACCACATGACCAAACTCTTCGCCGCCGCCGCGGCATTCGCTGCGCTCGCGCTCTCCGGGGCCTCATCGGCGCAGAACGCGCAGCCGAGCTTTGCTCCGGTGATCAAACGCGTGGCCCCGGCCGTCGTCAACATCGGCGTGCGCGGCACGATCGCCGCGCCGCGCAATCCCTTCTTCGACGATCCGGGATTCCGCCGCTTCTTCGGCCTGCCGCCCGACGCCCAGCAGCGCGACCGCGAATTCAGGAGCGCGGGCTCCGGCGTCATCGTCGACGCCCGCAACGGCTACATCGTGACGAATGCGCACGTCGTCAAGAACGCAAGCGAAATCACCATCACGCTGGTCGACGACCTCGAACTCAAAGCCGAGGTCGTCGGAGCCGACGATCGCTCGGACGTCGCGGTTCTTCGCGTCAGGGACTCGACGCTTCCCGCGGAGATCCGGCTCGCGGATTCATCCCAGCTCCAGGTCGGCGATTTCGTCATCGCGATCGGCAATCCCTTCGGCCTTCAGCACACCGTCACCTCGGGGATCGTGAGCGCCCTCGGCCGCACCGGCATCAGCCGCGACGGACTCGAGGACTTCATCCAGACGGATGCCGCGATCAATCCAGGCAATTCGGGCGGGGCGCTCGTCGGGCTCGACGGCGACCTGGTCGGCATCAATTCCGTGATCCTCTCGCAATCGGGCGGCAACATCGGGATCGGATTCGCGATTCCGTCCAACATGGTGCGTTCGATCATGGAGCAGTTGATCCAGTCCGGGCAGGTCAACCGGGGGCAACTCGGCGTGACGACGCTCTCCCTCACGCCCGAGTTCCGGAAGAGCCTGGGCCTCGTGGAAAACGCCCAGGGGGCACTCGTTTCGCAGGTCGCGGAAGGCTCGGCGGCCGCGCGGGCAGGCATCGAGGCCGGCGACGTCATCACTTCCGTGCGCGGCCAGCCGATCAAGACCAATGCCGAGCTGCGTAACACGATCGGCATGCTGCAGGTCGGGGAATCGATAGAGATCGGGCTCTTGCGCGAGGGCAAACCGAAGAGCGTCACGGCGGTGCTCCGCGAGCCCGCGCAGTTGGCGGACGCGTCTGCGATCCACCCGTCGCTCGCGGGCGCCGAATTGATCGAGGCCTCGGAAGATTCGGCCGGCGGCGTCCGGATCCGGGAGGTGCAGCCGGGAAGCCCCGCGGCACAGGCAGGGCTCCTGGCGGACGACCGCATCATCGCGGTGAACCGCGTCCGCATCAGCACCCTCGCCCAGCTTCGGGAAGCCGCGAAGGGCCAGACCTCGATGCTCGTGCAACTGCGCCGCGGGAGCCAGGTCCTGCTCTTGCCGCTCCGCTGACCCGGACCCGCACGCGCGGCGCTCGGTCCGCGGTTTGGCCTGCACGGACTTCGCCGGCCGGGACCGTGCTCGTTCGCTCAGCCGGAACTTTATTCGCTCACTCGCGGTCCCGGCCGGCTCGTCCGCGCGGACACGCGGCGGGCGGGTTCCCGAGCGAAGCGACTAGAGTTCCGGCGGAGCAAGCGAGGGTTCCCGCCCGCCGCAATGTCCGCGCAAATGGCCCGACCACGCCCCACGCAACGCCGTGAACCTATAATCCCGGCATGTCCGTGAGATCAATCTGCGTGCTTGGCGGTTCCGGTTTTGTCGGCACTCATCTCGCGGCGGCGCTCGCGCGCGACGGCTGGCGCATCACGGTCCCGACCCGCGATCCCGCGCGCGCCCGGCATCTGGCGCCAATCCCGTCGCTACGCCTGATCGCCGCCGACATCCACGATCCTGCCGCGCTCGCGTCGCTCTGCTCGGGGCAGCAGGCGGTCGTCAACCTGGTCGGCATCCTGAACGAGCGCGGGCGCAACGGCAGCGGATTCGCCCGCGTCCACACGGAACTCGTCCGCAAGCTGGTGGATGCCTGCCGGAGGCAGCACGTCGATCGGCTGATTCAGGTGAGCGCGCTCAATGCCGACGCCGATCGCGGGTCGAGTCACTACCTCCGCAGCAAGGGCCGGGCCGAGCGCATCATCCGCGAAGAGTCCGGCCCGGATCTTCGCTGGACGATCTTCCAGCCCTCCGTGATATTCGGCCCGAGCGACGACTTCGTGAACCGGTTTGCCCGCCTGCTCCGAGCGATTCCGCTCGGCCTGCCGCTCGCGCGGCCCGGCGCGCGATTCGCGCCGGTGTGGATCGGCGACGTCGTCGCAGCGATCCTGCGCGCGCTTGCGGATGACGCGACCGCGGGCGAATGCTACGAACTCTGCGGTCCGGAACGCTTCACGCTCCGCGAAATCGTCTGCCGTGTCCGGGACCAGCTCGGACTCGCGCGCGCGGTTGTCGGCATCCCGGATTTCGCCGCACGCCTCCAGGCCGCTGTCTGCGACTTCGTGCCGGGGAAACCCTTCTCCACTGACAACTACCGTTCACTACTCGTCGACAGCGTCTGCAAGGTCAACGGGCTTGCCCGTCTCGGCATCCAGCCGCAGCCGTTCAGCGCGATCCTCCCCAAATACCTGATCTGATCTTCGCGTCGGTCGAAATTCGGGAAGAGCATTCCAGCGCCGCGAGCTAGGTGGCGGGGTTCTCGCGAGCGAGAAACCCCGCTGGATCCCGCTCGCGGCGCCGGGTTGCCGTCGCCGGAACTCGATCACGGCGGTGGGCAGACCTTCGTGCGGGAGGCAGGATTGTGGACCAGCAGGTTCATTGCGGAATAAAAGGCCAATAGGTCGTTTCCGACGCGGTCGAGTTCGGCCCGAAGTGCCGGAACGCAACGTTCGTAGGTCGCGACGGCAACGAGCCGGGCATTGTTGAAATCGCCGAATGTGGGGTGGCCGCCAGCGGCAAGCGTTTCGCGCAGGCGCGCGAACTCGGCGGCCTTGGCCTCGCGCATGGCCGCCTCCGCGATTCCGCTCTCATAGAGCGTGTCGAGCCGACCGCGGCTCGCGACCATGATCCCGGCAGCCGCTCGCTGCTTCTCACGCAAACCCAGAAACTTTTGGAGTTCGGCCGGGCGTGTTTCCTGCTCGAACCAGCGGCGCAGCCCTTCCGTTTCGACGACGGTCGCGAACGCCTCGTTGAAATCGCTGTCCCCTGGCGCGTACACGGCCTGGTGTGCGAGCTCATGGAAGATGAAGGCGGCAAGCTCGGCGTCGCCGTAGCCGAGCATCGTGTTGAGTACCGGATCACGCAGGTGGCCGAGGGTCGAATACGCGATCGAGGGCCCGACGTGGACATCGTAGCCCCGATCCCGCAGTCGCGCCGCTTCGCGCGTCGCGCGCCGCTCGTCGAAGTAGCCGCGGTAGCTCACGCAACCCGCAATGGGGAAGCACCAGCGCTTCGGCTCGACCGAGAATTCCGGCGCGGCGAAAAGGTTCCAGGTCGCATAGCGACGCCCGAGATCGGCGAAGCTCCGATAGCTTCCGTTATCCGGAAGGTCGAGCTCCGACATCGCAAAATCGCGCGCGCGCGCCGCGAGCTCAAGCCGGCTCCGCAGAGTGTCGTCGGTTTCCGGCCGAGCGATCACCTCATCGATCGGCTCGCGCCGCCGATTCATCTCGAGCTGGCCCGCAGCGAGATGCGCGTAATAGCAGCCGGACAACGCGAGGCACGCCGCCGCGGCCACGAACCGAAGGACCGGGAATCTCGGGGAATCGCGTAACATGATGCGATGAAAGTCTATCTGGTCGGCGGCGCGGTTCGCGACGAGCTGCTCGGCCGGACCGCGCGCGAGCGCGATTGGGTCGTCGTCGGCGCGACGCCCGCGCAGATGCTCGATGCGGGTTACCGCCAGGTCGGCCGCGATTTCCCGGTGTTCCTGCATCCCGAGACCGGCGAGGAGCATGCGCTCGCGCGCACGGAGCGCAAGACCGGGCCCGGCTATCGCGGCTTCGAGCTGAGCTACTCTCCAGATGTCACGCTCGAAGACGACCTGAAGCGGCGCGATCTCACGATCAACGCGATCGCCCGCGACGCGGACGGCCACGTGATCGATCCGCACGGCGGCCGCGCCGATCTCGAAGCGCGCAGGCTTCGGCATGTTTCCGAGGCCTTCAATGAAGACCCGGTTCGCATCCTGCGCGTCGCGCGGTTCCTGGCGCGCTTCCAGCCGCTCGGATTCACGATCGCGCCGGAAACGGTCGCGCGCATGCGCGCGATGGTCGCCGCAGGCGAAGCGGACACCCTCGTCCCGGAACGCATCTGGCAGGAAACCGATCGGGCGCTCGCTGAACCGGCGCCGGAGGCCTGGCTCCGCGCGCTTCGCGATTGCGGCGCGCTCGCACGGATCTTCCCGGAAATCGACGCGCTCTATGGAGTGCCGCAGCCGGAAAAGTGGCACCCGGAAATCGACACGGGCCTGCACATGGAGCTCGTGCTCCAGGCAGCGGCCGATCTCACGCCGGAGCCCCGCATCCGTTTCGCGGCCCTGATGCACGACCTCGGCAAGGGGAAGACCCCGCGCTCGAAATGGCCCCGCCACCTCGGCCACGAGGAGTCCGGCGTGCGGCTCGTGCAGGACGTATCCGCGCGGCTTCGGGTACCGGTCGAGTACCGCGAACTCGCGGTGCTCGCCGCGCGCTGGCACGGCCTCGCGCATCGCGCGGAGGAGCTGCGCCCGCGCACGATTCTCGAGCTGCTCGAATCCTGCGATGCGTTCCGCCGGCCGGAGCGCTTTCGCGAGCTTCTGCTCGCCTTCGAGGCTGACAGCCGAGGGCGCGGGGGTCTGCGCCAGCGTCCGTATCCGCCGGCGAAACTGCTGCGGAACGCCCAGGATAAGGCGCTCGCGATCACGCTGTCGGATGCCGACCGCCAGGGAATCTCGGGCGAGCAGATCGGCGAATTGCTTCGGCGCCGCCGTCTCGCGGCGCTCAAGCAAGGCGCCTGATCAGCCGAACGTCAGAAGAATCAGCGCCGCAATCGCGAACCGGTAGATCGCGAACGGGGCGAGCCCGATCCGGCCGATCACCTTCAGCAGCCAGTGGATGCAGAGATAGCCGGTGACCGCGGCGACCGCGACGCCCAATCCCATCATGGGCCAGTCCGCGCCGTTCCCGGGCCCGGTCAGCAGCTGCAGCAGCTCATAGCCGCCCGCCATGCCGATTCCGGGCACGGCGAGCAGGAATGAAAAGCGCGCGGCGCCTTCACGCGTCAGGCCGAGCGTCCGCGCCATCGTCATCGTGACCCCCGAACGCGACGTGCCCGGCATCAGGGCGAGCGCCTGCGCGCAGCCGATCAGCAGCGCGTCGCGCCAGCCGACCGAGTACTCGTCACGCTCGCGACGGGCGAAGCGGTCCGCGAGCCACATCAGCAGACCGAAGAACGAGAGCGTCGCGGCGACGAACAGCGGATTGCGCAGCCACACTTCGATCAGGCCGCCGAAGAAGAGTCCGACGAGTCCGACCGGAATGGTGCCGATCACGACGCACCAGGCAAGCCGCGCGTCCGGCGTCAGGCTGCGGCCCGCGAGCGAGCCGAACCAGGCCCGCGCCATCGCGAGAAGTTGCACGCGAAAATAGGCGACGACCGCGAACAGCGTGCCGACATGAACGGCGACGTCGAAGGCAAGGCCCTGGTCGCGCCATCCGAAGAAGTGCGGCACCAGCACCAGGTGGCCCGAACTCGAAATGGGCAGGAACTCGGACAGGCCCTGCACGATGGCAAGAATTACCGCTTGGAGTGGATCCACGTCGTCTCCCTATGCCCTCATCCTACAGACTGGCGCTGAGGTCCCTGAAGCCGAAGCCGGCGATCGGGCCGCCGACGCCGCGCGTCAATGCCATCACCTTGAAGCGCTCGCCCATTTCACCGGGCAGTAATAATGTCGCGGCCGCCTGGCGCTGCGCGATGCGATCGCGCTCGTCCGCGCCCTCGACGAGGCGCGCGAGTTCACGCTCGACGCCGACCGAAAGCAGGTAATGCGCCTGTGTCGCAAAGCCGCCGACTTCCAGGCCGTCGGCGCGCGCCGAATCCGCGAGCGCCGAATAGTCGACCCAGGCCGTCAGGTCCTGCGCTCCCGGCATCGAGAGCACGTCCGCCATGCGACGGTGACGGCGGAACCCGCACAAGGTCCCGCCGCCGCGGGAGGGGTGGTAGTACTGCGCGCGCGGCAGTCCGTAATCGGTCACGAGCATCGCGCCTTTTGTCAGTTTTCCGGTCGCGGCCCCGATCCATGCGCGCTGGACCGTGCGCAGTTCCGACACGTATCCATCCGGCATCGGAACAGGCAGGCGACTCTGGAGCGCGTCGACCGCCTCCCGGAGCGGCGAGTCCGCCGGTCGCGCCTGCCAGTCGAAGCCGGCAGCGGTCGCAACGACGCCAATCGCCTCGCAGCGATGTCCCGCAATTCGAAAGCGATCGACGGGCAGCGCATCGACGACTTCGTTGGCAAGAGCCACGCCCTGCCATTCCTCCGCGGGCGGCCCTTCGAGCCATTCGAATCGATCGAAAAGACTCGCGGTGCCTGGCCAGCGCTCGAACCACCGCCGCTGCCGGCTGGCCAGCATCGGGCTCGGCTCGACGATGCGATAGCGGCGCGGCAGCGTTCCGAGCCGCGCGAGCGCGGCGACCAGTTCGGCCGCCATCCTCCCGCTCCCGGCGCCGAACTCGACGATGTCGCCACCGCCGGATTTCACAAGGAGATCCACGAGCCCGATGGCGAGGCAACGCGTGAACAGCGGAGACATTTCGGGTGCCGTCACGAAATCGCCGGCCGCTCCGAAAATCGGCCGGTCCGTCATGTAGTAGCCGTATTCCCCATCATAGAGCGCTGCCGTCATGAACTCGGAGAACGGCAGCCAGCCGCCGCGATCGATTGCACGCTTCCGGATGCGCGCAGCGAGTTGCGCGGAGCGCGCGGCCTCGTCGGCGCTGATCGGCGCGGCCTCGCCCGCACTCAACACCAGCGGCTCCAGCGGTCGTGATATCGTCGCCACCCGTTCCCGGCCGCCGTTGCAAACCCATGCCGACATCCGGATTGCCGCTCAGGGACAAGGCCGTACTGGTCACCGGCAGCGCGCGGCGCATCGGCGCCGCGATTGCCGCGGCGTTTCACGCGCGCGGTGCGAGACTCGCCGTCCACTATCGCAATTCTGCTGCCGACGCGGATGCGCTCGTCGCCCGGCTGAACGCTGCGAGTCCGGGCTCCGCAATGGCATTCCCCGCCGATCTCGCCGATCCGGCGACTTTCGACGCGCTGCCCGCGGCCGTCATCCGCGAGTTCGGCCGGCTCGACGTGCTCGTCAACAACGCGTCCACTTTCTACCCGACGCCGGTGGGCGCGATTACGCAGGACCAGTTCGACGACCTGATCGGATCGAATCTCCGCGCCCCGCTCTTCCTCTCCCAGGCCGCGGCGCCGGAACTCCGGAAACATTCGGGACTCATCCTCAACATCGCCGACATCCACGCGCTCCGCCCGCTCGGCCGTCACGCGGTCTATTGCGCGGCGAAAGCCGCGCTCGTGATGCTGACTCGTTCGCTCGCACGTGAGCTCGGACCGGAGATTCGCGTCAATGCGATTGCACCCGGGCCCGTGCTGTGGCCCGAGGACGGCGTCGATGCGGATCTCCAGCGGCGCATCGTCGCGCGCACCGCGCTGAAGCGCGCGGGATCGCCGGAGGATATCGCGAAGGCGGCGCTCTTTTTCGCGACCGACGCGCCATTCGTGACCGGCGAAGTGCTCGCAGTCGACGGAGGGCGCCTCTTCGGCGGCGAGGATCGCTGAGGCGCTCATGAGCCTGCGCCTTCTAGCGCAAACGGGGTCAGCGGATGCGCGCGCTGGTCGAAGCGCCTCCACATCGCGGCGACTGTCTCGCGCAGCACCGGGTGCACGAGGTCGGGCGCGAGTTCCGCCAGCGGTCCGAGGACCCAGGCGCGCGTCATGAGATCCGGGTGCGGAAGCGTCCTGCCGGCGACGCGGCCGACGGCATCGCCGTACAGGAGCAGGTCGAGATCGAGCGTCCTCGGTCCCCATTTCGGCGCCCCGGGCTCGCGGCCGCACCCGCTCTCGATCGCCTTCAGGCGCTCGACCAGTTCCGCCGGCGGCAGATCCGTGGGAAACGCGACCACCAGGTTGACGAAATCGGCTCCCGTAAATCCCACGGCGGCGTTCGCATAAGCGCGCGAGACGCGTAATCGCGGAAATTCGCGCGTGAGCATGCCGAGCGCCTGAGTGAGGCTCGCCCGCGGCCGCACATTGCTGCCGGCTGCGACATACGCATCAGCCATGGGGTATCAATCGTCCCGGCCGCGCTCGACGATGACGCCGACATCGCGCGAATGGCGAATCGCGCCCGGCTTGTGCAACGTGACACGCACGCGCTCGACCTTGAACTCGGCGAGCACGATTCGAGCGACCTCGCCCGCGAGAGCCTCGACCAGGCGAAAGCGGCTTTCCTCCACGAAGGCAAGCACGCGCTTGGCGACCGATTTGTAATTCAGCGTGTCTTCGATCGCATCGCTCTTTGCCGCCGCCGCGAGATCGACCCAGATTTCGAGATCGATCTCGATACGCTGGCGGACCTCACGCTCCCAGTCGTAGATGCCGATGATGGCTTCGGCCGAGAGAGCGGTGAGGAATATGCGGTCCATGTCTGTCCTCAATGCCCAGGCGCCCTGAGCTCGTCGAGCGGCCAGCGCGCGCGCGCGCGCACCGGCAGATCCTCGCGCTCACCGGCCGCCAGCCGATGATGGCCCGCCACCGCGATCATTGCCGCATTGTCGGTGCAGTACTCCGGGCGCGGGAAAAACACGCGGTCGCCATCCACCGCCACCGCGCGCGCAAGCTCGGCGCGCAGTCGCTTGTTCGCGCCGACGCCACCCGCCACTACGAGCGTACCGATCCCTGTCAGATGCAGCGCGCGCAGCGCCTTCGTCACGAGCGTCTCGACGATCGCCGCCTCGAAGGCGCGCGCGACATCGGCACGCGCCTGCGCATCGAGCTTGCGGCCGCGCACCGCGACGACTACCGCCGTCTTCAGGCCGCTGAAGCTGAAATCGAGGCCCGGCCGGTCGAGCATCGGCCGCGGAAAATCCCATCGGCCGTCCCGCCCGCTCTCCGCGAGCGTGGCGAGCGCGGGCCCGCCCGGGTATGCGAGCCCGAGCAATTTCGCGGTCTTGTCGAAAGCTTCGCCGGCGGCATCGTCCTGCGTTTCGCCGAGGATCCGGTATCGCCCGACACCAGCCACTTCGACGAGCATCGTGTGGCCTCCGGAGACCTGGAGAGCGACGAATGGAAAGCCGGGGGCATCGGGTTCGAGCGCCGGGGCCAGGAGGTGACCCTCCAGATGGTGCACGCCTACCACCGGTACGCCCCAGGCATAACCTAGCGCGCGGGCGACCGAAGCGCCGACCAGGAGCGCCCCGATCAGTCCCGGTCCCGCGGTATAGGCAATGCCTTCAATGGCTTGCGCGGCGAGCCCGGCGTCCGCGATCACCGCCTCGATCATCGGCAAGAGCCGTTCGATGTGATCCCGCGAGGCGAGCTCCGGCACCACCCCGCCGTGCCGGCGGTGCAGCTCGATCTGGCTGTAGACCCGGTCGGCCAGCAGGCCTTTGTCGCCGTCATAAATGGCGACCGCGGTCTCGTCGCAGGAGGTCTCGATGCCAAGCACGATCATAAGGCTAGGTTTTTGATTTTCCGGGGGCAGATCACTACAATTCCGGGCCCTTTCCCCGGGCCTGTCCGGGGCAGTCCAGGCGAGCGAGAGGTTCGAATGCCGAGTGTCCGTATCCGCGAGAACGAGTATTTCGACGCCGCCCTGCGTCGTTTCAAGCGCGCCTGCGAAAAGGCCGGTGTCCTGACGGAGCTCCGTCGCCGGGAATTCTACGAGAAGCCCACCCAGGAACGGAAACGCAAGAAGGCCGCCGCGATCAAGCGGCACCTGAAGCGCGCATCCCGCGACGGCGGGCGCAGCGCCACGCGTTGACTCCGGGATGAGCCTGAAGGCCCGCATCACGGAAGACATGAAGGCGGCGATGCGGGCAGGCGAGAAGGATCGCCTCTCCTGCATCCGCATGCTTCAAGCCGGCATCAAGCAGCGCGAAGTCGACGAGCGCATCGCCCTCGATGACGCTCAGGTGCTCTCGGTCATCGACAAGATGATCAAGCAGCGCCGGGAATCGGTCGCCCAGTTCCAGGCCGGCAATCGCGCGGACCTGGTCGCGAAGGAAACCGCCGAGATCGAACTGCTCTCCGGCTACCTGCCGGCCCAGCTCGACGCGGCCGAACTCGACGGGATGATCCGCGAGGCGATCGCCGCAACAGGCGCCACCTCGATGAAAGAGATGGGCAAGGTCATGGGAATCCTGAAACCGAAGGTTCAGGGCCGCACCGACATCGGCGCGCTCTCGGCGCGCATCAAGACCGCGCTTGGCGGCTAGGCCTACGCCATGAGCTCCAGCAGGGTCCCCGAAGGCGAGACGCGCGGCCACATCGTTCCGATCGGCGGCGCCGAGAACAAGGAAAACGATCCGCGCATCCTGGCGCGCTTCGTGCGCGTGTCGGGCGGCGACGACGCCGACATCGTCGTGATCCCGACCGCGAGCCGCGCGCATGAGACCGGCGAGCGCTACGAAAAGCTCTTCCGCGAGCTCGGCGCGCGTCGCGTCGACGTCATGGATTTCGACACGCGCCGCGACTGCCAGGAAGCAGGCCGGCTCGCGCGCATCAAGGAGGCGAGCGGGATCTTCTTCACCGGCGGCAATCAGCTGCGGCTGACAACGCTCTTGGGCGGCACGCCGGTCGCCAAGCTGATCCGTACGCAGAACGCTCACGGCGTCACCGTCGGCGGCACCAGCGCCGGCGCGAGCATCCTGTCGGAGCACATGATCGCCTTCGGCGACGACGGCGCGGCCGCAATCGCGGGCAGCGTCCGGCTCGCGCCGGGCCTCGGGCTCACCAACCGGTTCATCATCGACCAGCATTTCCGCGAGCGCGACCGCCTCGGGCGGCTCATTACCGCGCTTGCCTACAACCCGTTCGCGGTCGGCATCGGTCTCGACGAGGACACGGCCGCCTTCATCGGGCCAGACGAGACCCTCGAAGTGGAAGGCAGCGGCGGCGTCACGGTCGTCGACGCGTCGAAGGTCGATTTCTCGTCGGTCGACAGCGCCACCGAAGGCCAGCCGATCTGCATTCTGGGCCTGGTCGTGCACATCCTCACGGCCGGCGCGACCTTCAATCTGCACACGCGGCAGGCCGCGACGGGCAGCCTGACGCCGACGCGGGAATGAGGCGGCCCTCATGCGGATCCTCGACCGCTCCATCTATGTCGGCCCATCGCACTTCGCCCGCTTCCCGGTCATCCGTCTCGAGCTCGATCTCGGCGCGCTCGAGGCCTGGCCGACAGGAAAACTCGGCAAAGGTTTCGTCGACAGCCTGATCGCCGCCCTGCCCGGCCTCGCCGAGCACGGCTGCTCCTACCAGGAGCCGGGTGGTTTCATCCGGCGCATGAACGATGACGAGGGCACCTGGCTCGGCCATGTGCTCGAACATGCCGCTCTCGAATTGCAGAATGTCGCCGGCGAGGACGTCACCTTCGGCAAGACGCGAAGCCTCGATCGGCCCGGTCTTTACTCCGTCGTCTACGAATATGCCGAGCGCGAGGAAGGCGTCGCAGCGGGCGAACTTGCGCTGCGGCTGCTCTGTTCGCTGCTGTCGGAAGATCTCCGGCCGGCCGGCAGTGTGCCGACGGGCTGGGAGTGGCCGACGGCGCGCGACGAGTACATCAAGTTCGCGCAGCGCCGCGCGCTCGGTCCCTCGACCGCATCGCTCGTGCATGCGGCCGAGAAGCGCGGGATCCCGTGGCTGCGGCTGAACGACCAGTCGCTGATCCAGCTCGGGCACGGAAAATACCAGCAGCGGATCCAGGCGACGGTCACGGGCCGCACGCCGCACATTTCGGTCGAACTCGCGAGCGACAAGGAGGAAACCAATCGCATCCTCGGCGCGCTCGGCCTGCCGGTGCCGCGCCAGGAACTCGTCCAGAACGAGCGCGAGGCAGTGCGCGCCGCGAACCGCCTGGGCTTCCCGGTCGTGACGAAACCCTATAACGGAAATCACGGTCGCGGCATCTCGATCCGACTCACGAGCGACGAGGAAGTTGAACGCGGCTTCGCGGCCGCGCGCGAGCATTCGCGCTCGGTCATCGTCGAGACCTTCCTCGAAGGCGACGATCACCGCCTGCTCGTCGTCAACGGCGAATTGATCGCCGCGACCCGCCGCACGCCCGGTCACGTGGTCGGCGACGGCAGGCACACGGTCGCGCAGCTCGTCGAGAGCGTGAACCTGGATCCGCGCCGCGGCGTCGGCCACGAAAAGGTGCTGACCCGCCTCGAAATCGACCCGCAGGCCCAGATGATGCTCGCGCGCGCGGAACTCACGGCGGAATCGGTGCCGGAGACCGGGCGTGTCGTCTACCTTCGATCGACGGCGAATCTCTCGACCGGCGGCACGGCGACCGACGTGACTGACGTCATCCACCCCGACAACCGCGACATGGCCGTGCGCGCGGTCAAGGCGATCGGTCTCGACGTCGGCGGCGTCGACTTCCTGTCGAAAGACATCACGCTCTCGTACCGCGAGATCGGCGGCGGCATCTGCGAGATCAATGCCGCTCCAGGTTTCAGAATGCACGTGGCGCCCTCCGAGGGCACGGCACGGGACGCGGCGGGCCCGGTGATCGACATGCTGTTCCCGCAGGGCACTCCCTCGCGTGTGCCGATCGCGGCGATCACCGGTACGAACGGCAAGACCACGACCGCGCGCATGCTCGCGCACATCCTGAAGATGTCGGGCTATACGCCGGGACTCACGACCACCGACGGCGTCTATATCGACGGGCAGCGCACGGTTACCGGCGACATGACCGGCCCGGTCTCGGCGCGCATGGTGCTTTCCGATCCGCACATCGACGCCGCGGTGCTCGAGACCGCGCGCGGCGGGCTGCTGCGCGCCGGCATGGGCGTGCCCGCCGTCGACGTCGGCGCGGTGCTGAACGTGCAGGCCGACCACCTGGGCCTCAAGGGCATCGAGACGCTCGAGCAGCTTGCCGAGGTCAAGCGTGTCGTGGTCGAGGTCGCGACCGGCTGCGCCGTATTGAACGCGGACGATCCGCTGGTGCTGCGCATGTCGGCCCACACCGATGCCGAGCACATCTGCTACGTGACGATGAATCCGCAGCACACGCTGGTGCGCGAGCACATCCGGGCCGGCGGCCGCGCCTGCGCGCTCGAGGCCGGCGTCAACGGCCAGATGGTCACGCTGTACGACCGCGGCAGCCACATCCCGCTCGTCTGGACCCACCTGATCCCGGCGACGCTCGAGGGCCGCGCGACGCACAACGTCCAGAACGCGATGTTCGCGGCCTCGATTGCCTTCTCGCTCGGCATGAAGCTCGATGCGATCCGGCAGGGACTGCGCACCTTCGACACGACCTTCTACCAGGCGCCCGGCCGCATGAACATCTACGACGAGCACCCGTTCAAGGTGCTCTTCGACTACGGCCACAACGCGCATGCGGTGTCGATGCTCGCGGACCTCGCGGGGCGTCTCGACGTGGCGGGCCGGCGCATCGTCGTGCTCGCGGGTCCGGGCGACCGGCGCGACGAGGACCTGCGCGCCATCGCGCAGGCGGTGGCGGGCCGCTTCGATCATTACATCTGCCGCCGCGACGACAATCTGCGCGATCGCGCGCCGGACGAAGTCCCGCGCATCATGTCGGCAACGCTCGTCGCCGCCGGCGTGCCTCAGTCCGCGATTTCAGTGATCCCGGACGAGCAGGAGGCGGTCGACGCGGCGCTCCGTATGGGCGAGCCGGGCGACCTCGTCCTGATATTCGCCGATGCGCTCGTGCGTTCCTGGAAACAGATCATCCGATTCCGGCCGGAAGGCGCGCCGGCGCCTGCCGCCGTCCGCGTGGCCGAGCCGTTATCGGCGCCGCTCGTCGAATCGCCTCCTGAGACCGCGGCGCCGCTCTCGCTCGATGGCCTGATCCGCGACGAGCGCGGCATCCGCTATGCGCCCGAGGCGTCCGACTGAGTGAGTCAGGCTCACCGCCTTTCACCGATTCGCGCCGGCTGACCGGTCACAACCGGTTTTTCGACGGCCCCGGCGCCGTGCTCGAGACGGAGGAGCGCGATGCCGGCGTGCTTCGCGACTGGGAGCGGCGCGTGCGTCTCGCGCGCAAGGAGTTACGCTGGCCTGCCGCGCCGGAACACGCGATTGCTCATCGGACCGGCGCGTCTCTTGCGCTCGGCGCACCGCCGGACCAGCTCTTCACGGCAACCGAAGTCAACGAATGGGCGCTCTGCGCGTCGATCGCGCTTCGCGAACCGGCGCGCCGCGCAAGTCTCATCGCCGCCCTCGCCGTGGAGCAGCCCGAGGAAGCGGAAGCGCCCGTGCTCGACGAGGCAGGCGCCCTGCTTCGGCTGCGGCGCCGCGCGGCGCGCGAAGCGAATCCGCGACTGCGCGCGCTGCTCGACGCGGCCGCAGCACGCGGCCTGCCGGTCCTCGCCGATGACGAGATACTGACGCTCGGTGCAGGCAGTGGCGGTCACAGCTGGCCAGCGGGCGATCTGCCCGACGCCGAGGCGGTGCCCTGGGGCAGGCTGCACGGCGTTCCGACGGCCCTCGTCACAGGCACAAACGGCAAGACGACGGTGGTGCGCCTGATCGCCGCCTGCGCAAAGGCGGCCGGCCGGGCCACCGGTTACTGCTGCACGGACGGCGTTTTCGTCGCCGGGCATCCGCTCGGCACCGGCGACTACTCCGGTCCGGCAGGCGCACGCCGCGTGCTTCGCGACGCGCGCGTCGAAGCCGCCGTCCTCGAGACCGCGCGTGGCGGAATTCTAAGGCGCGGTCTCGCGGTCGGCCTGGCCGACGTCGCCGTCATCACGAGCATCGCCGCGGATCATTTCGGCGAGTTTGGCGTGCACGATCTCGAGGCGCTCACCGACGTGAAGCTCGCTGTGGCGCGCGCGCTCGGCTCGGGCGGCCTCTTCGTCGTCAATGCCGATGACGCGCTGCTCGCCCGCAAGGCGCCGGAAAGCGGGAAGCCGCTCGGCTGGTTCGCACTCGACGCCGATCACGCGCTCCTCGCCGCGCATCGGCGAGCCGGCGGCGCGACGGCCGGCACACGCGACGGACGGCTGGTCCTTGCGCTGCACGGCCGGGAGCACGACCTGGGCGCGATCGAGTCCATGCCGCTCGCCGCCGGCGGGCATTCCCTTTTCAACGTGTCGAATCTCGCGAACGCCTCGCTCGCCGCGGCAGGCCTCGGCGTCGAGCCCGCCGCGATCGCAGCAGTATTTGCGCGCTTCGGCGCGAATCCCGAAGACAACGCCGGCCGGCTGATGCGTTTCGAACTCGGCGGACTCAACCTGATCGTGGACTTCGCCCACAATCCGGCCGCGCTCGCGGGGCTCGTCGATTTCGCGCAGCACCTGCGAAGCGGCGGCCGGCTTGCGCTCCTGCTCGGTCAGGCCGGCAATCGCGAGGACACGGACATCGACCGGCTTGCGGCGGTCGCGGCCATGGCGCGTCCGGATCTCGTCGTGGTCAAGGAACTCGGCAGCTACCTGCGCGGCCGCGACAGCGGTGAAGTGCCCGCGATCCTTCGCCGCGCGCTCGCCCACGCGGGCGTGACGGATGGCTCGATAGCGGACGCGGCCGACGAGGACCACGCCGTGCGCCATGCGCTTGCGTGGGCGCGCGCCGGGGACGTTCTCGTGCTGCCCCTGCACTCGAAGGAGGGACGGAGCCGCGCGCTCGCGCTGATCGAGAAGCTTCGCCGTGAAGGCTGGACGGCCGGTCTTCCCCTGCCCTGAGGTATCACGACTCGCCGCGTGAAATCCGATCGAACGTCTTCTCGATTCGGTCAGTGAGCGTCGGATCTTCCGGTCTGTTCGTGGTGGAACGGGGTCCCGTGATCGGGTCCATCTCGGAATCGTCCGGCTTTTCGCCCAGGACATCGCGCCGGATCCGCTCGACAAACTCCCGCGGATTCCTGCAAACGTCCTCGTAACGCACGAGCACAAACCGCTCGGGGCCGAGCCGCTCGAGTTGCCGGCGGGCAAGCTGCTCGTGGAACAGGATCTGCCGGCATATGTCCTCAACCGGATCATTGCCTTGGCGGCAATCGGGCGGCATGAGACCGTATGCCAGTTCCGGTCGACCATGGATTTCGACTCGCGCCCTGAGTAACGAAAGGGCCAGAGTCACGCGAGACCGCTCGAGACAGATGAAGCGCGCCGTGGGCAGCGCTTCGGCCACGAGGTGGGCGCAGGCATTGAGCGCGTTGTTCTTGCCGAGCGTCGGCTGCCCCGTCTGACGCTCGCGCGCGCCGAAGAACGAGAGCATTGCCTGCCGCACCGCTGGCGCAAGCTCCTGCGGAATCCGGGTCCTGTCACTTCCGAACCAGCGGTCCCAGACATAGAGCGCATCGTTGGGGCCAGACCAGCCGCTGGTGCGTCCGTAATAACTGCGGAAGCTCACATCGGTCTGCCGCCGCTGCCGGCCAAAGATCGACTCTGCCGTAAGCGGCGCACGCGGGAAGACGGAAGTCAGGTTGGAAAAGTAAGAGACCGGAAGATTTTGAATCAGCAGCTGGGCCGTGACGGTCGTGCCGGAACGGGCAGGACCGCAAATCAGCAGAATCGGCCTTTGGGGCTCAGGGGCGCGTCGGTAGCGCAGATGCTCGAGCGGCGCGAGCAGCAGGTCGAGCGGCATGAGCAGCGGGCCAAGCAACGCCGCACGCAGGGCGAAAATCGCGGCGGGATTTTCGCTCTGGAGCAGCCGGCGCGCGAGCCCCACCGGGTCGTGAAATCCCGCGGGGATGAATCGGTGAAAGGCTCGCCTCAGCAGACGCTTTTGCGGCACCGGCACATCCGGCGGGGCGTGTTTACTTTCCACATGCTCCATTGCACGCGACCCGACCCCTTGTCGTTGATCTTCAGTCTACAGCAGGCCCTCGACGTCGCGCAGCGATCAATCAGCGGCGCTCATGCCGATTTTTTCGTAGACATCCGCGGGTGCGTTCGCGTTTACCGCATTCACTGGAGCGTATTCGCGGTCCAACGTGTCATATAGCAGGGCGGCGACCGCTGTCAGATCGGAATCGTCGGGACGCGGTCCGGCAATGACGAAGCGGGGCCCGCCTTCAAGAATCTTGTGGACGGAATCGTATGGCGTGGATCCGAATCGACCGGCCGTTTCCTCCCGGAGATGGCTCTCAGGGAACGCGAACCGCGTCGGTGGCACCGTGCGCGTCAGGAAATAGAGAATTGGCTGACCGTCATACACGTAGATGGTTTCACCCGGCCTGAGCCGTTCCGACATGAACTGACCGGCCGCCGAGACATGATCCGGCGCCGCACCGCGAGTCACTTTGACGTGCGCCCGCAAGCCCCGAAGAAATTCCTCGTGTGAGCTCAATGCGCCTGCCCCGGCCATGAGCAGAAACCACAACGCGCACAGGTTCCGGAGTCGCCCACTCGCGCACGCCAACCGCAGGAATGCGATGGCCACCATGGTCAGGCCGGGAACCATGAGCAGGAAGAAATGCTGGTAGAAGCGCCGGGACGCCAGGGCGGCGGCAAGCGC
>DASWIQ010000072.1:0-3724 GCA_036397615.1 Steroidobacteraceae bacterium
CCCTCGGAATACGCCGTATACCCGCCGAGACGACGGAAACGCGGCAACGCCGTTTCCTCCAGGGCAATCGCGTTCTGCATGTGATGACCCGGAATCGCCTCGTGGTATACGAGCGCCTCGAGCTCGTACTTTGGCATCTCCTTCATCTTGTAGAGGTTGCCGTAGAAGACGCCGGGCCGGCTGCCGTCGAGCGTGGGCCGCTGATAGAACGCCTTGCCCGCGGATTTCTCCCGAAACGGCTCCACGGCCTGCACGACGACGTCCGCCTTCGGCAGCGTGACGAAGAGTTCGGGGAGCTTAGCCCGCATCGCGACGATGCGATTGTTCGCTTCCGAAAGCCAGGCCGCCCGCCCCTCCTCCGTGTCGGGGTAATAGAACTGCGCATCCGTGCGCATGAACTCGAAGAACGCGGGCAGGTCGCCCTTGAATCCGACCTGCTTCATGACCCCGCGCATCTCGCCATGCAGGCGCGCGACTTCGCGAAGCCCGATCTCGTGGATTTCCGCTGCCGAAAGATCGGTCGTCGTGAAGTTCTTCAGCAGGTAGTCGTAGTACGCGGCGCCGTCCGGAAGTTTCCAGACGCCGTCGTCGTCGGTGGCCGATTTCTCCATTTCACGCGCCCACGAGATCACCGCCTCGTAGGCCGGCCTGACGGACGTGAGAAGCGCGCGCTCCGCCCGGGCCAGTAGCGATTCGCGGCGCGCCTCGTCGATCGAGAGTTTCCCGAGCTTGTCGCGGAAATCGGCGAGGAGCGGGCTGTCCTCGGTGCCATTGTCGAACGGCCGCCCCTTGATGATGTTGCCCGCATCCTCGATCACATACGGATAGACGAAGCGCGGTGGTGCGATGCCCTGCTTCGCCGCGAGCGTCGCCCGTCCAAGCTGCTGATCGAAGAGCGTCCGCACAGCATCGAGACGGCGAACGTAGGCGATCGCGTCCGCTTCGGTCTCGATTCGATGGGTATTGATCAGGAAGGCGGGCAACGAGACGTGCGTGCCGTCCTTGTCGAAGACGTAGCTGTGGTTCCGCCAGCGATAGCGGGCGATGCGCCGCTCCTCGGAAGTCTCGAAAACCTTCCACGAGAGCCGCGTCGCGTCGTCGAGTTTCGTGGGATCGATTGTTTTCAGTTCCGCGAGCTGGCGTTCCGCGAGCGCGAGCCGTTCGCTGTCGCCGCGCTCGGAGGCGTCCTGCCATCGGTCGTAGCCGGTCCGGAGGCCGAGCGAACTCGCCTGGGTCGGCTCGAGCAGCAGGCGCTCGTCGAGCGCTCGCTCGAAAAAGTCGTTTGCGGCAGCATTCGGGTCGGGCGCCGCCGTTTCCGCGGCCGGCCCGAGGCCCGCCGTGAGAGTCGCGCCCGCGGCGATGAGCCCGCAAATCCGCCGTTTCGTCCGGTTCATGTCGCGTGATCACCCTGCCGCGGCCCGCCGCGGGCGGCCAAAGTAGCACGGATCTCCCCTGCGTATAATCGTCGCGTGGCCGACTTCGAAAAACTGGGCGCCTTCTACATCGGTCGCGGCTATGACGCCGCCAAAGATGCGCTGGCGGCAGAGCCCCTGATGTACGACTCCCGAGATCTCACGACGCACGCGGTCTGCGTCGGCATGACCGGCAGCGGCAAGACGGGCCTCTGCATCTCGCTGCTCGAGGAGGCCGCGCTCGACGGCATCCCCGCGCTCGTGATCGATCCGAAAGGCGACATGGCCAACCTGATGCTGAGCTTTTCCGGCCTTTCGCCCGCGGAATTCCTGCCGTGGATCGATCCCGGCGAGGCCGGTCGCAAGGGCACGACGCCCGACGAACTCGCGAAGAAAACGGCCGAGACGTGGAAGACCGGTCTCGCCGAATGGGGACAGGACGGAGATCGCATCCGCCGCTTCCGCGATGCCGTCGACATCGCGATCTACACGCCCGGGAGCACCGCGGGCCTGCCGCTCTCGATACTTCGCTCCTTCGCGCCAGCGCCGGCAAACGGCGATCCCGGCGCGACCCGGGACCGGATCTCGGCGGCCGTCGCGGGACTGCTCGGCCTCGTCGGCATCGCCGCCGATCCATTAAAGAGCCGCGAGCACATCCTGCTGTCCGCAATCGTCGACGCCGCCTGGGGCAAGGGCAATGCGCTCGACCTCGCGGGTCTCATCGGCGCGATCCAGAAGCCGCCCTTCGACAAGGTCGGCGTGTTCGACGTCGAGACCTTCTATCCGGCGAAAGAGCGTCTCGACCTCGCGATGTCGATCAACAACCTCCTCGCCTCGCCAGGGTTCGGCGTGTGGCTGGAAGGCGAAGCGCTCGACATCCAGCGTCTCCTGTTCACGGCCGAAGGCAAGCCCCGGATCTCGATCATCTCGATCGCCCACCTGAGCGATCCCGAACGCATGTTCGTCGTAACGCTTCTCGCGAACGAGCTGGTCGCATGGATGCGCCGGCAACCGGGCACGGCGGCGCTCCGCGCACTCTTTTATATGGACGAGATCTTCGGCTACTTCCCGCCCTCGGCGATGCCGCCCTCCAAGCTGCCCCTGCTCACGCTCATGAAGCAGGCGCGCGCCTTCGGGCTCGGAGTCATGCTCGCGACGCAGAACCCCGTCGATCTCGATTACAAGGGACTTTCGAACGCGGGCACCTGGTTCATCGGCCGGCTCCAGACCGAGCGCGACCAGGCGCGCGTCATCGACGGCCTCTTGAGCGCGCAGGCGGGCGCCGGTTTCGATCGCGGCGCGCTCGAGAAGCTGATGGCGGGCATCGCGCCACGCGTGTTTCTCATGCGAAATGTCAACGACGAGGCTCCGGTCCTGTTCCGCACGCGATGGGCCTTGAGCTGGCTGCGCGGCCCACTGACGCTTCCCGAGATCACGCGTCTCATGTCGGGCCGGAAGGCTGTCGAGCCCGCGAATGCCGAAGCCGCCGCTGCGGCGCCAAAGCCAGCCGCGCGTCCCGGCTTGCCGAACGGCGTCGGGGAAATCTTCCTCGCGGCCAGGCCCGGGACGGGCGAACTCGTGTATCGCCCCCGCATCGTCGCGACCGCCGAACTGCACTACGCCGACAAGGCCGCCGCGGTCGACAGCTGGACGCGCGGCGCCTGGCTCGCGCCGCTTGCGGACGGCGACGGCGCGCCGGCCTGGAATGACGCGGTCGTCGTGCAAAACCTCGAAGCCGTCACTGCCGCAGGTCCGGTCGAGAACGCGGGTTTTGCGGAGCTGCCCGCCGCCGCACTCGCGGCCAGGAATTACGAGACCTGGGGCAAGGCGCTCGCCGCCACGCTTTATCAGAACGGAGCCGTGGAACTCCTTGCCGCAAAGTCGCCGAAACTGACCTCGAACCCGGGCGAGAGCGAGGGTGATTTCCGCGCGCGGCTTGCGCAGGGCTTGCGCGAGCACCGCGACAGGGAAGTCGCAAAACTCCGCGAAAAGCACGCCGCGAAGCTCAAGTCCCTCGAGGAGCGGTTGCAGCGCGCGTCCGATCGCGTCGAGCGCGAGAAATCCCAGTACACGCAACGCAAGCTCGACACGGCGATCTCGATCGGCACGTCGGTCCTCGGTGCGATCTTCGGCGGCCGGAGCGCTGCGACGACCCGCGCGGGCTCGGCCGCAAGATCCGCGGGCCGCGTGTTCAGCGAGCGCGGCGATGTCGCGCGGGCCGGCGAGAGCCTCGAATCGTTGACGGCTGAGCGCGACGAGTTGCTGAAACGCATCGAACAGGAGGTTTCCGCGCTGGCCGCCACGCTCGATCC
>DASWIQ010000073.1:0-15571 GCA_036397615.1 Steroidobacteraceae bacterium
ATCAGGAGATCACCGACCTCGAGAGTCCTGACCGGGATGACCGGCACGGCGACCGAGCCCGTCGCCCCGCGGAGCATCACCGAGTGACTGGGATCGACCGGGATGCCGAGCGCCTCGGCAACCCGCGCCGTGAGGGCCGAATGGCTGGCGCCGGTGTCGAGGACCAGGCGAAACGGTCCCTGGCCGTTTATCGAAACCGGCGCCCAGATGCGGCCGATCCTGTCGCGCCGTGTCGGCGCGACGAAACGTGGCTCGTCGGCGGTCACGGCAATGTCGTCGAGCACGACGGGCTCGATCGTCATGGATCGATCGGGCAAGGGGACTTGGGCGGCCTGTGCAAGCAACAACGCGAACGGCAAGGCGAAGATGTGCACGTTGACTGCGACCCGGAAGGCCGGGTTCAGGTTCCTCCAAGCTTCAGGGCGACCAGCGGCTCGACGGCCGCGAGCGCAGCTTCGAGCTTCGCAGGGTCGGTGCCGCCGGCCTGGGCGAAGTCCGGCCGGCCGCCGCCGCGGCCGCCGACGATCTTCGAGATTTCGCCGACCAGGTCGCCTGCGCGAATTTTCTGCGTGAGGTCCGACGTGACGCCCGCGACCAGCGATACCTTGCCTTCCCCGGTCACGGTGCCGAGCACGATCACGGCCGATCCGAGCCGGCCTTTCAGCGAATCCACGGCTTCGCGCAGCGATTGCGCGTCGGCGCCGTCGATCGCGGTCGCGACCACCTGCACGCCCCGCACGTGGACCGCGCCTTCGGCCAGGTCCCCACGGTGACCGGAGGTCAGTTTCGATTTCAGGCTCGCCACTTCGCGCTCGAGCTTCTTCTGCTGATCGATCAGTTGCGTGACCTTGCCCTCGAGCTCGGCCGGCGTGGAACGGAGCGCCGCGGCAACGCGCTTCAAGGTGGCGTCCGCCGCCTTAACCGCCTGGAGCGCGCCCTCGCCCGTCACTGCTTCGATTCGACGGATGCCGGAGGCGATGCCGCCCTCGCTCGTGATCTTGAAGAAGCCGATATCGCCCGTACGCCCGACATGCGTGCCGCCGCAGAGCTCGGTGGAGAAGTCGCCGAACTTCAGCACACGGACCTCGTCGCCGTATTTCTCGCCGAACAGCGCCATCGCACCCGATTTGATCGCGGCGTCATAGGCGAGATGGCGGATGTCCGCCGCGGAATTCCGGCGGATCTCGGCGTTGACGAGGCGCTCGATCGCGTCGAGTTCCTGGGGCGTCACGGGCTGCGTGTGCGAGAAATCGAATCGCAGTCGGTCGGGCGCGACGAGCGAGCCTTTCTGGATCACGTGCGTGCCGAGCAACTTGCGAAGCGCCGCGTGCAGGAGATGCGTTGCGCTGTGGTTCAGCACGGTCGCCTGGCGGGTCGCGGCATCCACGATCGCGGAGACGACGTCGCCTTTCCTGAACGTGCCGGCTTCGACGCGGCCGAGGTGGAGATGGGCATCGCCTTGCTTCTTCGTGTCCGTCACCTGGAACCGGGCCGGGCCGTTCCGCAGGCTGCCCACGTCGCCGACCTGGCCGCCGGATTCCGCATAGAACGGAGTCACGTCGAGCACGATCCCGACCTCGTCGCCCGGCGCAGCGGACATGACTTCGGCACCGTCCTTCTGGATCGCGAGGATGCGACCTTCGCCCTGCAGGTGATCGTAACCGGTGAATTCGCTCTCTGCCCCGAGTGTGTCGGGGCCGCGGAGGTCAACTCCGAACCGGCTGGCGGCGCGTGCCCGCTCGCGCTGGCCTTCCATCGCCTTCTCGAAACCGGCCTGGTCGATCGCGAGACCACGCTCGCGCGCGATGTCGGCCGTGAGATCGACCGGAAAGCCGTAGGTGTCGTAGAGCTTGAAGACCGTTTCGCCGGCGATGGTCCTGCCTTTCATCTTCCTGATCGCGGTCTCGAGAAGCGCCATGCCGTTTTCGAGCGTCTCCGCGAAGCGCTCCTCTTCCTGCCGCAGCACACGCACGACGTGACCGGCGCCATTCGTGAGTTCCGGATAGGCCGCGCCCATTTCGTTCGCGAGCGCGGGCACGAGCAAATGAAAAAACGGCTTTTCCTGCCCGAGCTTGTAACCGTGGCGGATCGCGCGACGGATGATCCGGCGGAGCACATAACCGCGCCCGTCATTGCCCGGGATCACGCCGTCCACGATCAGGAAGGAACAGGCGCGGATGTGATCGGCGATCACACGCAGAGACGGGCTCGTCGTCTTCTTCTGATGCGTCGCATCCGCCGCGGCCGCGAGCAGGCTCCGGAACAGGTCGATATCGTAATTCGAATGCACGCCCTGCATGACGGCAGCCGCGCGTTCGAGACCCATGCCGGTGTCGACGGAGGGCTTCGGCAGCGGTGTCATCGTCCCGTCGGCCGATCGCTCGTACTGCATGAAGACGAGATTCCAGATCTCGACGTAGCGGTCGCCGTCCTCGTTCTTCGAGCCGGGCGGGCCGCCTTTCACCTCCGTGCCGTGGTCGTAGAAAATCTCGGAACAGGGCCCGCAGGGACCGGTGTCGCCCATCGCCCAGAAATTCGACTGTTCGTCGAGGCGCGCAAAGCGCTTCGGGCTTACGCGGATCTTCTTGAGCCAGAGGTCGGCTGCCTGGTGGTCGTCCTTGTAGACAGTGATCCAGAGTTTCTCCGGCGGGATCCGGAGCGTGCCGGTGACGAAATCCCAGGCGAATTCGATCGCCTCCGGCTTGAAGTAATCGCCGAAGCTGAAGTTGCCGAGCATCTCGAAGAACGTGTGGTGCCGCGCGGTGTAGCCGACATTCTCGAGGTCGTTGTGCTTGCCGCCCGCGCGCACGCAGCGTTGCGAGCTCGCGGCGCGCTTGTAGCTCCGCTCGTCCTTTCCGAGAAAGACGTCCTTGAACTGCACCATGCCGGCGTTCGTGAAGAGGAGCGTCGGGTCGTTGCCGGGCACGAGCGGGGACGAAGGTACGACCGCATGGCCGCGCGCGCGGAAAAACTCCAGGAATGCGCTCCGGAGCTCGCTGCTCGACAGGGTCGATTTCTTCTTCGCCGCCATCAATCCTCGCCGGGAAACTGGCCGACCGCGGCGCGGATCTGCTCCGCGCTGAATCCGCGCTGGCTCAGGAATCGCGCCTGCCGGCCGCGCTGGATCCAGGTCGTCGGAAGCTTGGTGCCGAATCGCCTGCGCCGGACCTCGGCGCAGCGCTTCTGCCATTCTGTCGAATCCGCGTCGACCGCCGCCGCGATCTTGTCCTGCGACACACCCGCTTCGCGCAGCTTGTACGCGATTCCGACGGGCCCTCGACCGCGATTCGCATGATACGCGACGAAATGCTCCGCGTAGCGGGCGTCATCCACCAGCTTCTCGGCGACGAGTGTTTCGACCGCGGCGATGGCGGTCACCGGTTCGATGCCGCGCGCGACGAGGCGCTCGCAGAGTTCGCGAGCGCCGTAGTCGCGGCGGTTCAGCAGTTTGAGGGCCGCGAGCCGGGCTGCTTGCGGATCGTCCTGGACTTCCCGGACGACCGGCTTACGCCTCCGCAGCCTCACTCGCGACCGCGACCGGGCGGCGTACCGGCAGGAGCCGGTTGCGCAACGCCGTTTCGATCTTCTTGGCGATATCCGGGTGTTCGATCAGGTAGCTGCGTGCATTGTCCTTGCCCTGGCCGATGCGCTCGCCCTCGTACGCATACCAGGAGCCGGACTTCTCGACCAGGCCGTGCATCGCGCCCATGTCGATCAGCTCGCCCTCGCGCGAAATGCCCTTGCCGTAGAGGATCTCGAACTCCGCCTCGCGAAATGGCGGCGAGACCTTGTTCTTGACCACCTTGACGCGGGTCTGGTTGCCGACCACTTCCTCGCCGTTCTTCAGCGCGCCGATGCGGCGGATGTCGAGCCGGAGCGAGGCGTAGAACTTGAGCGCATTGCCGCCGGTCGTCGTCTCCGGGTTGCCGAACATCACCCCGATCTTCATGCGGATCTGGTTGATGAACAGCACGATCGTATTCGAGCGTTTGATGTTGCCGGTGAGCTTGCGAAGCGCTTGCGACATCAGCCGGGCCTGGAGGCCGACCTGCATCTCGCCCATCTCGCCTTCGATCTCCGCCTTTGGCGTCAGCGCCGCAACCGAGTCGATCACGACGATGTCCACCGCGCCGGAGCGCACCAGCATGTCGGTGATCTCGAGCGCCTGCTCGCCGGTGTCCGGCTGCGAAATCAGCAATTCCTTGACGTCGACGCCGAGTTTTTCGGCGTAAACCGGGTCGAGCGCGTGCTCGGCATCCACGAAAGCGGCGACGCCGCCGAGTTTCTGTGCCTGGGAAATGATCGAAAGCGCGAGCGTGGTCTTGCCCGAGGCTTCGGGGCCATACACCTCGACCACACGGCCACGCGGCACGCCGCCGATGCCGAGCGCGACGTCGAGTCCGAGCGAACCGGTCGAAACGACCTCCATGTCGTTATTGGCCGGGTGCTCGCCGAGGCGCATCACCGAGCCTTTGCCGAACTGCTTTTCGATCTGGCTGAGCGCCGCGGTGAGCGCTTTCTTGCGATTGTCTTCCATTGCGTGTCGTTCCTCTGGCTTGTTCCGATTATTCCATAAACATCCGGCACTGCCGCCACAAAAAATTCCGGCAAGGCGCCAATTCGTCGGGTGACAGTCTGCCCTGCCCGCTGGCTCAGGGCGCGACCCAGGCGGTCATCCGCCGAGCGGCCACTCCGCCAGAGCCTTGTACCGGGCACCCGACCCATGGGTGGTGGATTCGACGAGCGCGAGACCGTATCGCGGCGTGCCCGGGGATGCAGGCGGTCCCACGGAAATCCGCAGGCCTTCCGGCGGCGCGCGGCGGACTCGCCGCACGAGGGTCAGATGCGGATGCCAGGGCCGCGTTTCGTGCTCGATTCCGAGCGGCTCGATCCGCTGCCAGAGCCCATCGACGATCCCGACGCCCTCGACGGGGATACGGGACGGTATCGCGACCAGCACCTTGGGCCTCGGCCAGAATTCGAGGCGCTCGAAATCGAGTTCGACCCGTGGCGCGGTCACCTGCCCCCCGATTTCGACCAGTTGGGCAAGGGTCTCCCCCGAGACCGAGCCCAGAAAGGCCAGGGTGACGTGGAGATTGGAGGCCGGAATTGCCTGCCCGTCGACCTGGGCGACGGCGGCGCCGGTCGCGATGGCGAGCGCATTGCGCTCGACGGCGCTCGGCCAGAGGGCGAAAAAGAGCCGGAGCGTGTGGCGTTCCGGTTCGCCGGTTGCGGTCACGAGTCCAAGAGGCCCTGGAGCGCGGCGGCGACCGTCCGGCGGCGCACGGTATCGCGATTACCGCGAAACCGGTGGTGCTCGGCATGGACCCGCACCCGCCCCTGGCGGCGCAGGCCCCAGGCGATCCAGACCGTGCCGACCGGCTTGTCGGGCGTGCCGCCGGCCGGGCCCGCGATGCCGGTGACGGCTACGGCATGATCGGCGCCGCAGGCCGAGAGCGCTCCGCGCACCATGGCGAGCGCGACCGCCTCGTTCACCGCTCCGCCCTGCTCGAGCAGGTTCGTTCCGACTCCGAGCTCGGCCGTCTTCGCCTCGTTCGAATAGGTGACCCAGCCGCGCTCGAAATAATCGGAACTGCCGGGCAGGTCGGTCAGGCACTTGGCCAGGAAGCCGCCAGTGCAGGATTCCGCCGTCGCGATCGTCTGCTCCGCTGCGCGCAGTTGCTTTGCGACGCTCTTGACCAGGCGTCCGAGAACGGCGTCAGTAACGGCTGACATGCGGCTCACTCAAACTTCGAAAAATCGGGCGCGCGCTTTTCGATGATCGCCGCGATCGCCTCGCGCGCCTCCCCGCCCGCAAGCCGGGGCCCGAAATGGGAGGCTTCGCGCAGGATCGCCTCCTGCACCGCCGGGCCCAGGGCCTGGCGCAGCAGGCGCTTCGTGTCCCGGACGGCGCCCGGCGGCAGGGCATTGAAGGCTTGCGCGACTTTCCGCGCATGCGGCAAGAGCTCCGCCGCCGGCAGCACGGCATTGGCGAGACCCATGACGACCGCTTCGGGCGCCGGGAACGGGCGGCCAAGCAACAGCTTTTCCGCAGCGCGGACGCGCCCCGCGATCATGGGCAGGAGGAGCGTCGAAGCGAACTCCGGCACGAGACCCAGGCCCGTGAACGGCATGGAAAAGCTCGCATGGTCGGCGACGTACACGAGGTCGCAATGCAGGAGCATCGTTACGCCGATGCCGACCGCGAGTCCGTTGACCGCCGCGACCACCGGCTTCTCGTGGCCGGCGAGCGCCTGCATGAAGCCGAGCACCGGCGAGTCCGGCTGTATGAAACGCGGGTTGGAGAAATCCTTGAGGTCGTTCCCTGCGGTAAACGTGTTGCCCGCACCGGTGATGAGCACCGCGCGCACGGCTTTGTCGGCCGAGGTCCGCTTCAGGCCGGCGACGAGCGCCTCGTACATGTCGCCCGTGATCGCGTTCTTCTTCTCCGGGCGGTCGAAGGTGAGCGTCGCGACGCCCTGGTCCGATTCGTATCCGATGCTCATGTGTCGTCCCTCGTCCGGACCGTCATAATGCCTCAAATGAAGAATCCCGAGAGCCGGCCCGCGACCGCTCCGTTGTTCGCAGGACTCGAAGCCCATACGCCGATGATGCAGCAGTACCTGCACATCAAGGCCGAGAACCCGGACGTTCTCCTGTTCTACCGAATGGGCGATTTCTACGAGCTTTTCTACGACGATGCGCGCCGGGGCTCGCGCCTGCTGGACATCGTGCTGACTCAACGCGGCGAATCCGGCGGTGCGGCCATACCGATGGCGGGCGTGCCGGCCGACAAGCTGGACAGCTATCTCGCGCGTCTCGTCCGTCAGGGCGAGCCGGTCGCGATCTGCGAGCAGACGGGCGAAGTCGGAAAGACCAAGGGACCGGTCACGCGCGAAGTCGTGCGGATCGTCACGCCGGGTACGGTGACGGACGATGCGCTTCTCGACGCGAAACGGGACAACCTGATCGCGGCCGTGACGGCGGACGGCGAACGTTACGGACTCGCGTGGCTTGATCTTGGCGCCGGGCGCTTCAGCGTGCTCGAAGGCGAGGGGCGTGAATCGCTCGCGGCCGAGCTCGAGCGCCTACGACCCGCGGAACTGCTCGTGCCCGAAGGCGTTTCGATTGCCGCGAGCGCGCGCCGGGTCGAGCGCCCGCCCTGGCATTTCCTGCACGAGACCGCGCGGCGCGCACTGACCGCGCAGTTCGGTACGCAGGACCTGGCCGGATTCGGCTGCGAGGACCTGACGATCGCCATCGGAGCGGCGGGCGCCCTGCTCCAGTACGCCCGCGACACGCAGAAGGGCGCTCTCCCGCATCTCACAGCGCTCGCGCGCGAATCGCGGGACGACACGCTCGTCATGGACGCCGCAACGCGGCGCAATCTCGAGCTCGACACAAGCCTCGCCGGGCGCGACGAACACACGCTTGCAGGCGTGATCGATCGCACGGCGACCGCCATGGGCGCAAGGGAGCTGCGCCGCTGGATCGGCCGGCCGCTCCGCGACCACGCGGCGCTCCGCGGGCGCTACCGGGCAATCGCGGAACTTGTTGCGTCGGATCGCTACGACGCGCTTCACGAGACGCTCCGCGGCGTGAGCGACGTCGAACGCGTGCTCGCGCGCGTCGCGCTGCGCTCTGCGCGCCCGCGCGACCTCGCGGCTTTGCGCGAGGGGCTCGCACTCCTGCCGCAACTTCACGCCGCGCTCGACGGGCTCACCTCGCAGCTCCTCGTGGCGGCAGCCATGGATCTCGCCCCGCGACCGGACTTGCGCGACCTGCTCGCGCGCGCGATCGTGGAGGCTCCGCCCGCGCTCCTGCGCGAAGGCGGCATCATCGCCCCGGGCTTCGACGCGGCGCTCGATAATATGCGCTCGATCGCGACCGGCGCAGACAGTCACCTGCTCGAGCTCGAGGAACGCGAGCGGCGGCGGACCGGCATTTCGCAGCTCAAGCTCGGTTACAACCGCGTCCACGGTTATTACATCGAGCTGCCGCGCAGCCAGTCGGGACGCGCGCCGCTGGACTACCAGCGGAGGCAGACCGTCAAGAGCGCCGAGCGCTACATCACGCCCGAGCTCAGGCAGTTCGAGGATCGCGTGCTCGGCAGCCGCGACCGCGCGCTCGCACGCGAGCGCGAGTTGTGGGACGGCCTCCTCGACCGCCTGATCGGCGAACTCGCCGCCCTCAAGCGCATCGCCGCGGCGCTTGCGCGGGTCGACGTGCTGGCGAATCTTGCGGAGCGCGCCGTGAGCCTGCGCTATGTCGAGCCGGAGTTGAACGACGAGCCCGGCCTTCGCATCGAAGGCGGCCGGCACCCCGTGGTCGAACGCGTGCTCGACGATCCGTTCGTTCCGAACGACCTGGAACTCACGGACGGCCGGCGCATGCTCGTGATCACCGGTCCCAACATGGGTGGCAAGTCCACCTACATGCGGCAGGCCGCGCTCATCCTGGTGCTCGCCTCCATCGGCAGTTTCGTGCCGGCCGCGCGCGCCGTGATCGGTCCATTCGACCGGATCTTCACGCGGATCGGCGCCTCGGACGATCTTGCGGGAGGGCGTTCGACCTTCATGGTCGAGATGACGGAGGCGGCGGTAATCCTGAATGCCGCGACTGACCGCAGCCTCGTGCTGATGGACGAGATCGGCCGAGGCACGAGCACCTACGACGGGCTCTCGCTCGCCTTCGCCTGCGCGGGCCACATCGCGCGGGAGCTGCGCGCGTTCACGCTCTTCGCGACGCATTATTTCGAGTTGACCGAGCTCGCGGACGAGCTGCCGGAGGTCGCGAACGTCCATCTCGACGCGACCGAGCACGACGAAGGGATCGTCTTCCTGCACACGGTCAAGCCGGGACCGGCGAGCAAGAGCTACGGGTTGCAGGTCGCGCAGAAAGCCGGCGTGCCGCGCGACGTGATCCAGAACGCCCGGTCCTACCTCGAAAAGCTGGAGCGCCAGCACCGTCCCCTTTGATGTCTCAGGCGAGCCGGCGCCGCGCGAGGTAGATCACGCGGCCGTTCGGCAGCTCGTGCTTGCGCTCGATCTGGAATCGATTGAGCAGCGTCGCCTCGAACGCCGGGCGCAGGCAATCGGGATAGAGCGGCTCGCGGCCGCGCGCGATCGCCGCGAACATCGGATCGGTGACCGGCACGTACTCGACGAGCAGATGCCGGCGTGTGATGGATGCCACCGCGTCGAACTGTTCCGCGAGCGGCACACCCTCGGTGACGCGGAGGTGATGCACGACCGCGAGCATCAATACGAGGTCGAAGGTTTCCGCCGCGCGGGAGAGCAGCGATTCCTGTTCGCGATTCCGCCAGCCGAGCGCCGGCGTCGGACGCCCGAAATTGCCGACGAGCGGCAGGATCGGCCGCTTGCCCTCGCGCGCATGACGCCAGATTGCCGCGACGGAACGCTCGTCGATGTCGAGCGCCACCACGTCGCCCTGCCGCGAGGCAATCTCGCTGTACTCGCCGGTATTGGCGCCGATATCGAGCGTGCGACGCGGCCGTGTCCCTGCGATCGCCTCGGTGACGAAATTGCGTTTGGCCTCGAGGTCCGCACTCCCGTAGTGACGGCGCGTCGCGGTGTAACGATGCCAGTGGGAGCTCCTTGCGGCGAGCTTCGCGACGCATCGGCTGATCTGCCGTTCCAGACCGGCGAACGAGCGCTGGAGGATGAAACGCGCCTGTTCTTCGCTCGACGCCTTCATCGCGGGACTGGCCGCCGGACCGCCGGCCGCCGCCCGGCCTGCGAGCGCGGCCGGCAGCGCGACACTCCGCCACAAGCGCGGCTTGAGCCAGCGGCGCACGCCGAGGATGGCGGCGAGCAACTCGTGTGAGACGCCCGCGACCGGATTCGACAGCGTCCATGCGAGCGGGAGCCTGGCTTCAACCGAGGCGACCAGCGGCAGCAGGAAAGTGGTTTCGAACTGGTGGTGTGCGATCCACAGGCAACTGCCGGGTTCGCGGGCGACGATCGACGGCAGGTCGACGAACACGGGCTCGGAGTTCCGGAACAGTATGTTCGCCGGCGTCGCATCCTTGAGCTGCCAGCCACGAGGCAGGAGCGCGCGCGCGAGTTCGAGCGTCAGGACGCCGGCCGCGGCCAACATCTCCGGCGCCCATTCGCCGGGCTGGCTGACGAACGCGATCCGTTCATGCTCGAAGCATTCGCCGTCGAACGCGGAGAATTGCGGCGGCGTTTCGGTGCGCGGAAGCGGCCGGGTGCGGACGAGCCGGCCCTGGTCCATCCACTCGCGGACGACCGGATCCTCGAGCATGCGGCGGAAGTCCGTAAGCGCGTGTCCGCGCACCGCGCGGATCAACCGGCCTTCGTGCTCGACGAGGGTGGCGTCGGGATCGCGGAACGACCTGGGGCTCGTGGCGTCCTGGGTCAACGCGGCGGATCGCCGGACGGCGGTTCGGCGCCGTCCTCGGCCGCAGGGGTTTCGCGCCGCGAGAACAGCGAGAGCAGCTTGATGCGTAGCTCGCGGAAATAGAAGATCGCGCCGGCGACTCCGGCGGCGAACATCTGCAGCAGCATCGAGCCCGTGCCCGGATCGATGTAAGCTGCCGCGGGCGCCACGGCGCCCAGCGCGAGCGTGACGGCGGCGGCAAGCGATGCGAGCGGGTATTTCATACGGTGCAGTTCATCAGTCGCGGCCGGCGCCTACCCGCCGACTACGTCACATATTGTCGGCTCAGTCAGCCGCATCCTCAAGCCGCGCCCCATTCCTGTCCACTTCCGTGAAGTCGAATGGCTGCGGGAACGGAGATACGAAACGCCGATCCGCAAGCAGCGGCAGCCGCGCGTCGAAGTAGCGATTGAACACCATGCGGAACAGGTTCACGGAGGTCGAGTCCTCGGGCACCAGGTCCATCGGCGCACCCGGGAGAAGGACCGCATTCAGGTTGGCGAGCCGGATCCGGTAGTGCTCCGCCGCGGGCAGGCCGCGGCGCAGATTCGTTCCATGGTCGGACTGCAGGAGAATGATGGGCGGCCGGTCCGACTCGGAAATCAGGCGGTCCAGCAAACTCTCGATCCGGGAATTCACGAACATCAGCTGCTCGACATAGCCGTCTCGCTGCTCCCAGAGCTGCTTCTGAAATTCGAACTGGTTCGACAGGTTCGCGTTTCGCAGCACGTTGCCGTGACGGTCGAACAGGTACGGATGGTGAGGCGGCACGAAGTGCGCCAGCACGAACTTCGGGCCCGGCTCGCGCGCGAGCGCGGCCAGCGTTTCGAAATTGCGAAGATGGCAATCCGCCAGGTCCATCGTCGCGCGCGAGCCGAGCGCCCGCAGCCAGCTCGCCTCCGCGATCGCAAGCAGGAAGTCGTCGCGAAACAATCCCCCGCGGCAGGACAGGAACTCGTCGGCAAAGGGATTGCTGCCGGTTCCACCCCAGGTCGATTGCAGGTGCACGTACCGGTAGCCGCGCGCCCGCAGGAACGCGGCGGCGCGATTGTCACGCAACAGGCGGTAAACGAGTTCGCGATCGGTGCTGCGCGGGTCCAGCGCGTCGCCCATCAGGTTCTGGACGAAATCCATGTTCAACGCGGAAGCGAGCGAGAGGAACGTCCAGTTGTAGTTCGAGTCGCTCGCGGCGGCGACCTGGAACCCGCGACGCTCCAGGCCGTCGAGAAACGGCCGGTTGTCGTAGCCGTAGTACTGGCTCAGCACGTCGGCGCGGGCGTAGCCGTCGAGCAGGATGAAATAGATGTCCGGGCGGTCACTGGGAACGGCGACGGCGCCTGCCTGCTGTTGCGTATCGTCGGCGCGCAATCCGGCGCTCGTGAGCCATTGCACCAGGGCGAACGCGAGCAGCACGCCTGAAACGAGATTCAATGCCGGCGGCAGGCGGCCGGCCGTGCCACGCAGGCGGCGCAGCAACAGCCAGCCGAACACGAGCAGCAGGATCCACAGTACCGAGTGAATGACGTCCAGGCGTTCGCCGCTCCAGGCCGTGGCCGCGACCAGTTGCTGGTCCGGCTCACCGCCCGTGCCCGACATCCACGCGTTAAGCGGGCCATAGGCGAAGAAAAGCACGACGAACCAGGTCGTGCCGAGTCCCGCCCGGATCCAGCCCCCGAGCAGCAAGCGCAAGGCGAATAGCAGGGCCAGGCTTGTGGCAAGCGTCGCGACGAGGGCCAGGGCCAGCGATGGCGCATCGACCTGCCCGGGATTCGACGCGGCGATATGCAATATCGGATAGAGCGCGAATGCAATCGCGAACCAGGGCCACTGCATCGGGAAACTATACATGCGGCTCATTCTCACCGGCCGCGAACGAACCGCGCGCCAGGAACCGGATGGCCGCGTCCGCGACGGGCCGGCTCCACAGCATGCCGATGTGACTGACATCGAGCACGAGGTGCCCGGTCGCGCCGGGCAGTTGGGTCTCGTCGACGGCGACCGTGCCGTCGTTCGGCTGCGGTAGTTCGGCAATGAGGCGGCCGAGACCCGCAGAACGGGAACCCGCGATCAGGCCGATCTCGCGCGGCAGTTCCCAGCGGCGCCCCTGTTCGCGAGTCAGCTGCTCGACGGCCAGCGCGCCGAGAATCTGCGAACCGAGCGACCAGGAAGCGACCGCACGCGCGGCACGCGAGCCCTGCACCGGCGATCCGAGCAGCACGATGCGGCCGGGCGGCAGGTCGTTCCTGCTCGCAAGGGTCTCGATCGTGAGTAGTCCACCCAGGCTGTGCGCGACGAGGTGCACCGGGCCGCGGAATGTCCGCAGGCGTCTGGCCAGCGCATCGGTGACCTCTTCGAGGGACGCGCGCGTCGATGGGTAGCGGAAAGCGGACGGCGCGAATCCCGCGCCGACGAGCCGCTCGCGCAGCAGGAAGGTTTCGAGGCCGTTAAACCACAGCCCGTGAACGACGACGACAGGAATGGATTTCGCAGCCAGTGCTTATCCTGCCGGCGCAGGAGGCTTCTTGACGCGGATGTGCAATTCCGCGAGCTGCGCGTCGTCGGCCTCGGAGGGCGCGTCGGTCAGCGGGTCCCAGGCCGACTGCGTTTTCGGGAAGGCGATCACGTCGCGGATGCTGTCCGCGCCCGACATTAGCATTGCGAGCCGGTCGAGACCGAACGCGATGCCGCCGTGCGGCGGCGCCCCATAGCGGAGCGCTTCGAGCAGGAAGCCGAACTTGAGCGTCGCCTGTTCCCGCGAAATGCCGAGCAGGTCGAACACCGCGCTCTGCATCTCCTCGCGATGGATGCGAATCGAGCCGCCGCCGATTTCCGACCCGTTCAGCACCATGTCGTAGGCGCGTGCGGCCGCGTTCTTCGGATCGGCGGCGAGCACCGCGGCATCCGGGTCCGCCGGCGAGGTGAAAGGATGGTGCATTGCCATCCAGCGTTTCGCCTCGGCGTCCCACTCGAACATCGGGAAGTCCACGATCCAGAGCGGCCTCCAGCCCTCTTCCAACAGGCCGAGATCGCGGCCGAGCTGGAGCCGGAGCGCGCCGAGCGCCTCGTTCACGGTTCTGGCTTTGTCGGCGCCGAAGAAGATCAGGTCGCCCGTCTCCGCCCGGGTGCGCTCGAGGATGCCCGCGACCGCCGCATCCGGCAGGAACTTGAGGATCGGCGATTGCAGGCCCTCGCGGCCGCGGCCGGCGTCGTTCACCTTTATATAGGCGAGGCCCCTGGCGCCGTGGCGCCCGACGAAGGCCGTGTACTCGTCGATCTGCTTGCGCGAGAGCTCCCCGCCCCGCGGCACGCGCAGCGCGGCGACACGACCGTCCGGATCGGCGGCGGGCGCCGCGAACACCTTGAACTCGCAATCCCGCACGAGATCGGCGACGTCCGTGAATTCGAGCGGCACGCGCAGGTCCGGCTTGTCGGAGCCGTAGCGGCACATCGCGTCGGCGTACTTGAGGCGCGGGAACGGATCCGGGAGCTGGACTCTCAGGACGCGCGAGAACACGTGGCGAATGAGGCCTTCCATCAGCGCCATCACCTGGTCCTGGGTCAGGAACGAGGTCTCGATGTCGAGCTGCGTGAATTCCGGCTGGCGGTCGGCACGAAGGTCCTCGTCGCGGAAGCAGCGCGCGATCTGGTAGTAACGGTCGAAGCCGCTCATCATGAGGAGTTGCTTGAAGATCTGCGGCGACTGCGGCAAGGCGAAGAACTTGCCGGGATGCGTGCGCGAGGGCACGAGGTAGTCGCGGGCGCCCTCGGGCGTCGCCTTCGTCAGCATCGGCGTCTCGATGTCGACGAATTGGTGGCCGTCGAGGTATTCGCGCATCGCGCGCGTGATCGCATGGCGGCGGCGGAGCCGCTCCTGCATCACGTCGCGGCGCAGGTCGATGTAGCGGTGCTTGAGCCTGAGTTCCTCCCCGACTTCCTCGTCGAGCGCGAAAGGCGGCGTCGCCGACGGGCTCAGCACGACCAGTTTCTGGGCGAGCATTTCGATCTGTCCCGAAGACAGGTGCGGGTTGACCGTGCCCGCGGGTCGTGGACGCACCTTGCCCTGCACCTGGATGCAGAACTCGCGGCCGAGATGTTCGGCAATCTCGAAGGCGGCCGGCGTGTCGGGATCGAACACGACCTGCAGCAGGCCCGAACGGTCGCGCAGGTCGACGAAGATCACGCCGCCGTGATCGCGCCGGCGGTGCACCCAGCCGGCGGCCTCGACCGTGCGGCCCGCCAGGGATTCACTGATTTCGCCGCAGTAGTGTGTGCGCATGGACAAAGCGGGCGATGTTACGTGCGCTGCGACAGCCGTGGCAACCGCGGGCTAGCGCCGCGCCGGGCGCCGGCGCCTGCGCGCGGGTGCAACGGTCGGTTTCGCCGAAGCCGGCTTCGGCTTCCTGTCGTCCGGCACCGGCTTCGCGGGCGTCTCGGTCGTGGACTTCGTTTCTGCCGGCTTGGCCTCCGATTTTTCTTCCTTGGACTTTTCCGCGGTTGGGCCTTCAGCGGTGGCAGGCTCCTTGTCACCCGCGATATTGCGCTTCCCGTCCTTGTCGGCCTTGAAGTCGGTTTCGTACCAGCCGCCGCCCTTCAGGCGGAAGACCGGCGCCGAGACGAGACGGCGAAGCGTCACCCGTCCGCAGGCCGGGCATTTGCGGAGCGGCCGGGCGTTGATCTTCTGGAGTTCTTCGTGATGATGCCCGCAGGCGGCGCACTGATACTCGTAAAACGGCATTCGGCTATTTTCGCATAACCAGCGCGCCGTCCTTTGCCGCGACCTTTATCGTGTCGCCAGGCACGAATTCGCCCGCGAGGATGCACTGCGCGAGCGGATTCTCGAGCTGCTGCTGGATCGCGCGCTTGAGCGGCCTTGCGCCGTACACCGGATCGAAGCCCGCTTCGCCCAGCAGGTCCAGGGCCTTGGCGTCGAGCTCGATCCGGATGTCGCGCTCGGCGAGACGGCGGCGCAAGTAGCCCGTCTGGATCTCGACGATCTTCCGGATGTGCTCGCGCGCGAGCGGATGGAACACGACGATGTCGTCGATGCGGTTGATGAACTCCGGCCGGAAATGCTGCCCGACGATTTCGAGCACGGCGCGCTTCATGCGGTCGTAGTTTTCCTCGCCGGCCAGCTCCTGGATCACCTGCG
>DASWIQ010000074.1:0-3204 GCA_036397615.1 Steroidobacteraceae bacterium
AATATCTGCGAATCTGCGAATCTACGACCCGGCACCGATTCGGCGGATTTCCGCGAGCATCGCATCGGGCGACAGCGGGCGTCCGAGCAGAGCTTGCATGATCGCCAGGGCTGTTTTCTCCGACCCGTATCGCAACATCTGCTCGCTCGACCATGGATACCACTTCGGGTTGCCGGCATCGAAGGCGCCGATCGCTTCAGCAGTGCGCTTGCGGATTTCCGCCGTGAGCACGGCGCCGAGTCCGTAATTCACCATATAACCGGGGCGGCTCACGAGCTGCACGCGCACCGCCCACCACGCGATCTCAGGGTGCGGAACGATATGGAGATACTCGCTCGTGATGTCGGTCCAGACGGCGTTCGGATCGGATTCCGGCGCGCGCAGCATCCGGATCTCGAACAGGGACCAGGCGACGTCCATCATCACGCTGCCGTGCAGGCCGCGGAGCGAGACCCCGATCGGCAGCTCGGCGCCGAGGTATTTTTTCTGCCAGGCCGGTTCGTACACGCTCCACGACGGCACGTCGGCAAAGGCCTCGGTGAATATCGTGTCGGTCCAGTCGGTGAACGCGGGACGATTGCGGATCGCGCTGATGTGTACGGCGTGGCCGTTCTCGTGCACGAGTTCGTTCAGGGAACCGAGGCCGCCGTCCTCGTAACGCCCCACTACGCGCGCGAGGGTTTTCTGCCATCGGCCGTCGACAGTGCGCCCGCGTTTCAGGAAATCCGTGTAGGCGAGCGGTGATTTGTCCGGCCGGTCCTTGATGTCGTACACGACGCCGAGCTTTTCGAGTTCCACGCCGAGATCGCGATAGAAGCGGTGGTCGACCGCGACGATGTCGCCGCCCGGGAAACTCGAGGCGAGCCGGCGGTTCGCCTCGCCCATCGTGTGGCGATAGTCCCAGGGTTCGACTTTCCCGGGGCCGGTGGAATCGCGCCAGGCTTCGAGGATCTGCGTGAGCCAGCGCTCGACGTCCGCGGTCGTGACGCCGATCGCGCGTGCAGCCGCTTCCACGCCGGAACCATTTGTCGCTTCCGCCGCCGCGGCCATCTTCATCAGGCGGCGATACGGGCTGTTGGGTTCGTTATTGCCGTTGAGCGCGGCCCAGAGCGGAAGGAAAGCATCGAAGAGCGCCTTGCGCCGCTCGGGTTCTTCGATGTCGTAGAGAAGCCCGAGCGCGCTGCCGCGATCCACCGTGCCCAGCTCGAACTTGAGCTGGTTGCCGATCTCGCGGTAGCAACTCGAGAGCGCGGCGCTCAAGGCCTCGTAGTCGAGCGCCTCATCGCCGCGATCCTTGCATTCGGGATCGTCGGGCGAATTCGCGACCGCCGGGCTCGGGTCGCCGAAATCCGCGAGCGTGACGCGGATCGCCGCGACGGCCGCGGCGTCCTCCGCCGAAAGCTTCGCCGGATCGAGCGTGGCGAGGGTCGCGAGCAGCGTCTTGTGGGAATCGCGAACCCGGCCGTCCCAGGCTTCGACGTTCTGGCCCTCGTACTCCGTGACGTGACCGGAATTGAGGTAGGCGACCGCATCGCGGGCATCGAGGAATTGCAGGAACTGCGCCTCGGTCGCGGCCAGCTGAGCCGGATCGGCGGCCTGGGCCGCGCCGATGCCGGCGATCAACAGGACGACGAGGAGCAGCAGTTTCATTGTGCAGGCCCGTGAACTCGAGGGGACGTCATCGTACTGGAATACAGCGGCCCGGTTTGCCACGCGGGGGCGCCCCTGACCACAATGAATGAGCTCCGCGCTCCAACATCACAATCCAGGAAGAAACCATGCGTGAAGAAAGTTTCAAGGGAGTGGGCGGTCTCAATATCGTCTTTCGGTCGTGGCATCCCGAGGGGAAGCCGCGCGCCGTGCTCGTCATCGTGCACGGTTTCAATTCGCACAGCGGACAGTACCTGTGGGCGGCCGACCGGTTCGCGTCGAGCGGCTACGCGGTGTATGCGCACGATCAGCGCGGCCGCGGCAAATCGGAGGGCGAGCGCTTCACCGTCGAGAAGGTGGAGGACTACGTCAACGACGTGGCGAGCCTGGTCGCGCTCGCCAAGTCGCGCGAACCCGGTCTCCCCGTCTTCATGCTCGGGCACAGTGCGGGCGGCGTCATCTCCTGCGTGTACGCCCTCGAGCATCAGAAGGATATCCACGGCCTGATCTGCGAGAGCTTTGCCCTGAAGGTCCCGGCGCCGGAGCTGGTGCTGAAGTCCGTCCAGTGGCTGAGCCGTTTTGTGCCGCGTTTGCCCGTGCTCAAGCTCCCGAACAAGGGTTTCTCGCGCGATCCGAAGATCGTCGAGTCGATGAACAAGGATCCGCTGATCGCGAAGGAGATCCAGCCCGCGATCACGGTCGCCGCGATGCTCCGGGCCAACGAGCGCGTCGAGCGCGAGTTTTCGTTGATCAGGCTGCCGGTGCTGATACTTCACGGTGCGGCCGACAAGGTGACGCTGCCGGCCGGGAGTAAACTGTTTCACGACAAAGCCGGTTCCACGGACAAGACGTTGAAGATCTACCCCGATTACGTGCACGATCTCCTGAACGACATCGGCAAGGAGAAAGTGATCGCCGACATCCTGGGGTGGGTGGGCGCGCGACTCTCCGCCTGATAAACGCATATGTTGCTCACCGAGATCCCGGTAGTGGACGCCGTGCTGCAGACGCATGCAGCCGAACTCGGCGACGACTTCACCGGCTACCGGAATCACACGTACCGCGTTCTCAATCTGTGCGTCGCGCTCCGGTCGATGAACGGCGAGCAATTGCGGCGGCTCTTCGTCGCCGCGGCATTCCATGACCTCGGCATCTGGACGAACCGCAGTTTCGACTACATCGAGCCCTCCGCGGGTCTCGCCTGCGCCCACCTCGCCGGCACCGGGAAAACGGAATGGCAGCCGGAAGTTTCAGGGATGATCCAGGAGCACCATCGGATTACGCGCTATCGCAAGGAGCCGGCCTCGCTGATCGAGCCCTTCCGCCAGGCGGACTGGATCGACGTCTCGCGCGGGATCGTCACGTTCGGACTGCCGCGCAAGGTCTTGCGCGAGATTTTCGCCGCGTGGCCCGACGCCGGTTTTCATCGGCGGCTCATGCAGCTCGCGCTGAAGCGCCTGCGGACCCACCCGCGAAACCCGCTGCCAATGCTGAAGTGGCGATGATGGTGCCGGGTCGCAGATTCGCAGATTCTCGGCCAGAGAATCTGCGAAT
>DASWIQ010000075.1:0-3124 GCA_036397615.1 Steroidobacteraceae bacterium
ATTGCTGGAGCGCCGCCAGTGCAGCCGCGTCGAATCCCTTCACCTCGCGGCCGTACTGCGCGGCCTTGCGCTCCAATTGCGCCGTCGCGAGCTCGACGATCTCTTCGCGCCGCTCGCGAAGCGGCGGCAGGCGGATCTCGACCGTGTTGATGCGAAACAGAAGGTCCTCGCGGAAGCGCCCGTCGCGGATCAATGAAGCGAGATCGGCATTCGTCGCAGAGACGACCCGCACATCGGCGCGTTGCGTGCGCGACGAACCCACGCGCTCGAACTCGCCGGTCTCGAGCGCGCGCAGGAGCCGCGCCTGCTGCGCCGGCGGGACGTTGCCGATCTCGTCGAGAAAGAGCGTTCCGCCGTCCGCGAGTTCGAATCGCCCGCCGCGGTCGGACTTCGCATCGGTGAAGGCGCCTTTCACATGCCCGAACATCTCGCTCTCGAACACGCTTTCCGGCAGGCCGCCAGCATTCACCGAGATGAAAGATCGCTCCGCGCGGTCCGACCAGTCGTGGATCAGCTTCGCGAGCAGGCTCTTGCCGGTGCCGGGCTCGCCGGTGATCAGCACGCTCGCCTTCGACGCGGCGACCTGCCGCGCAAGCCTCACGACGTCCTGCATCGGCCGCGACGTGGCGACAAGCTTCGTGCCGTCGCTGCCGCGGAGGATCGCATTCTCGTCCGCCAGCCGCCGCCCGCGCTGGCGTGCTTCCGCGAGCTGCACCTGGTTCCGGAGCACGCTCAAGAGCCGCTGGTTGTTCCAGGGCTTTTCGAGGAAATCGTTGGCGCCGTGGCGCATCGCCTTGACGGCCACTTCGACCGTCGCCCAGGCCGTCATCACGACGACAGGCAGCTCGGGATGCTGACGGTGAAGCTGATCGACGAGGGCCACGCCCTCCTCGCCGGACGTCGTGTCACGCGAGTAGTTGAGGTCGACGAGCGCGACGTCGACGTGCTCGCGCGCGGCGGCGTCCAGCACGCCCGCAGGGGACGTCGCCGTCGCGACCTCGAATCCCTCGCGCTTCAGCAGGAGCTTCAGCGCCGAGAGAATGTCCGCCTGGTCGTCCGCTATGAGTATGCGCGGCTGCATCAGGCGGGATCGTGCATGGCCCTCACTCGTAGCGCAATGCCGCGGCCGGATCCACCTTGAGCGCGCGCCGCGTCGGCGTCAGCGTCGCGGCGATCGCGACCACGATCATGAGCGCGACGACGAGGCCGTAGATGCCCGGGTCGTAGGGGCTCACGTCACCGAGCACGTCGCCGAGGCCGCGGCCCATGAGCGGCATAAGCGTCATGCCGATCGCGACACCGAGCAGGATCTGCACCCCGCTCGCGCGCATCACCATGCGCAGGATCCGGCCGTCGTCGGCGCCGAGTGCACGGCGCACTCCGATCTCGCGCGTGCGCTGGCCGACATGGAAGGCGAGCACGCCGTAGAGCCCCGCGGCGGCGAGCACGAGCGCGACGCCCGCGAACACGGCGAACATCGTGCCGATAATGCGGAAACCCGCCGTCTTGATCATGCGCGACTCATCGAAGGTCCGCAGCCAGTAGAGCGCGAGGTCGGGATCGGTCTGCGCGAGCGCCGTCCGGACCGGACCGACCAGCGAGCGCGGGTCGCCCTGGCCGCGCAAGGCAATGCTCATGAATCGTCCCGGCCCTTGCAGCACGGAGGAATAGGCGCCCTCGTCCATGGCGCCGTCCTCGTCCATGACGACGTTCGGCACCACGCCGATGACCGTGTACCAGGTCGCTTTCTCGTCGAGGTCGAACTTGACCCGCTTGCCGATCGGCGATTCGTCCGGGAAGATCGTGTGCGCCATGAACTCGTTGATCACGAGCGCCGGAAACGAGTCCTGGCCGTCGCGGCTGTCGAACAGCCGGCCCTGGATCGGCTTCATGCGGAAGGTTTCGAAGTACGATGGGCTCACGATGAGCTGGTTGACGAAAGGCTTGGTCGACGCCTCGCCGTAGTCACGGCCATCCACCGAAACCGGCCCGTCGGCCGTGCCATGCCCGGGCAGCGCATTCGTCACGGCCGCCGCATCGACCCCGGGCTGCGCCTGGATGCGGGCGAGCAGCGTCTCCCAGAACCGGATCTGTTCCTCCTTCTCGACGTACGTGCCGGCAGTGAGTCCAACACGGGCCGTCATGACGTCGTCGGTCTCGACGCCCACGTCGGCCGAAGTCGCCGTGAGCACGCTCTTTGTCATCAGCGCCGAGATGCCGAGCAGGAGGCAGGCGAGCGCAACCTCGAATACGACCAGGCCCCAGGCGATCCTGCCGATCGCGAGCCCGGTGCCGGTGCGCCCGCCATCGCGCAGCAGCGAATCGAGCGAGGGACGCGAGGCACGGATCGCGGCGGGAAGCCCGGCAATCAGCGTGGACAGGAGCGCTGCGCCGACGGCCACACCCGCGGCGCGGTAATCCACCTCGAATTTCCACCAGCTCGGGCTGTCCTGCATGAGGCGCGCCATCGCGAGCTGCATGCCGTCGAGCGCGATGGAGGCGAGCAGCAGTCCGATCGCCGTCGCGATCGCGCTGATCACGAGTCCCTCGGCCAGCATGTGCATGACAAGGCGGCCCCGCGAGGCGCCGAGCGCCGAGCGCACCGTCGTCTCGCGCACGCGGTAGGCCGAGCGTGCGAGCAGGAGGTTCGAGACATTCGCGCAGGCGATCAGCAGCACGAAGCCGACCGCGATCAAGAGCGTCCAGACGAGTGTCGCGCCTTCCTTGCCGATGAAGCCGGCGGCGACGGGCTTGAGCTCAAAGTGGCCGTTGAACTTCTGCTGGCCGACGTCCGCCTTGATCGCGGCGGCGGCAGGCGCGAGGGCTTGCTGAACGGCGTCGACGTCGGAGCCCGCGGCCAGGCGGCCGAAAACCTGCACGTCCACGGCCTCGTCCCGTGAAACGCGCAGCGGGTCCTGCTGATTCGCGATCCAGAGCGACGCGTTGGACGGGAAGGAGTAACCCTTCGGCATCACGCCGATGACCTCGGAGGACTTGCCGTTCACGCGGACGATGCGGCCGATGACCGCCGAATCCGCGCCGAAGCGCTCGGTCCAGAGCTCGTGGGAGAGGACGACCACCGGCGCCGCGCCTTCGATCGTGTCGCGCGGGAGGATGTTGCGCC
>DASWIQ010000076.1:0-3831 GCA_036397615.1 Steroidobacteraceae bacterium
AGCACCATGTCGGGATAGGAAACCCAATAGGGCGCCGGGATGATCGCTTCGTCGCCCGGATCGAGGAGGGCGCAGCAAAGGTTGAACACCGTCTGCTTCGCGCCGCTCGAAACCAGGATCTGGGAACGCTTGTACTCGAGCCCATTGTCGCGGCGGAACTTGCCAATGACCGCGTCCTTGAGCTCGTTCGTGCCCTCCACATTGGTATAGCGCGTGTGGCCGGCCCGGATCGCGGCGACACCCGCATCGGCGATGTGGATCGGCGTATCGAAATCCGGCTCACCCGCGCCGAGGCCGATGATGTCTTTGCCTTCCGCCTTCAATCGCGCGGCGCGCGCAGTGACGGCGAGCGTCGGAGAAGGCTTGATGCGCTGGACGCGCCGGGAGAGAGGGATCGTCACCTGGGAGTACCGGATGGCCGCAATCCCGGCTAAGGTACGGGAAGGCATTTTGCGTTGCAATTCGGGGCAAGGATGAGCGAGCCAAGGCCATTTGATCTGCGGGCGGACTACACGCCGGCGGGCGACCAGCCGGAGGCGATATCGGCGCTGATCGATGGCATCGGATCCGGACTCGCGCACCAGACGCTGCTCGGTGTCACCGGCTCCGGCAAGACCTACACGATTGCAAATGTCATCCAGAGCCTGCAGCGGCCGACCCTCGTTCTCGCGCACAACAAGACGCTGGCCGCGCAGCTTTATGGCGAATTCAAGGCGTATTTTCCGCGCAATTCGGTCGAGTATTTCGTTTCCTACTACGACTACTACCAGCCGGAAGCCTACGTTCCGTCGTCGGATACCTATATCGAGAAAGACGCGTCGATCAACGAGCACATCGAGCAGATGCGGCTCTCGGCGACGAAGGCGCTGCTGGAGAGGCCGGACTCGATCATCGTAGCGACGGTGTCCGCGATCTACGGGCTCGGCGATCCCGAGTCCTATCTGAAGATGGTGCTGCACCTCGTGCGCGGCGATCGCATGGATCATCGCCAATTGCTGCGGCGCCTCGCCGACATGCAGTACACGCGGAATGAACTGGATCTTCGACAGGGCACTTTCCGCGTGCGTGGCGACGTCGTCGACATTTTCCCGGCGGAATCGGAGCGCGACGCGGTTCGCGTGCAGTTCTTTGACGAGGAAATCGAGTCGCTCGCGTTCTTCGATCCCCTGACCGGCGAGGTGTTGCGGAAAGTGCCTCGCCTGACGGTGTTTCCGTCGACGCATTACGTGACGCCTCGCGAGCGCCTCCTGGCCGCGGTCGACGAGATCAAGGTCGAGTTGCGGGCCCGGCTTGCGGAACTTCGCGCCGCAAACAAGCTTGTCGAGGCCCAGCGCCTCGAGCAAAGGACCCTGTTCGATCTCGAGATGATTGCCGAGCTCGGCTATTGCGCCGGCATCGAGAATTATTCCCGCTATCTGTCGGGACGCGAGCCGGGTGAGCCGCCGCCTTGTCTTTTCGATTATTTGCCGCGCAATTCATTGCTCGTGATCGACGAGAGCCATGTGACGATCCCGCAGCTCCAGGGCATGTACCGCGGCGATCGCTCGCGCAAGGAGACGCTCGTCGAATACGGTTTCCGGCTGCCGTCGGCGCTCGACAACCGGCCGCTGCGCTTCGATGAATTCGAGCGCGTGCAGCCGCAGACCATTTACGTCTCTGCGACGCCGGCCGATCGCGAGCTGGCGAAGTCCGGCCAGGTCGTCGAGCAGGTCGTGCGGCCAACCGGCCTCGTTGATCCGACTGTCGAGGTCAGGCCGGTCGCGACGCAGGTGGATGACCTGTTGTCTGAAATCCGCCTGCGCGCCGAGCGCAAGGAACGCGTGCTCGTGACGACCCTGACGAAGCGCATGGCGGAGGACTTGACCGAGTATTTCGATGAGCACGGCGTCAAGGTGCGCTACCTGCACTCCGACATCGAGACCGTGGAGCGGGTCGAGATCATCCGCGATCTCAGGCTCGCGAAATTCGACGTGCTGGTCGGCATCAACTTGTTGCGCGAAGGACTCGACCTGCCGGAAGTCTCGCTGGTCGCGATCCTCGACGCGGACAAAGAAGGCTTCCTGCGCTCGGAAGGATCGCTGATCCAGACCGTGGGCCGGGCGGCGCGCAACGAAAAAGGAACGGCAATTCTCTATGCGGACCGGATCACGGGCTCCATGGAACGCGCGATCGCGGAGATGAATCGACGCCGCGTCAAGCAGCTCGCCTACAACGCGGAGCACGGGATCGTGCCGAAATCGATCATCAAGTCCGTGAAGGACATCATGGAAGGCGCCCGGATGGTTCCGGGCGGCGAGGGCGGGCGACGCAAGGCCCTGCGGCTCACGCCCGAACAGGCGATGCAGCAGATTCGCAAGCTGGAGCAGGAAATGTACCGACTTGCACGCAACCTCGAGTTCGAGAAGGCCGCGGCCTTGCGCGACGAGATTGCGGCGATCCGCAATGGCGCGCTGGGCGCCGACGCGGATCGCCTTGCAGGCTAGGGCCAACCCCCTTTCGATCGCACGGGCAGCGGGCATCCGCACAACTACGTAGAGCAAACACGCGCCGGCGGGCGTAGCTTCCATTTCCGGTGGAACAAAGTGGAGGGTGCGAACATGTCAGTTGGGACAATCTGCACGCGGCACGCGATTACGATCGATCGCGACATCCGTGTGGCGGCAGCTGCCGCTCTCATGCTTGAAAGAGGCGTTGGATATCTGGTGGTCACCGACGCCACGCGCGGCGATCGAAAGCCGGTCGGCGTCGTCACGGACCGCGACTTGGTCATCAAGGTAATCGCCCGGAATGCCGATCCACAGACGCTGAAGGTCGGCGATGTGATGACACCTGAGCCGCTGGTAGCTGCCTTCGGCGATACCATTGCGAGGACGCTGAATTCCATGCGCGTCAGGGGCGTCCGGCGCGTGCCGGTTATCGGCCTGCAAGGCAATATTGCCGGCGTACTGTCGCTCGATGATGTCTTCGGTCACCTGGTGAATCAGCTGGCGGACGTCGCAGGCTCCATCCATAGACAGCAGCCGACGGAACGGCAGATATACGCCTGAGTGGTCCGCGAACTTCGGTCCCTCCGCAGTGGAGCGGCTTCGCTCGCGCAGCTGCGGCAATGAAGCGTGCGGACAAAAACGCGCGGCGCAGGACTCTTGGGCGGGTCCCGCGCCGCGCACGGCGGGGTCGTCACTCAACCTTGATCTGAAGGGCCTGCCGTTTCTCGATCTTCAGCTTCGGCACGTGCACATTCAGCACGCCGTCCTTGCTTTCGGCACGGATCGCATTTGGATCCGCATACTCCGGCAGCGTGAAGCTACGGCAAAAATTGCCATAGAAGCGTTCGACGCGATGTGTCTTTTCGCCTTTCACGTCCTTTTCCTGCCGGCGTTCGCCCTCGATCAAGAGTACGCCATCCTCCAGGCTGACCTTGACGTCTTCGCGCTTGACGCCCGGAAGCTCCGCCTTGACCAGATACTCTTTTTCCGTTTCCTTGATGTCCACGGCGGGCGACCACTCGATCTTCATTTCTCCGTCATCACCGAAGAACTGCGGCCACTTGCCGAACATCGGAGGGGAAAAATTCCGGAAAAACTCGTTTGTTTCCCTGAAAGGTTCCCAACGTGTGAGGTTCATACATTTCTCCTCCGTCCGACGACCGGCTCCATCCTGCCGGTCACCACGAAGAATAGTGCAATTCGTCGGCGCCTCAATACGTAGATGTACCGATGTCGGCGATGATCGTCATGCGAACCAGGTGAGCGAGAGATGTGGCGCCCATTTTCTCCGTCAGATGCGCCCGATGGATTTCCACAGTGCGCTGACTGAGGCCAAGGTCCCACG
>DASWIQ010000077.1:0-6118 GCA_036397615.1 Steroidobacteraceae bacterium
AACGGCGTGTCGCGCGGCATGGGCGGATCGATGCATCTCTACGCGCCGTCCGTCGGATTCCAGGGTTGCGTGCCGCTCGTCGGCGCGACGATCCCGATCGCGGTCGGCGCCGCGTTCGCCGCGCGCATGGACGGAGCGGGCGCCATCGCGGTCAGCTATTTCGGAGACGGCGCAGCGGAAGAGGGGGTATTTCACGAATCCCTCAACCTCGCGGCGGCCCAGCGCCTGCCGATCCTCTTCGTCTGCGAAAACAACCTGTTCTCGAGCCATCTCGACATCTTGCTGCGACAGCCGAGCGACCGGATCGCCCGCTTCGCCGAGGCGAACGCGATCCGCTCGGCCACGGTGGACGGAAATGACGTCCTCGCGGTCGCGTCGGCGGCATCATCGCTCGTCGCGCACGCACGCGAAGGGCGGGGACCCGCATTTCTCGAGGCAGTAACCTACCGGCATCGCGGGCACGTCGGCCCGAAGGACGACATCGACGTCGGCGTGCGCAGGACGATGAGCGAACTCGGCAAGTGGAAGCGCCGCGATCCGATCCTGCGGCTATTGGCCGGCATGCAGGCGCGCGAGCTGATCGACGAGTTCGGATACGACGCCCTGCGGAGCGAGATCCGGCAGAAAGTGGCTGCCGCACGGACGAGGGCCGAGTCCGCTCCCTATCCGGAGGCTTCCGCGCTCCTGGGCGCGGTCTATCGGAGTGCCGATGAGCGGCGCTGACGAGACGGGCTACGGCGAAGCCATCTGCCGCGGTTTCGAGCACCTCCTCGGGAATCATCCCGAGGTGTTCGCGATCGGCCAGGGTGTATGGAGCCCGTGGTACGTCGGAAACTCGATGACCGGCCTCGACGAGAAATTCGGCAGGGAGCGCGTCATCGACACGCCGGTGTCGGAGCTCGCCTGCACGGGTGCCGCGATCGGCGCCGCATTGTGCGGTTATCGTCCGATCGTGATACATCCGCGGATGGACTTCATGCTGCTCGCCGTGGATCAGATCGTGAACCAGGCGGCGAAGTGGTCGCACATGTTCGGCGGCCAGACGGCACCCGCGGTCACGATCCGCGCGATCATCAATCGCGGAGGCGAGCAGGGTGCTCAGCACTCACAGGCGCTGCATGCCTGGTTCGCCCACGTCCCGGGCCTCCGTGTCGTGATGCCCTCGACGGCCGAGGATGCGCGCGACCTGCTGATCTCGAGCGTGCTCTGCGACGATCCGGTGATGTACATCGACGATCGCTGGCTCTACCCGAGGAAGTCGGTCCTGAAGAAAGTCGAAGAGCGCCCGCTCGCCGGCGAGGGCCCGGTAATCCGGCGACGCGGCACCGACGTGACCCTCGCGGGCGCGGGATATTCCGCCTGGCTCTGCGAGCAGGCAGCGCAAACGCTCGCTGCCGAAGGCATCGATGCCGAGGTGATCGACATCCGCGTGCTCAATCCATTCGACTCCACGCGTATCCGGGAATCAGTCCGGCGTACCGGTGCGCTCTGTGTCGTCGACGGCGGCTGGGGGCCCGCGGGCTTCGCCGCCGAAGTGATTTCCTCCGTCGTCGAATCGGCAGAACCTGCATCGCTCAAACGCGCGCCGCTCAGGATCACGCTGCCGTTTGCGCCCGCGCCCGCGAGCCGGATGCTGGAGTCGGCCTATTACCCGACCGCAGACACCGTCGCCGCTTCGGTCCGCAAGTTGTTGTGAAAGCCGCCCCGCCGCTCGACCGGCGGAACTCGACCCGCCCGACCGGGTCAACCCGGGAAGCCGCCAAGCGTTCGTGTTCGAACTGGCGTAAACTTCGCGCCGCAGGGGATTGAGGCAAATAAGAATGGATCGAGCGAAAATCGAGCCAGCCGTGTTCGCATCCCCGCGGAACCGGCTCGTCAGCCTGATGCTCGGCTGGCCGCGGCAGACGAAACGTCTCCTGATGGTGCTTGCGGACCTGGTCGTCGTGCCTGCGGCGCTCTGGGCGGCATTCGCCCTCAAGTTCGACTCGCTCTTCGAGGGATTCGAACGTAACCCATTGTTTTATGTGGGAGTCGCTGCTGCCAGCACACTGATCTTTGCAGGCAGCGGCCTGTACCGCGCCGTGGTCCGTTTCATCGGCGTGCGCGTCCTGTTGTCGGTCCTGGCCGGGGTCACGGGCTCCGCCATCGTGCTCTGGATCCTGAGCGCGGCCATCCCGGTCATCCGGCCGGTTCCGTTCTCCGTCGCGGCGATCTTCTGGCTGCTCGCGCTCGTCTGGGTGACCGCGACGCGCTTGATCGCCCGCTGGCTCCTGACGCCGTTCGAGATCAACGGCACGCGCGTCGTGATCTACGGGGCCGGCGAGGCCGGCGCCCAGCTTTCGATGGCGCTCGCCTCGGGCCGCCAGTTCGTGCCGCTCGCCTACGCCGACGAGAAGCGCTCGCTCCAGGGCACTTTGATGAATGGCGTGCCGGTCATTTCTCCCGAAGACCTCGCGGAATTCGTGAGCCGCTATCGGGTCGAGCGCATCCTGCTCGCAGTGCCGTCCGCCTCCCGCCGGCGCAAGGCCGAAATCCTGCGGCGGCTCGAGGCGCTCAATATCCACGTGCAGTCGGTGCCGGCATTCAGCGATGTCGTCACCGGACGCGCGCGCGTCGACGAATTGCGCGAGATCGACGTCGCGGACCTGCTGGGTCGCGATCCGGTCCCGCCGAACCGCGAGCTCCTCGACGCCTCGATCCGCGGGAAGTCGGTGATGGTCTCGGGCGCGGGCGGCTCCATCGGATCGGAGCTGTGCCGCCAGATCGTGCTGCTGGCGCCGAAGCAGCTCGTGCTGTTCGAGAACTCCGAGATCGCCCTCTACAACATCGAGCGGGAGCTCCAGGACATCGTCGACAGCCGCAAGCTCGACATCCAGATCTTCGCCCTGCTCGGCAACGCGCACCACAAGTACCGCGTGCGCGACGTGATGCAGGCGTTCCGCGTGCAGACCGTGTATCACGCGGCCGCATACAAGCACGTTCCGATCGTCGAGCAGAATCTCGTCGAGGGCGTTCACAACAACGTGTTCAGCACCTGGCACGCGGCGGAAGCGGCGCTCGAAGTCGGCGTCGAGACCTTCGTGCTGATTTCCACCGACAAGGCGGTCAATCCGACCAATGTCATGGGCGCGACCAAGCGGCTCGCGGAAGTCGTGCTGCAATCGCTCCAGACCCAGACGACGCGCACGCGCTTCTGCATGGTGAGGTTCGGCAACGTGCTCGGCTCGTCGGGATCGGTGGTGCCGCTCTTCCAGGAGCAGATCCGCCGCGGCGGGCCGGTCACGGTGACGCATCGCGAGGTACGCCGCTATTTCATGACGATTCCGGAATCCGCGCAGCTCGTGCTCCAGGCGGGATCGATGGGCACGGGCGGCGACGTCTTCGTGCTCGACATGGGCCAGCCCGTCGAGATCGACGAGCTGGCGCGCCGCATGATCAAGCTGACGGGCCTCTCCGTGCGCGACACGTCGAATCCGGACGGCGACATCGAGATCGAGTATTCGGGACTTCGGCCTGGCGAGAAACTCTTCGAGGAACTCCTGATCGGCAGCAACGTGACGGGGACCGAGCACCCGATGATCATGCGTGCGATCGAGCCGTCGCCGTCCTGGGAGGAGGCGCGCGAGCTCCTGGTCGAGCTCGCGATCGCGGTCAATCGCATCGATTGCCGCCACGTGATGGCGGTGCTCGAGAAGGCGGTCCGGGAATACCGCAGTTCCCCGGTCATCCACGATCTCGTCTTCGGCCAGCTGCCGGCCGAACCGAGCGTTCCACGGCCGGCCGACCCGAAGGTCGCCCTCCTCACGGCGCATCGCGCGCAAAAGGCCCCCAGCGGCGCCTGACCCGGGGCGGCCTGAGACTTGTCTCACGATGGGCGCTTCCGGCGCTTTACCATAGCGTCGCCTTTGGGTAGTCTGCCCGTCGCTTTTCCGAAGAAAATCAGGGCTCTAACTTGCAGATCACGATCTTTGGCTCCGGGTACGTCGGGCTCGTCACGGGTGCCTGCCTGGCGGATGCCGGAAACGAAGTCGTCTGCGTCGACATCGACGCCGCCAAGATCGCGCGCCTGAACGCGGGCGAGGTGCCGATCCACGAGCCCGGGCTCGACGAGCTGATCGCCCGCAATCGGGACAAGGGCCGGCTTTCCTTCACGACCGACGCGAAAGCCGCCGTCGCTCACGGCCTGTTCCAGATCATCGCGGTCGGCACGCCGCCGGACGATGACGGCTCCGCCGACCTTCGGCACGTGCTGGCCGTCGCCCGCACGGTCGGCGAGCACATGCACGACTACAAAATCGTGATGACGAAGTCCACGGTGCCGGTCGGCACGTCCGACAAGGTCAAGGCGACGATCGGCGCGACATTGATCGCGCGCGGCGCGCAGGTCGACTTCGACGTCGTCTCGAACCCGGAATTCCTGAAGGAGGGCGCGGCGATCGCCGACTTCATGAAGCCGGACCGCGTCGTGGTCGGCACCGACAATCCGCGCACCGCGGAGCTCCTGAAGGTCCTCTACGACCCGTTCACGCGCAATCACCAGCGCATGATCATCATGGACCTGCGTTCCGCCGAGCTCACGAAGTACGCGGCGAATGCGATGCTCGCGACCAAGATCAGCTTCATGAACGAGCTCGCGAACATCGCCGAGCGTCTCGGCGCGGACATCGAGAAGATCCGCACCGGCATCGGCTCGGATCCGCGCATCGGCTATTCATTCATCTATCCGGGCGCCGGCTACGGCGGTTCCTGCTTTCCGAAGGACGTCAAGGCGCTCGCGCGGTCGGCGCGCGACGTCGGCCACGAGGCGAGCGTTCTGGAGGCCGTCGAGGCGGTCAACGACCGGCAGAAGCACGTGCTGTTCGAGAAGATCTCGCGGTTTTTCGGCGGCAAGGTCGGGGGACGCACGATCGCGGTCTGGGGCCTCGCATTCAAGCCCAATACGGACGACCTGCGCGAGGCGCCTTCCCGCGTGCTGATGGAGGAGCTGTGGGCTGCGGGTGCGGCGGTGCGCGCCTACGATCCGGTGGCAATGGCCGAGGCGCGGCGGATCTACGGCACGCGCGCCGATTTCGTGCTCTGCGCAAGCGCCGGGGAGGCGCTCGACGGCGCCGACGCGCTCGCGATCTGCACCGAATGGCAGGAGTTCCGCAGCCCGGACTTCGGCCGGTTCAAGACGGCGCTCAGGCAACCGGTCGTATTCGACGGCCGTAATCTCTACGAGCCCGCACTCATGGCGCGCCAGGGCATCCGGTACTTTGCAATCGGGCGGGGAGAGAGGCTGCCGGGGTGAGGTGGGGTAGCGTCGAATCAAGTCTGCAATCGGACTTTTGCCAAGTGTGCGGCGCGCGCCAGTTCCTGATCCAGCGTCGCCAACGGCGCATCGAGTCGCATCGCAAGTTCAAGGTAAGCAGCATCATAAGTCGTCAGGGCGAACTTATCCGCCAGAGCCGGAATTTCGCTCCAGCCTTGGACGGTCGTTTCGAAGTCGACCGTGATCGGAAGAATGCGAAGACGTGCGACGATCTCGGCTGGTTCTCCCGCCTTCAATCGTCGGCGCCGAACGGCCATTCTCAGGCCGTTTGCGACCTCGAGAATCCAATGGACCGGCACGACTGCGCGTTCCACGGACATTAGTTCAAGTAACTGTTCCGCGTCGCCCTGCTCATCGGCCAGTGCCCAGGCTAGAACAGCAGACGAATCGACAACCAGCATCAGTACTTGCGACCACCGTCGATAAGGTCCCTGATCTTCACTCCTCGGAGGGGATGCGCTTTCCGGAATCCCTTCAGCCACTCAATCGCCTCGCGCACTTTTGCCCGATCGACGTCATCGACGGGAACCAGTTTTGCGACGGGACGGCCGTGCTTGGTGATCATGACTTCCTCGCCACTTTCGGCCGCATCAAGCAGCTCGCTCAGCCGATTTTTTGCTTCGAATGCGCCGATTTTCTTCACAACCCAGTCTCAAAATAATCTAGATGCATCTAGATTACTCAGGTGAGAACCGTATGGCAATGCTTGGCTCGACCGGCTTCACGGTTTGCGATTTAAGTAGCTGTTTTTAGTGCGCTTTTCCGGCACAATTCGCCGTCTTCAGGTGCGGGGAAGGGGCTCAACCG
>DASWIQ010000078.1:0-1815 GCA_036397615.1 Steroidobacteraceae bacterium
AACCGAGACGGAGTCATCCCATGCGTTACCTGCTTGCAGGACTGCTCACGACGCTCTGCCTGGCCCTTTCCGGCTGCGGCTACAACAGGATCCAGACCCAGGACGAGGCGGTCAATGCCGCATGGTCCGAAGTCGTGAACCAGTATCAGCGCCGCGCGGACCTGATCCCGAATCTCGTCAACACGGTCAAGGGCTATGCCGCACAGGAGCAGACGGTACTGGTCGGCGTCACTGAAGCGCGCGCCCGAGCCACGTCGATCCAGGTGACGCCCGAGGTGCTCGACGATCCGGAGGCGCTCAGGAAATTCCAGGCGGCGCAGGGCGAACTCACGAATGCGCTCAAGAGCCTGATCGCAATCAGCGAGAATTATCCGGACCTGAAATCCGACCAGAACTTCCGGGATCTCCAGGCGCAACTCGAAGGCACGGAGAATCGAATCACGGTCGCGCGGAACCGTTACATCGAATCGGTGCAGGTCTTCAACGGAACCATTCGGCGGTTCCCGGTCAATCTGACCGCCATGCTGTTCGACTACGACGTCAAGGCCAACTTCACGGTTGAGAACGAGGCGGAGATTTCGAAGCCTCCCGCGGTCGATTTCGAAACGAGTCCGTGATCCGGCACTGCGCGCGGCGTCTCGTCGTACTGATCGCGGCGCCGCTGTTGCTCGCGGCGCTGCAGCCGATCCCGCCGCTTGCGGCGCGTGTCACCGATCTGACCGGCACGCTCTCCGCGGCCGAGCGATCGCAGCTCGAAACCAGGCTCGCGGATTTCGAGGCGCGGAAAGGCGCTCAGATCGCGGTGCTGATCGTTCCGAGCACGGCGCCTGAGCAAATCGAGCAGTATTCGATTCGCGTCGTCGACGCTTGGAAACCCGGTCGCGAGAAACCGGATGACGGGGCGCTGCTCCTGATCGCGAAAGACGACCGCAGCCTCCGCATCGAGGTGGGGCGCGGTCTCGAAGGCGCGCTCACGGATCTCGTGAGCAAGCGGATCATTGCCGACACGATCACGCCGTACTTCCGGCAAGGCGACTTCGCCGGCGGAATCAACGCGGGCGTCGAGCAGATGATCCGCGTCGTCGACGGAGAGCCGCTGCCCGAGCCCGATCCGGAGTGGGCCGGCGGGCCGGAGAAGCTTGCAGGCAGCCTGCCATTCCTCTTTGGCCTGATTTTCATCGGCTCGGTCGTGTTGCGCTCATTCCTCGGACGCGCGCTCGGCTCCGCCGCTACCGGCGCTGCCGCGGGAACCTTTGCATGGTGGCTCACGCAGGCGCTCGGTCTCGCCGTCGGCATCGGCATCTTCGGATTCATCGCCTCGTTGATGCTGGGATTCCGCAACGGCGGTCGCTGGTCGAGCCGGCCGGGCCACGGCGGCTGGTCGACCGGCGGGTGGAGCGGCGGAGGCATGGGTTCCGGCCGCGGCGGCGGCGGATTCGGCGGGGGCGGCGGCAGCTTCGGCGGCGGCGGCGCGTCGGGTCGGTGGTAGGCCATGAACCCCGCGCGCGTGCTGCGTCACCTGTTTGCGACCCGCTGGGGCACGCGGCGCAGGTTCACGGCCGAAGTGCTCACGCGCATCGAGACGGCGCTCGAACGCATCGAAGCACAGCATGCGGGAGAACTGCGGTTCGCGATCGAGACCGCCTTCGACTTGCCTGAACTCTGGTACGAATTGACGCCGCGGCAGCGCGCGCTGCAGGTCTTCGGCCACCTCGGTGTCTGGGACACGGAAGCCAACAACGGCGTGCTGATCTACGTACTCATGGCCGACCATGACGTCGAGATCGTCGCGGACCGCGCGATCGCCGCGCGCGT
>DASWIQ010000079.1:0-1718 GCA_036397615.1 Steroidobacteraceae bacterium
TGGCCTTCGACCACACGTTTGACGTCGAGCTTCGCGAGCGCCGCTTCGAGGTTCGCCGCTTCGGCGAATGCGTAGCACAGCGCCTGGCCGCGATACCAGGTCGGGCCCGTCGGCGAAAACAGTTCCTTGTCCCGCAGCTCCGTGAGCGTTTTCGAATGCTCCAGGGCGCCGGCCGCGCCCACGGCCTCCGCGCGCTCCTGAAACCCGATCGGTCGCACGAGGTTCAGCTCGGTCTCGATCAACTGCCAGACCCGCAAGTAGTCGTCGAGTTGCGCATGCAGATTCCTGTTCGTCTCTTCGAGGCCGAGCCGCGTCACCATTTCCGGAAGCCCGGCATGAACGAAAGCCGTGCCGTTGATCGTGATCAGAAAGGGCTTCGAGCTCAGCCATCGGCCGTACTGGCCCGCGGGCGAGAACGCCTGCCGGTGCGCGAAGTAGCCGGAGGGAAATGCCGAGTCGAAGTCGGCGCGCAAAGCGGCGGGATCCTGAAGCAGCACGCGCTGCCAGACCTGCTCGCGAAGCGCGGCGTCCTCCGGGCCCGCGAACGCCGAATACTCGGCCGCGGTGACGTAACGCAAGTCGCCGACGATGTTCATGACTTCGTGATTGCCGAGCAGCACGTGGACGGCGCCGCCCGCCTGCTGCGCCTCCTTCTCGAGGCGCATCAGCAGATCCATCGCCTTGCGTGACTCGGGCCCGCGATCCAGAAGATCGCCCAGGCCGACCAGATGGGTATCGCGTCCGCTCCATCGCAGCGAATCGTCGATGACCTTTGCTTCACGCAAGGCCGACACGAGTTGCGGAAAGGCGCCGTGAACGTCCGCGAAGACGACGACGCGACCCACGCCTTCGAACCGATATTCAGAGTCCGAACCCGCGGCGGCTGCCGAGAGGAGGAACAGCGCGGCGGCAATCAGGATGCGGCGCATGAGGCGTATCATCGTTCTTTCGCGTAACGCGCACCACCGGAAAACCACGGATGACGACGCTCGCAGGCAAGATGATGCTTCAACGGAGTCCCCTCTTTCGCGGACTGCCGCCCCAGGCTCTCGAGCGTATTGCCGGCCTCGCCATTCAGCGGAGCTTCCGTTCAGGCGAGATCGTGTTCAGCCAGGGCGACCCGGGGGATGCGCTCTATGCGGTCGTCACCGGCAAGATCCGGATCAGCGCCGGTGCGGCCGACGGGCGCGAGATTTCACTCAACATCATGGAGCCGGGCGACACCTTCGGCGAAATCGCGCTGCTTGACGGCGGAACCCGCACCGCGACTGCGACCGCGAGCGCACCTTCCGAACTCGTTTCCATACGCCGCGATCATTTCACCGGCTTGCTCGAACGGGAGCCGCGCGTCGCGCTGGAGTTGTTGCGTCTCTGTGGCGAACGGCTGCGCTGGACCAGCGGACTCGTCGAAGATGCGGCGCTATTGAATGCCTCGGCGCGTCTCGCCAAGCGATTGCTGAGCCTGAGTCAGTTGCACGGGCAGCGCACACCGGCGGGGATCGTGCTCCAGATATCGCAGGAGGACCTGGCGACCTTTCTTGGAGTCTCGCGCCAGGTCGTCAACCAGTATCTCCAGGGCTGGAAAGCACGCAGCTGGGTCGATCTGGGCCGCGGCAGCGTCACGGTGCGCGATGAGGCGGCCATCCGGGCGGCGGCACGGGAGCCTTGACGACTGGCGCCCCGGGCCGGAGTTGAACCGACGACCTGCCGCTTAGGAG
>DASWIQ010000080.1:0-6901 GCA_036397615.1 Steroidobacteraceae bacterium
ATTCGATGTTCTCGCTGCCCGGAAGCTCCTCGACGGTCATCGAATCGTCCGGCGACCCTTCCGCGGGCTCCGGCACGGACTTGAATGCCTGTTCGCTCAGATTCTCGAGCGCATTGAAGCTCGTCGAACAGACACCGCAGCGCACGTCGCCCTGGGCGGCACGCAGCGCCTCCGCCGTGACGCGAAAGACCGTCGCACAATCAGGGCATTGGGTGTACACGCCTACTCCGAGCGCCGGCGGCCTGAGAGCAGGACCCAGCCTTCGCGCTCCGCCGTTGTTTCAATATCAAACCACGGTCGATAGGCCTGCGCTACTTCCGTGCTCTGACGCTCGAGGAGACCCGCGAGAATGAGCGCGCCGCCCGTCCGGCTGTGTGCCGCGAGACGCGGCGCGAGCTCGATCAGGGGCTGGGCCAGGATGTTGGCAAGCACGAGATCGAAGGAACCTGCGATGGCTTCCGCCTCCGACGCGACCGCGACCCGGTCGGACAAGCCGTTCTTCATCGCATTTTCACGGGTCGCGAGCAGGGCCTGGGGATCGATGTCGAACGCGCAGGCACTGGCTGCGCCAAGCTTGAGCGCGGCAAGCGCGAGAATGCCCGAGCCGCAGCCGTAATCAAGCACTGCGAGGCCGGCAAGCGGTCTTGCATCGAGCCATTCGAGGCAGAGCGCCGTGGTCGCGTGCGTTCCGGTGCCGAACGCAAGGCCCGGGTCGAGTTCGAGCACGACCGGCGCAGCCTCGACCGGCCGCTGTCCCGCGGGGCAGACCCACAGGCGGCGACCGAAGCGCATCGGGCGGAAGTCCCTGAGCCATTCGCGCTCCCAGGCGCGATCGGCGAGATGTTCGATACGGATCGCAGCGGCCGGCAGTCCGAGCACGACCTCCAGTGTCGCGGCGAGCAGCGTGGGAGTGGGAGTCTCGGGAAAGAGGGCGCGCAGGCGAATCTCGTGCCACAGCGGTGTCGCCCCGGGCGCGGGTTCGAGCAGGGGCTCGTCGCCGGCATCCGCCAGTGACAGTGCAATCGCCCCAAGCCGGGTGCAGGCGTCCTCGGCGCGCGCGAGGCCATCGCGGCCGAGTTCGATCACGAGCTGATGGAAGGGCATCGACCGCTCGCGGCCCTTTACTTCAGGCCGAGCCGGCGCTCGAGATAATGAATGTCGAGCCCGCCCTGCCGGAAGGCCGAGTGCCCGAAGATTTCCTGGTGAAGGGGCGCATTCGTCTTGATCCCCTCGACGACCATTTCAGAGAGCGCATTCCGCATCCGCGCAATGGCGGTGTCGCGGTTCTCGCCGTAGGAAATCAGCTTGGCAATCAACGAGTCGTAGAAGGGCGGCACGGCGTAGCCCGAGTAGAGGTGGCTGTCGACCCGCACGCCGGGACCGCCGGGGGCGTGCCAGAGTCGAACCGGGCCCGGAGAAGGCGCGAAGGACTTGGGATCTTCGGCATTGATTCGGCACTCCATCGCCCAGCCACGGAGCACGATGTCCTCCTGCTTGAATGGCAGCGGCTCTCCGGCCGCGATGCGAAGCTGCATCTTGACGATGTCGATACCAGTCACCAGTTCAGTCACGGGGTGCTCGACCTGCACCCGCGTGTTCATCTCGATGAAGTAGAAATTGCCGTCCTCGTACAGGAACTCGAGGGTGCCGGCGCTTCGGTAGCCGACCGCCGCGCAGGCGGCGACGAGCTTCTCGCTCATTTCCGTGCGCTGCCTGGCTGTGATGCCCGGCGCCGGGGATTCCTCGATGATTTTCTGGCGGCGGCGTTGCAGTGAGCAATCGCGCTCGCCGAGCGAGACCACGCTGCCGTAGTTGTCGCCGAGCACCTGGAATTCGATGTGTCGCGGCTTTTCGAGGAATTTCTCCATGTAGACGGTGTCGTTGCCGAAGGCCGCAAGCGCCTCGGTTTTCGCGACATTGATCGCGTTGACGAGGGTCGCGTCGCTGTGGACCACGCGCATGCCGCGGTCGTCGCCGTCGTTGGAAGCCTTGATGATCATTGGGTATCCGATGCTGCGGGCCATCCGGAAGCATTCGTCCTGGTCTTCCGGCAGCGGACCGTCGGATCCGGGGACGCAGGGGACGCTATGCTCCTTCATGACGCGGATCGCGGAGACCTTGTCGCCCATCTGGCGGATGGTCTCGCTCTTCGGCCCGATGAAAACGAAACCGCTGTTCTCGACGCGCTCGGCGAAGTCGGCGTTCTCGGACAGGAAACCGTACCCCGGGTGAATGCCGACCGCGTCGGTCACTTCGGCGGCGCTGATGATCGCCGGCATGTTGAGATAGCTGTCCCGCGATGCCGGCGGCCCGATGCAGACAGTCTCGTCGGCAAGCAGCACGTGTTTCAGATTCTGGTCCGCCGTCGAATGCACGGCGACCGTCTTGATGCCGAGTTCACGGCAGGCGCGCAGGATGCGAAGCGCGATCTCGCCGCGATTGGCGATGACGATCTTGTCCAGCATCAAGGAACCTCTGGTTTACTCCGGCATGCGGCGCGTAACCCTCCGGGACCGGGCGATTTTCGTCCCTGGCTTCGTTGCTCGTCGCTCATGTATCGCCTGATACACATCGGTCCTCGCGTCTTGCCAGGAACGAAAATCGCACACGGTCGCGCCCATGCCGGAGTAAACCAGAGGTTCCTCTACTCGATCGCGAACAGGGGCTGGCCGAACTCGACCGGTTCGCCATTCTTGGCGAGCACTGCGACGACCTTGCCGGCGCGTTCGCTCTCGATCTGGTTCATCATCTTCATCGCCTCGATGATGCAGAGTACCTGGCCGACACGGACTTCCTGCCCGACCTCAACGAAGGACTTGGCGCCCGGGGCAGGCGACGCGTAAAAGGTGCCGACCATCGGCGCGGTCACCAGATTTTCATCGCGCGCGGCAGGAACCTGGGCGACCGCCGGGGCCGGAGGGGCCGCGGCCACCGGCGCCGCGCCCGGTGCGGAGACGGGCGGCTGCGTCGGGGCGCCCTGGGACACGACGGCCGCGCCGTGGCTGAAGCGCGCGATGCGCACCGATTCCTCGCCCTCCGAAATCTCGATTTCGGCAAGCCCGGATTCCTCGAGCAGCTCGATGAGTTTCTTGATCTTGCGGATATCCATCATTTCCCTCCGGACGGCCGGTCAAGTCGGTCGAGCGCAGCCGCGAGCGCGAGTTGATAGCCCTGCGCACCGAGGCCGACGATGCTGCCCACCGCGATATCGGAAAAGTAAGAGTGCCGGCGGAACGGTTCCCGCGCGTGCACGTTGGACAGGTGCACCTCGATGAATGGCACGGAGACGGCAAGCAAGGCATCACGGAGCGCGATGCTCGTGTGGGTGAAGGCGCCGGGATTCACGATGGCGAAATCGACGGGGATCGCCGCCAGCGCCTGGACGCGCTCGACGAGTTCATGCTCGGCGTTGCTCTGGAAACTCTCCACGGTGGCATCGCGCTTCGCGGCTTCGGCTTTCAGCCGGTCCTCGATGGCGGCCAGCGTGACGTCGCCGTACCAGCCGGGTTCGCGGCGGCCGAGCAAATTGAGATTGGGGCCGTTGATGAGCAGAATCCGGCGCATTGGCCGGGCATTATGCACCGAAGTGGCGCTAACGGCGTCGATCTGACGCCAAATCAGTCGATTTTCGGCATATCCGCCCGGATCCGGTCCTGGGCTGTCTTGAGGTTAATCTGGCCGGCATCGACGGCCCGGACGGCAGACAGGATGACTTCGGCCTGGGGACGATGCAACTCGCCGACATGGACGGTCACGATCCGGTCCCTCTTGTCGGTAAAGACCGTGAACGGCAGCCCGATGGACTCCATTCCGAAGGCGCGGGCAGCGTCCAGACCGTCCTGCTCGCCGATCAGGACCGTGTAGTCGATCGGCGTGCTGGTCAGGTAGCGCAGGACGTCCTCCCGGAAGTCGATCGCGATGCCGATCAACTCGAACTCCGTATAGGCCGGGTCGCCGGCGAGAGCGTTCAGCATCGGGATCTCGCGCCGGCAGGGGGCGCACCAGGTCGCCCAGAAATTGATGACCGCCGGCTTCCCATCCCACTCGGAGAGCGCGCGCATTTTTCCGTCGCGGTCGGCGAGCGAGATGTCGGGGCGGATATCGGGAATCACCGCCGGCTGGATCGGCGGCATCTCGGGCTTTTCAGGCTCGAGAAATTCGCGACTCGCGACGAACGCCGCGACGCCGGCGGCGAGCGCGATCAGGGCGACGAGGACCCGTCGCCGCTGATGTCCAGTGCTCAGCATTCGCGCGCGAAGCGGGCGAGGTGCGCGCGAAAGTCGTCGGCGGCGACGAAGCCGACCAGGCGGAACGCCCGGCACTCGCGGCCATGCGCCCCGAAGAACGCCGTGGTCGGCGGTCCGTAGACGCCGAAGCGGCGGAACAAGGCCTGATCAGCCTGGCTGTTCGCGGTGACGTCGGCTTTGAGCAGCACGAAACCGGAAAGATCCTTTTGCACGTCCGGCACCGAGAACGTGTACTTCTCCATTTCCTTGCAGGACACGCACCAATCGGCATAGAAATCGAGAAGTGAGGGTTTCCCTGCCGCTTTGGCGGTCGCGAGTTCCCGGTCCAGGTCCTCGATGGAGGCGATCATCCGGAACGGCAGCGGCTCGGCGCTTTTAGCGGCGGCTTCGTCGGCAAGGCCGGGCAGCGTCGCGCCGCGCAAGGGCTGGAAGGGATCGTGGCCGCCTGCGGCGGCGCCGACCATCATGATCACGCCCCAGACGATCGCGGCGAGTCCTGCGCCGCGCGCGACCAGGCGCCAGGCATCACTGCCCGGGCTCGTCCGGCCGAATCCGCCGAAGTAATAGCCGCCGACGATTACGAGTAGCGCCCACAATGCGAGGGTCAGCGAACCCGGCAGGACGCGCTCGAGCATCCAGACCGCGACGGCCAGAAACAGGACGCCAAAAAGCGTCTTGACGGTCGTCATCCAGGCGCCCGCATGCGGCAGGAAACGCCCGCCTGCAACACCGACGAGCAGGAGCGGGGCTCCCATTCCGATCGCCATAGCGAAGAGGGCGAGCGCTCCGCGCAGAACGTCCCCGGTCTGGCCGATCACGGCCAGCGCCGCAACCATCGGCGGTGCGACGCAGGCGGTGACGACGAGGGCCGAAAGGGCACCCATGATCGCCGTGCCCAGGAAACTGCCCGACTTCTGCCGGCCGGATACGCCGGCAAGCCGCGTCTCCAGCGCCGCCGGAATCCTGAGGTCGAAGAGGCCGAACATGGCGAGGGCGAGCACGACGAAAAGCGCCGCGAACAGGATGATGATCCAGGGTTGCTGGAAAAATGCCTGTGCCTGCTGGCCGGCCGCCGCGAAGGCGGCGCCGGCGACCGTATAGGTGAGCGCCATGCCGAGGACGTAGACCACGGACAACATGAAGGAGCGGCGCGGCGTCGCCGCTTCGCCCTGGCCGGCAATGATGCCCGACAGGATCGGGATCATCGGCAGCACGCAGGGGGTGAAGGCGAGAAGGAGGCCGAAGCCGAAGAAGCTCGCCATGATGACGAGCAGGTTTCCGTCCGCGATCAGATTCGAGAGACGGTCCTGCTCCGAAACCATCGGACCGGCGTCGGCACGAGACGGCGTGCCGGGCGGCGGCAGATCGATTGCGATGGTTTTCGTGACGGGCGGATAACAGAGACCCGCGTCGGCGCAGCCCTGGTAACTGACCGCGATCTCCAAGGAAGACGCATCGGCCGGCCGCGTGACCGGTACGGTTGCCGTCAGCGCGTCGTAATAGACCTCGACATCGCCGAAGAACTCGTCCGTTTTCTTCTTGCCGGACGGCATCGCGATATCGCCGAGCGAAAAGCCGGGCGTCGCCGTCTTCGTCGAGACGCGGTGGCGATAGAGGTAATAGCCGGGCGCGACCTGCCAGTCGAGCCGCAGCTGTGCGCCGCCATCCGCCGTCGCGCTGAGGACGAATGCCTGGTCGACCGGGAGGAATTGATCGTCATTGGTCGATGGCCCGAGCAGCCCTTGCGCGGATACGGCCCCCGCGAGCCCGAAACCGAGCACCAGAAAGAGAGTCCTGAATTTCGTCATGGCGCGGAGGTTAACGGCCTCCCGCCTGCTTGTCGCGACGGCTTGCCCGATTTCGCAAACGCCGGTGCGTTACACGCCCAGGATGATTCCAGGATTAGCCTTATTTTTCAATAAGTTGTAGATCCTTGTCACTCGAAGCCACAGAGTGCTTGAATTTGGGTCGGCGGGCCCTATCATTAGCACCCGACCGGGGAGAGTGCTAACCGCGCAAGCGGACCCTCCCAGGCATCAACAGGCGATATTCCAAGGAGTGTTGAACCATGAAGATCCGTCCGCTTCATGATCGTGTGATCGTCAAGCGCGAAGACGAAGAGCGCAAATCACCCGGTGGCATCGTGATCCCCGACACCGCTGCCGAGAAGCCCATCCGCGGCAAGATCGTCGCAGTCGGTAAGGGCAAGATTCTCGAGAACGGGAGCGTGCGTCCGCTCGACCTGAAAGTCGGCGACAAGATCCTGTTCGGCAAATACGGCGGAACCGAAGTCAAGGTCGACGGCGACGAGCTCCTCGTGATGCGCGAGGAAGACGTCATGGCCGTGATCGAAAAGTAAGAGGACTAGTAAACATGGCAGCCAAGGAAGTCAGATTTTCAGACGACGCGCGCACCCGCATGGTCCGCGGCGTTAACCTGCTCGCGAACGCCGTCAAGGCGACGCTGGGCCCGAAGGGGCGTAATGCCGTGCTCGAAAAGAGCTTCGGCGCCCCGACCATCACCAAGGATGGAGTCTCGGTCGCGAAAGAGATCGAGCTGAAGGACAAGTTCGAGAACATGGGCGCGCAGATGGTCAAGGAAGTCGCTTCGTCAACTTCCGATGAGGCCGGCGACGGCACGACCACGGCGACCCT
>DASWIQ010000081.1:0-20587 GCA_036397615.1 Steroidobacteraceae bacterium
CATCTCTTCGTCGAAATGGCGGCCTATCAGGAGGAACTCGCGAAAGCCGGCGTGCTGATCGACGGCTCGGGGTTGCAAGCGACATCCAAGGGCTGGCGCGTGCGCTACCGCGGCGCGAACCGCAGCGTCATCGACGGGCCATTCGCCGAGACGAAGGAACTGATCGCGGGCTACACGATGATCCAGGTGAAAACCCGCGCCGAGGCCGTCGAATGGTCCTGCAGGTTCCCGAACCCGACGCTCGACGGATCCGACTGCGAGATCGAGGTCCGGCAGATGTTCGAGCTCGAGGATTTCGGGCCGGGCGAGACTGTCGACCGTTTCCGCGAGATTGGAATGAGCGGTGCGGAGAAGAGGCCATGAGGTTCGTCTGCCTCGGCTGCCTCGACAAGGACGCATGGGGAAAGCTGAGCGCGGCAGAACAGCAGTCGCTGATTGCCGAGTGCACGGATTTCGACAAGGAGCTGTACGCACAGGGGCACTTCGCGGGCGGCTTCGCCCTCCAGGATTCCGCGGCCGCTACGACCCTGCGATGGGAGGGCGGCAAGGCGTCCCTGACCGACGGCCCCTTCGCGGAAACCAAGGAAATGCTCGGCGGCATCCTGATCCTTGAAGCGAAGGACAAGGGCGAGGCGCTCCGGATCATGAGCCGCCACCCCGGCATCCGCATCGGCCCTTTCGAAATCCGGCCTGCGGATGAGGCTTTCATGGCCCAGCATCCGGTACTCAAACAACTGTAGGAGAGAAACATGCATTATGTCGATGGATTCGTATTGCCGGTCCCAAAGCGCAACCTCGCCGCTTACCGGCGGATGGCGCGGCTCGCCGGAAAGATCTGGCGGGAGCACGGCGCGCTGCAGTACTTCGAGTGCGTCGCAGACGACGTGAAGCCCGGCAAGCTCACGTCGTTCCCGCAGGCCGTGAAATTGAAGAAAGGCGAAACGGTGTTCTTTTCGTTCGTCATCTATAATTCCCGCAAACAGCGCGACCGCGTCAACAAGAAAGTGATGAGCGACCCGCGGCTCAAGAAGTACATGGACCCGAAGAAGATGCCCTTCGACGGCAAGCGCATGTTCTGGGGCGGATTCAAGGGCTTCGTCGAGTACTGAAATGCAATACATGATGCTTTGCTGCATCGAGGAGAAGCGCTGGCTCGCGCTTCCGGACGCGGAGCGCGACGCGGTGATGAAAGACTACGGGGAATGGATCGCCGGCCTCGAACAAGCGGGCAAGCACCGGGCGACTGAAAAGCTCGCCTGGAGCCCGGCCGCGAAGACCTTGCGGGTGCAGGACGGCCGGCCGGTCGTTACCGACGGCCCATACGCCGAAACCAAGGAACAATTCGGCGGGTTCCACATCGTGGAGTGCCGCGACGTGGATGAGGCGCTGTCGATCGCTTCGCGCATCCCGACACTCCGGGTCGGCGGCACGATCGAGGTGCGGCCTGTGGAGCCGCAACGCTGAGCGTCGTTGAGGACGTCTATCGCGAGGAATCCCGCCGCGTTCTGGCTACGCTGATCCGCCTGCTCGGCGATTTCGACCGGGCGGAGGAGGCGATGCAGGAAGCGTTCGCGGCCGCTGTCGAGCAATGGCCGCGGGACGGCGTGCCTGCGAATCCGCGCGCCTGGCTGGTATCGGCCGGCCGCTTCAAGGGCATCGACGCGATACGGCGCCACTCGCGAATCGACGGTTCCTACGATACGGTCGAGGATCTCGCCGGGCAGGAGTCATCCGATCCAGCGCGTGCCGCGGATGAAGCAGTCGAGGACGACCGGCTGCGGCTCATGTTCACCTGCTGCCATCCGGCTCTCGCTCCCGACGCCCAGGTCGCGATGACGCTTCGCGAGGTCTGTGGCCTGACGACGGAAGAAATCGCGAGCGCATTCCTGATCCCGCCGTCGACGCTCGCGCAACGGATCGTGCGCGCCAAGGCGAAGATCCGCGATGCGCGCATCCCCTACGAGATTCCGGCGGCTGCCGAACTGCCGGAACGTCTCGACGCCGTGCTGCGTGTCGTCTACCTCGTATTCAACGAAGGTTATGCGGCATCGAGCGGAGACGCCCTGACGCGCGCCGATCTTTGCGCCGAGGCGATCCGTCTCGGGCGGCTCCTGCTCGAACTCCTGCCCGAGCCGGAGGCTGCGGGGCTGCTTGCGCTCATGCTTCTCCAGGACTCGCGCCGCGCGGCGCGAACGTCCGAGGCAGGGGACATTGTCCTGCTCGACGAGCAGGACCGCTCGCTCTGGAACCGCGGGCAGATCGAGGAAGGTCTCGCGCTCGCGCGGCGCGCCCTGGCGTCGCGGCGCTTCGGCCCGTACACGCTCCAGGCGGCGATTGCAGGCGCGCATGCGGAGGCGGCGACCGCGTCGGCAACCGACTGGAACCGCATCGTCGGCGTCTACAACCTGCTGCTCCAGGTCGAGCCTTCGCCGGTCATCGAACTCAATCGCGCCGCCGCGATCGCGATGCGCGACGGGCCGGCTGCCGGGCTCGCGCTCATCGACTCGATCATGGAACGCGGCGAGCTTCGCGACTACCAGCCGGCGCATGCCGCGCGGGCGGATCTCTGCCGCAGGCTGGGCCGAACAAAGGAGGCGGGCGAGTCATACCGCCGCGCCCTCGAACTGACACGACTGGGCGCGGCGCGGCGGTTCCTGGAACGCCGGCTCGCGGAGTTGCCGCCGGCCTAGCCGGCGTCAATTGCGCCAGTAGCGTTGCATTTCGAGGTAGGCGAACGACGCCGACCAGGTGATCAACAGTAAACCGATCAAAGACTCGGTGCCGAACAGAAAGCGCACCGCGCCCCTCGGCACGAGGTCGCCATAGCCGAGCGTGGTATAGGCGGTCGCGGACGCGTAAACCGCGTCCAGCAAGAGCAGCGGCTCAACTCCGACGAGCTGTCCGAGTCCCGGCACCTGGACGGCCAGGTAGATTCCGAGACCGAACATCCAGATTTCAAGAATGTGGACGGCGAGTATGCAGAACATCATCACGAGCACACGCGGGTGCCGCGCCAGATTCCAGCGCGGCATGCGGCGATTCAGTTGCTGCAATGCTTCATAATGCAAGCCGATCGCCATGCCGGCAAGCAGCATCGTGAGCAGCACCACCATCCAGTGAGCGGAGGTGCCCAACGCTTCGGACAGTTCGGGAGTCACGGCAAACCTCTTAGCAGATTTTCCAGGTCAATTCGATCCCGGCCTGTAAAATACGCCGATGCCGGGCGTCATCTCGATCTCGAATCTCACCAAGACCTATGCGACCGGCCTGCACGCGCTCAAGAACGTCTCGCTCGACATCCGGCCGGGCGAGATTTTTGCGTTGCTCGGCCCGAACGGCGCGGGCAAGACCACGCTGATCAGCATCGTCTGCGGCATCGTCACGCCGACGTCCGGCCGCGTGCTGGTCGACGGCCACGACATCGAGCGCGAGTACCGTGCGGCGCGGTCGCGCATCGGCCTGGTTCCCCAGGAGCTCGCTATCGAGGCATTCGAGACGGTGCGGGCGGCCGCCACATTCAGCCGCGGCCTGTTCGGCCGCGCGCCGGACGCGGCGCACGTCGAGCGCGTGTTGCGCGACCTGTCGCTCTGGGACCGCCGCAACGACATTCTGATGACGCTTTCCGGGGGCATGAAGCGGCGCGTCATGATCGCGAAGGCGCTGGCGCATGAGCCCCGCATCCTGTTCCTGGACGAGCCCACTGCGGGAGTCGACGTGGAATTGCGCCGTGACATGTGGGCGCTGGTGCGGAGACTTCGCGACCAGGGCGTGACGATCATCCTGACGACGCACTATATCGACGAGGCCGAGGAGATGGCGGACCGGATCGGCGTCGTCAATCACGGCGAATTGATCGTGGTCGAAGACAAGGATGTCCTCATGAAGAAGCTCGGCAAGCGGCAGCTGACCCTGACGCTCCAGGAGCCTCTGACTGCGATTCCGCCGGAACTGGCCGATTGGCAGCTCGCCCTGAATGCGCATGGCTGCGAGCTTCAGTTCACCTTCGATGCTGCGCTCGAGCAGACGGGAGTCGCGGCGCTTTTGCGGCGTCTCGAGCAGCTCGGCATCAACTACCGAGACCTGAACACGCGGGAAAGTTCGTTGGAGGAGATTTTCGTGAGCCTGGTCGGCCGGGGAGCGCGCCAGTGAGCGCGATTTCGTTCAATCGCCATGGCGTCTGGGCGATCTACAGGTTCGAGATGGCGCGCTTCCTGCGCACGCTCCTCCAGAGCGTGTTGACGCCCGTCATCACGACGGCGCTATTCGTCGTCGTATTCGGAGCTGCGATCGGATCGCGGATGAGCGAAGTGGGCGGGGTCAGCTACGGCGCCTTCATCGTTCCCGGCCTGATCATGCTGTCGCTCTTCACCGAGAGCATCTCGAACGCCTCGTTCGGGATCCATTTCCCGAAGTTCACCGGCACGATCTTCGAGATCCTGTCGGCGCCGGTCGCAGCTTACGAGATCGTGCTCGGCTACGTGGGGGCGGCCGCCACCAAATCCGTGCTTCTTGGGCTCATCATCCTGGCGACCGCTTCGTTCTTCGTGCCGATCACGATCCAGCATCCGTTCTGGATGATCGCGTTCATGGTGCTGACGGCGGTGACTTTCAGCCTTTTCGGCTTCATCGTCGGGATCTGGGCGAAGAACTGGGAGCAGATGCAGCTCATTCCGATGCTGATCGTGACACCGCTGACATTCCTGGGCGGAGCCTTCTATTCCATCGACATGCTGCCGCCGGCCTGGCGCACGGTCACGCTCTTCAATCCCGTCGTCTACCTGATCAGCGGATTTCGCTGGAGCTTCTTCGGAAAATCGGACGTCGGTGTCGACCTGAGCCTCGGCATGACGCTCGTGTTCATGCTGGCCTGCCTCTGGGCGATTGCGTGGATTTTCCGTACCGGATATCGGCTGAAAAATTGACCTCAGTCCACATTCCTGCGGCGGCGGGCTGGGATACACTCCGGCGGGGCAGGCGGAGAACGGAATGATGCCTGGCAAGCGGGCGCTGGTGGTCGACGATTCCAAGTCCGCGCGGGTCGTCCTCTCCCGCATGCTCGAACGTTATGGAATCGAGGTCGATTCCGCCGAATCGGCCGAGTCGGCGCTCGAATACCTGAAGGACCGTCGCCCGGACGTGATCTTCATGGATCACCTGATGCCGGGTATGGACGGCCTGCAGGCCGTCCGTGAAATCAAGGCGAAGCCCGAGCTTTCCGCGATACCCATCATGATGTACACCTCGCAGGAGGGCGAGATCTACGGGGGACAGGCGCGCGCCTCGGGCGCCATCGGCGTGCTGCCGAAATCGATCCGCCCGATCGACGTGACGAAGGCGCTGTATCAGCTGCAGCTCCTGCCCGACCGGCGCGACGACCTGCCGTCGGCACTCGAATCCGTCGGGGGCGAACCCCGCCGCGAGAGCGCACCGGCGGTCGCCCCGACGCCCCTCGAGGCGTTGTTCAAGGAGCAGAATCTCGAGCTTCGGCGATTCATCGTCTCGACACTCGACACCTGGACCCATCGGATCGTCGCCGAGCTCCGGCCGAAAATCTCGGCCGAGGATGCGGAGTCGGAAGCGGCCGGAATCGAGGCGCCGCCGGCGTCGACGCCCTGGCCCTGGGTGCTCGCGACGGCATCGGCGCTGATCGCCTTCATCGTCGTCGCAATCCTCTACTGGCAGGCCAGGGTCGCAACGGAACAGGCGGAACGCGCCTTCGAAGCGGTCACGGCATCGAACGAGACTCTGACGCAGGCGATCGAAAAATGGCGAATAGCGGGCGAAGCCTCGGCCGAAGCCGCAGGGCAGGAAGGATTCCGGCCGATGGTGCTCGCGATACCATTCGGCGAACAGGCCTTGAATCCATCGCGGCTCGAGTCGATACGCACGCTCGTCGCCCAGCTCGAGCGCGCGGCGATCAGCGGCATCGTGAGGATCGAGTCCTTCGCAGGCAGCTTCTGCCTCGCAAGCGCGGGCGATGACGGCTATACGCTCGCGGCCCCGACGGCGCCGTCGTCACAGTGCGAGCAGATAGGAAACCCGTTCGACGATACACGCGGCAGCGCGTCCCGGCAGCCACTCGGATTCGCGAATCTCGCGGCCTCGGTGCGGCAGCGCACCGGCGGCGCGATCGAGCTCGAACTCGTGCCGGGGCCGCGTGAACGGCTGACGGTCTCGTATCCTGCGATCGAGCAGGCAACGGCCGGCCAATGGAACGCTGCGGCCCAGTCCAACAACCGGATCGAGATCAGCATCGTCGAACGATGAAGCGGCGTCCGCTGATTTATGGCGCGAACGGCTACACCGGCCAGATGATCGCGCGGGGCGCCGCCCGGGAAGGGCTTGCGCCGCTCCTGGCCGGACGAACGGAAGCCGCCGTTGCGGCCCTCGCGGCGGAGCTCGGCTGCGAATGCCGCGTATTCGACCTTCGCGATCACGCGAGAACTGTCGAGGGCCTTGCGGGTTGCAGCCTCGTGATCCATTGCGCCGGACCGTTCTCGGCGACGGCGGCGCCGATGATGGCGGCCTGCATCGCCGCGCGAGTGCATTACACGGACATCACCGGCGAGATCGACGTGTTCGAGCACGCGTTCCGTCAGGACGCCGCGGCACGCGCGGGCGGAGTCGTCGTCTGTCCCGGTGTCGGATTCGACGTCGTGCCCACGGACTGCGTCGCGCTCGCCCTGTCGAAGGCGCTGCCGGGCGCCACTCATCTCGCCCTCGGTTTCGACAGCCGAAGCGGGCTCAGCAGGGGCACCGCCGCGACGAGCGTCGAAAGCCTGGGGCACGGGAGCCGCGTGCGCGAAAATGGCGAGATCCGGCGCATCCCGCTCGGTTCGCGCTCGCGCCGGATCGATTTCGGGGCCGGCCAGAAACTCGCGACCGCGATACCCTGGGGCGACGTCAGCACGGCCTATCGCACGACCGGCATCGGCAACGTCGAAGTCTACGTGCCGGTCTCACCGTCGGCGCTCGCCGGACTCCGCCGACTCGGCCGCCTCGGCTGGCTGCTGCGACGTCGTTTGATTCAATCTTTCCTGAAGTGGCGCATCCGCCGGCGCGCGCCCGGGCCGGACGCGGCGGAGCGCGAGAAGACGCCGGTATACGTGTGGGGCGAGGCAAGGGACGAGGCGGGGCGGACGGCGGTTGCGCGTCTGCGCGTGCCGAACGGCTACACGGTGACAACGGATGCCGCGATCGCCATCGCGCGCCGGCTGCTCGAGTCCGAAGTTCCCGCGGGATTCACGACGCCGGCGCGCCTGATGGGGAGCGACTTCGTCACGAGACTGCCCGGAGCGACGCAGATGACTCTTGAGTGATCTGACTTCCGAATTCCGGCCGCCAGGCTGGCTTTCGAACCGTCACCTGCAGTCGGTTCTGCCGAGCCTGCCGTTCCGGCGCGCCGTGATCGAAAAGCGCGCAGCCGCAGTGATCGCCGCGAGCCGGCAGCTGGTCCTCGATTGCGGCGACGGCGTGCGCCTGATGGGCTGGCACGCGGACCCGCCGGAGGCGTTCACGTGTACGCATCGCCGGCTCGTGGTGCTGCTGCATGGCTGGGAAGGGAGTTCGGAATCGCTTTACGTACTGTCGGTAGCCGAGCTCCTCCATCAGCGGGGTTTTGCCGTGCTGCGTCTCAACCTGCGCGATCACGGCGGCACGCATGCGCTGAACAGGGAGTTGTTCCACTCCTGCCGCCTGCCCGAGGTCGTAGGCGCGATCGCGCGTCTCCAGGCGCTCTATCCGGATCACAGCCTGACGCTCGCCGGCTTCTCGCTCGGCGGCAACTTCTGCCTGCGTGTCGGCGCGCGCGCCGGCGGCGCGGGAATCCGCATCGCCCGCATCGTCGCCGTGTGCCCGGTGCTCGACCCCGCGACGACGCTCGCGGCCCTCGAGAGCGGGCCCGCGATTTATCGCGGGTACTTCATGCACAAGTGGCGCCGGTCCCTGCGGTCGAAACAGGCGGCGTGGCCGGAGCTCTATGATTTCGGAGACCTGATCGGACATCCGTCGCTCACGGGCATGACGGAAAAGATGGTGTTGAAGTACACGGACTATCCCGATCTTGCGACCTACCTTCAGGGTTACACGATCACGGGCGGAGTGCTCGAGAGCCTCGAGCCGCCGACGCACATCGTCACGTCGCGCGACGATCCGATGATCCTTGCGCGCGACCTCGACCGGCTGGCGCGGTCCGATTCCCTGCGCCTCACCGTCACGCAGTACGGCGGACATTGCGGATTCATGGACGCGGTCAGGGGCCCGAGCTGGATCGACCGGCGGATCGTTGCCGAACTTGAACGCGAGTGACCGTCACTCGCCGGCGGCGGCGCGCATCAGCTCGAGCCATTTCAGGTAGCGTGCGAGGAGGCTTTGATCCGGTTCCGGCTCTAATCGTTCGACCGGCGGACCCATGAAGCCCGCGGGCTCGCCTGCGACCAGAAATGCGAGACCCCGTGAAGTCGCTTCGCGATCGCTGCCGCGATCCACCGGCACCTCGGAGAGGCATGCGAGCATCCGGCAGAGGAGGCGATTCTCCGCGAGACCGCCGCTCGCGACGAGACGCGCGGGCGGCGGACGGTGCCGGTCCATCTCGTCGAGGTTTGCCTTGATCAGGAAAGCGACGCTCTCGAGGACGGCACGGCATAGCTGAAGATCGCTGCCTTCACCGATAAATGTCGATTCGAAATCTGGCCGCCAGAACGGCGAGGCGAGCCCCGCCACGCCGTTGAGGAAAAATGGCGCCGTATCGTCCGCAAGCGGCTCTTCGTCGAGGAGCGCCAGCATGCGGACTGCGGCAGCGCCCTGGTGCCGTTCGAGCCAGTCGAGCGCCGCGCCCGCGCCGTTGACCGAGCCTTCGAGCACGAAATCGAAATGTTCCGCATCGGCGCGAATCACGCTGGTCAGGAGCGGCGGCGCATGCAGGGCGTCGGTCGTCGGGCGCAGCACGAATGCGCCGGTGCCGAGATTGACATACGCGGCATCTCGATCGAGCGCACCTGCGGCAAAGGGAACGACGGACTGGTCGCCATTGCAGACGCCGACCGGGATCGCCCTGTCGTCGCTTTCAAGCGTGCCGAATTCTCCGGACGTGCCAGTCGCGCGCGGCAGGACGGCGCGCGGAATCCCGAAGAGTTCGAGCAGCTCGTCCGACCACCCCCGTTCGAACGGCGACCAAAGGAGCGTCCGGGCCGCCGTCGACGCGTCGGCGAGGAAGGGACGTTCGCGGAGCAGCCGCTGCAGCAGGTAGCTCGCGAGCGGTCCCGCGCGCAGGCGGCTCTGCGCGGCGGCATTCCGGACTTCCGGCAGATGGTCGAGGCACCAGCGCAACTTGCTCGCGCCGTAATGCGGCGAGAGCGGCAGGCCCGTCAGCCTGTGGACGTCCGTGGCCCTGCGCGCGAGGCCCTTGAGCCACTTGGCATTTCGCGTGTCCTGCCAGGAAATGACCGGCGACAGCGCGTGTCCGTCGTCCGCGTCCCAGCAAACGAGACTCGAACGCTGAACGGCGAACCCCGCGGCATCCCAGCGCGAGATGGGAACGATCCGGGCGAGCTCGGCGAGCGCGGTCCGGACGCTCGCCACGATTTCGTCCGGGTCATGCTCGACGTGACCGAGGGCATTTCGCTGCGTCGCGATCGTGACGAGGGCTGAGCCTTCGAGGGAGCCGGTCGAGTCGTAGGCGCTCGCGCGGGTCGCATGCCCGCCCTGGTCGATCGCGACGTAGAGCCTGCCCGTCATGCACTCAGACAGTCGCGAGCGGCGAGCGCCTGCGAGAGCCGGAATGGCGCCATCGACTCGACCATCGCGACGCCGCGCTCGTGGAGATCGATTGCGAGTCCCGCGTCCGTGACTTCGTAAACGACCCAGGTCCATGGCCCCGGCGGAGCCGGGCTGCCGGCCGGAAGCCGGCGGTGATCGCAGAAGACGAACTCCGGCCTCAAGGCTTCGAGCTTTGCCTGCAAGAGAATCGGGTCGTCGTCCAGCACCCAGCCGACGGGCACGCCGGCCGTCGCGCGCGCAATCCGGCAGGCCTCCGCGTCGAACGAGATCAGGCTGCAGCGGTCGATTACCGGCGCGAGCGCCGCGAGGATCCTCTCGATGCTGTGCGCCTGCCCATGATGCACGAGACTTGCGCGCTTGATCTCGACGAATGCGCTGGCGTCAGGAATTCCGGCCATGAGTTCGACCGCGCTTGCCAGCCGCGGAAGCGGCGTTCCGGCATGCCGGCGGCCGAAGCGCGCGGGCTCGCCGGCGTCGACGCCATCGAGCTGTCCCGAAGTCATGAGCCTGAGATCGCCGACCGCGCCTGTCGTGCGTTCGAGGCTCGAGTCATGGATCACGTAAGGCACGCCGTCCGCCGAGAGCTGCACGTCGAACTCGACGTAGCGCAGCCCACGTCGCCAGGCGGCTTCGAGGGCCGGCAGGCTGTTCTCGGGGAAGTGTTCCGCGTCGCCACGGTGTGCGACGATCGTAGGCAGCATGCGGCGAATTATAGTCTTGTGGGTCCTCGCTGCCTGTGCTGCAGCCGCCTGCAGTCGCCAGGAAGCAGGCTGGCAGGATGCCACGCGCGAAAATTCGATCGCCGCCTACCAGCAGTACCTCGAGAAGTTTCCGGCGGGCACGCATGCGACCGACGCGGGCGCGAAGATCGTCGCCCTGCAAGAAGGGGAGGCCTGGGCGCGCACAAGCCGCCTGCGGACGCCCGAGGCCTGGCAACGCTATCTCGGCGAATGGCCGGACGGCCGCCACGCGGCCCTCGCGCGTCGGCAACTTGCGGGATTCATCCCCGCGGAGTCACCGCTCGATCGCGACGGTTTTGCGGTCCAGCTCGGCGCCTACTCCAGCGAGGCCGCCGCGCGCGGGGATCAGGCGCGCATCGCCCGCGAACACACGGGGGAGCTCTCCGGCCTGCAGTTGCGGATTCTGGCGCCTCGTGACCTCGAGACTGGCGTATGGCGGCTGCGCACGAATCCGCTCGCGGAGGCCGAAGCCCGTGAACTGTGCGAAAGACTGCGGGGACGCGGCGTCGACTGCGTGCCGGTTGCGGGCAGTTCAGCCGGCCAGGCGCCGCCATAACGCGCGGCCGACCAGGCGCGCCTGGTCGGCGAGCCCGAATCGCTTCAGATTCGTCCGGATGACGCCTTCGGTGAAGCGCGTCCGCCTGGAGTAGTCGATCCGCACGTCGACCAGCACCGCTTCGCCGGACGCTGCGGCCGCGAGCGCATCTCCGACGACGCGATCGATGTCGGAATCGTCGCGCATGAGGCGGAAGCCGACGCGATTCGCTTTCGCCAGCGCTTCGAAATCGAGTTCCGGAAGCACGGTGCAGGTCTTGCGGTTGTAAGGAGTCTCCTGGGCCTGCGCGATCTGCGCGAGCTCCCCGTCGTTGAAGACGAACCACACGACGCCGGCTTTCTGCGCGACCGCGGTCGCCATCTCGAGACCCGTCATTCGCACTGCCCCGTCGCCGACGATGCCGACGACCATGCGGTCCGGCCGCGCGAGCTTCGCTCCGATGACGGCGGGAATGCAGTAACCCATCGAGTTGAAATCGGACGGGGAGAAGAATGTCCGTGGCGCGTGGATCGGCATCAGTTCCGCGATCAGGAATGTGTGATTGCCATCGTCGGCGACGACGATCCCGTCATCCGGCAGCTTGCGGCGCAGGGCGTCGAAGAAGCGCTGTGGGTTGACGCGGCCCTTCGAATCGTGCGCCAGCCATTCCCCGCGATAACGGAGCTTGTCGGCCGCGATCTGAGCAGCCACGGCGCCTTTGCGCGCGACCGCCTCGGGTACCGCAGCGAGCGCCGCGCCGATCGCGCCGAGCACGGCGAGGGCATCGCCCTCAAGCGCTACGGCGGCCGGGTAATTCGCGCCGAATACGCGTGGATTGATGTCCACATGGATGAGATCCGCCGGCGGCTCGTAGCCGTAGCTGCCCGTCGGAATCTCCGCGAAGCGGGTGCCGACCGCGAGCAGGCAGTCGCAGTCGCGAAAAGCATTCTCAGACGCGGGCACGGCCGCAGGCCCGAGCGCAAAGCCCGCATGCAGCGGATGATTCGCCGGAAAAGACGACAGGCCCTGGAGCGTGGTCGCAACCGGTGCGCCGAGCGACTCGGCGAGCCGCCGGAGTTCATGCCCCGCGTCCACCGCGCCCCATCCGCAGAAGATTCCCGGGCGTTTTGCGCGCATCAGAAGTCCGGTCGCGCGCGCAATGTCCGCCTGGCTCGAGCGATGTCCCGGCCCCGGCAGGGGCGCAAATGAGGGAATGTCGCCGGCGTCGCCCGGCATCAATTGCAGATTGACGGGGATCTCGACGAACACCGGCCCCGGCTCGCCGCTGGTCGCGAGGCGATACGCCTCGTAAATGACCGGTACGACATCGGCATGCCGGTCGACACGCCAGCGGCCTTTTGTGATCGGAGCGAGCAGCGCATGCTGGTCCATGTCGTGCAGCTGGTACGCGCGGCCGAGATCGCGGCGGATGCCGCCTGCGATCACTAGCATCGGAATTCCGTCGAGAAAGGCTTCCCCGATGCCGCTCGCGGCATGGGTTACGCCTGCCGCCGGCACGATCAGGAGCGCGCCGACACCCGCGCCCGTGCGACTGACAGCATCCGCCATGAACGCGCCGCCGCCCTCATGCGCGACGAGGACGGGCGTGATCGACTCCGAAGCGCCGAGCGCGTCATACAGTTCGGTGTTGTGGACGCCCGGTATGCCGAACGTGTGGCGGATCCCGAGCTGTTCGAGCGCGTGGCGCGCGAGCGACGCCGCTGTCCTGTGCATGCTGCCTCCCCGTGGAGCGCAGCGTAGCCTATCCGGCGGATCAACTCCTGATCATGCGCCAGTCGCCCTCGCCGAAGCGGCAGGCATTGCCGCGCTTCACGATCTGGCGTCCGCCGACCTCGCGCATCAGCGTGAAGTGCCGGCAGACCCGACCGTCTCGCTCGAATCGTCCGTCGGGCGTCAACCGGTAACGCATGCCCTGGCGCGCGCCGTCCCAAACGACGTAGCGACCGTCCTCCAGGAGTTCCAGCGAGTGGCCGAAGCAGGCACGGTCGTTGTCATCCATCTCGTCGCCGATCTCACGGCCGATGATCGCTCCGATCGTCGCGCCGGCCAGTATGGCGATCAGGCGGTCGTCGCCGTCGCTTACCGCCGCACCGATTGCGCCGCCGACGACGGCGCCGAGGGCCGCGCCAACGCGATCGCGATCGCAACGGCCTTCGCGAATCCCGTAGTCGTCCTGCCAATGGCGGCCTGTGTAGCCGACGTAGTAAGGATCGTGCTTCTTGCGCCACCCATGCGCGGGCGCGTGGGACGGCGGGTCTGCGAGGGCGGTCAACGGAGCGGCTACGACTGCGATCACGAGCGTCGTGGCGACAGCGGACAGCAGTTTTTTCAGTTTCACGGCGTGTCTCCCGCGGTGGTCTGAGGACATTCTAGGCCGGGGACGGCTGAACGCCGCGTGAACCAGCCCTCAGAACGCGTTTATGCCCGTCAGCTCGCGGCCTATCGTGAGCTGGTGGATGGTCTCCGTGCCTTCGTAGGTGATCACGCTCTCCAGGTTGAGTGCGTGGCGGATCGGCACGTACTCGGCGCTGATTCCGGAGCCGCCAAGCATGTCGCGGGCATCACGCGCGACGTCGAGCGCCATGCGGCAGTTGTTCCACTTGGCGAGCGAGACCTGCGAGGGATGCATGCGCCCGGCGTCCTTCAGCCGGCCCAGTTGCAGGGAGAGGAGCTGCGCGCAGGTGATGCCGCGCGCCATCGCAGCGAGGCGGATCTGTATCGCCTGATTGGCGGCGAGCGGGCGGCCGAACAGCACGCGCGTCTGCGTGTAATCGAGTACCTGGGCGAGGCAGGCCTGGGCCGCGCCGATCACGCCCCAGGTGATGCCGAACCGGGCCTGCGTCAGGCAGGAAAGCGGGGCCTTCAGGCCGATCGTGCTGCCGGGGAGAACGTTTTCCTCCGGCACGACCACGTCCTCGAGATAGAGCGCGCCCGTGGACGAGGCGCGGAGCGAGAACTTCCGCTCGATTTCAGGCGCGGCGAATCCGCGCGTGCCTTTTTCGACCAGGAAGCCGCGAATTCCCTCCTCGGTTTTCGCCCAGACGACCGCGAGATCCGCGATCGGCGCATTAGTGATCCACATCTTCGCGCCGTTCAGCACCCAGTCGCGGCCGCGGCGTTTCGCGTGGGTCTTCATGTTCGACGGATCGGACCCACCATGCGGCTCGGTGAGGCCGAAGCAACCGATCAGCTCGCCGGTCGCCATGCGCGGCAGGTACATTTCTTTCTGCGCCTCGCTGCCGTACGCATGGATCGGATACATGCAGAGGCTCGACTGCACCGATACGAAACTGCGGATGCCCGAATCGCCGCGCTCGAGTTCCTGGCAGATCAGGCCGTAGCTGACGGCGTTCATGCCGGCGCAGCCGTAGCCGCTCAGGGAACTGCCGAGGAGGCCGAGCGATGCGATCCCGGGAATGAGATCGCGCGGAAACGTGTGATCCTCGAAGTGCTTCTGGATGACCGGGAGGACGGTGTCGTCGACGAGACGCGCGACCGAATCGCGCACCATGCGCTCCTCGTCGGAGAGGGACGCGCCGATCTCGTAAAGATCGAGGGCGTCCAGCGCTTCCCGTGCCGCTTCCCGGTTCACCCGGCCTGCATTCCGAGACGGGCGACGAGATCCTGCGCCATGCCCTCGACATCGCGCGCCTTGCCGACCGCAGCTTCCAGATTGCCGCCGGTGAATGCGGCGCCGGCCTCTTCCCAGGCCGACTGCGCGCTCGCAAACGCGGCCTTCGTCTCTTCCAGGAGTTGCTTGTCCATGCCCTCCGGCAGTCGACGCATCTTGCCGAGCTCGTCGAGCCGGGCGCCGATGCCGGTCAACAGGCCCGGCAGGCTGCCCGACAGGCTCGCCCAATCCGCATTCATCTCGGAAACGCGCTTTTCTCTTGCCGCGGCGGCCTCCTCGGCGAGCCGTTCGGCGTGGGCCGGAAGGTCCTTGACCGCGGTGATGGCGTCCGCGTAGCGCTCTTCGTCGAACGCGGTGCGCGCGGCGTCGAGCTCCGCCTTCACTTCCGCATAGCGCTCGGGCACGTACTTCTGCGCGTCCTCATAGACGGCGTTCAGCGCATTCTCCGCGGCCGCAATTGCATCCGCGGCCGGATCCTTCTGCGAGCAGGCCGCGAGCGCCAGTACGCCAGCGAGCGCGGCGACGATTTTCCAGCTGTTCACGGATTCTCCTCAGGAGGCCTCGAGGCCGAGCGATTCCATGATTTCCGCGATCTTCGCCTTGGCGTCGCGGGCGGCGAGCACGGAGGCCTCGAAATTCGCGGTCGTGATTTCCGCCGCGGCCTTGCTCCAGGAATCACGCGCGGCATCGTAGGCCCGGATGGTCGATTTCCAGGCGTCCTTTTCCATGCCTTTCGGCGGCCGCGAGCCCTGTGCGGCGATCTTCTTGTCCACGGCATCGATCATGCCCGGCATGCTGTTCGTGAGTTCGGTCCATTCGGATTCCATCTCGACGCGCATCTGTGCGTGACGGATCCGGCTCTCGGCGACCGCGCGGCGGAGCGCGTCCTGGACGGCGCCCGCTTCCGCGACCACGTCGCCGAAATTCTCCTTCGACATTGCCTCGCGCAGCGAGGCGATGCTCGCGCTCACCTCCGCATGGCGCTCCGGCAGGTACTTCTCGATCCCCGCGCCGGATTCCTTGAATGTTTTTTCGATCGCGGCGAGCGCCTGTTCGGCCGGTTCCTTCTGGCTGGCGCAGCCGGCGAGGCCGAGAATGGCCGCGGCGAATGCCGCCAGCGCAAAGCCCATTGATCCCTTGATCATTGCAATACCCCCACGTATGCGGACCGCTTAGATTACCACTGATCGGGTACCATTCCGCGCGTGAAGATACCCGAGATCCTGATGATCGAGACGGTGCATCAGCCGGGCAGCCTCGCCAAGGTGCTGCAGGTCATCGCGGATGCGGGGCTCACGATCGATCACCTCCAGGCGCTCCGCCGCGAGCAGGGACGCACGCTCTGGGAAATCACGCTCGAGATGGACGAAGAGGCGGACCGCAGCCTCTATGGCCGCATCGACGCCCTGCCCATCGCCCGCTTCGTCGGGAAGTCCGACCGCGTGTTCGACCGCCACCGTGGCGGCAAGATCCGGACGCAATCGGCGATCGCGATCACGACCCAGCAGATTCTGCGCGACATCTATACTCCGGGCGTCGCGCGGGTCTGCCTCGCGATCCAGAAAGACCCCGCGCAGGCCTGGGAATACACCGGCCTCGGCAACTCGGTCGCGATCGTGACGAACGGGACGGCGGTGCTCGGGCTCGGCAGCGTGGGCGCGCTCGCAGGACTTCCGGTCATGGAAGGCAAGGCCGCGCTTTTTTCGACGCTCGTCGGCATCAATGCCGTGCCAATCCTTCTCGAGGAGACCGACCCGAAGCGCTGCGTCGAATACGTCGCGGCGATCGCATCCGGATTCGGGGCCATACAGCTCGAGGATTTCGCGGCGCCGGCCTGCTTCGAGATCGAAGAGGGGCTGCGGTCCCGGCTCAACCGGCCGGTCCTGCACGACGACCAGCATGGCACCGCCGTCGTCGTGCTCGCAGCCGCCATCAATGCGACCCGCCGCGCAGGAAAAGAGCTCGGGTCCTGCGTCATCGGCCAGATCGGGCTTGGCGCCGCGGGCATCGGCATCGTGCGGCTCCTGATGCGCGCGGGCGCGGCGCGCGTGATCGGTACGGACCTCGACGAAGGCGCCCGCCGCCGACTCGTCGCGATGGGCGGCGAGCCCGCATCGCTCACCGAGATCATGGAGAAGTCCGACATCGTGATTGCGACGACCGGTGTCCGCGGCCTGATCAAGCCGGAGATGGTGAGGAAGGGTCAGATCGTCATGGCGCTTTCGAATCCGGATCCGGAGATCGAGCCCGCGCTTGCGATCCAGCACGGCGCGGCGATCGCGGCGGACGGCAAGGGCATCAACAACGTGCTCGGATTCCCGGGATTGTTCAAGGGCGCGCTCGCGGCGCGCGCCCCGCGTTTCACCGACGCGATGCTTCTCGCCGCATCGCAGGCGATCGCGGATCTCGCGCAGGGCGACGATCTCGTGCCGGATGCGCTGGACCTCGGCGTCCATCAGGCGGTGGCGACGGCCGTCAGTCTGTCAGCGCGTTTCTGAGTTTCTGGATCGCGGCGGATTCGATCTGCCGGATGCGCTCGGCGGATATGCCGTATTCGTCGGCGAGATCCTGAAGCGTTTTCTTTTCTTCGGCGAGCCAGCGCGCCCTGATCACGGTGCGGCTGCGCTCGTCGAGGCCCTCGAGCGCCGTCGCGAGCGAACCTGACATCGCCCCTTCCCACTGGTCCTGCTCGATGATGGAAGCGGGGTCCGCTTCCGGAGAGGGCAGGTAAAGCGACGGCGACACGGTCGTCTCTTCGTCGCCAGTATCCGGCGCCGGATCGAACGACAAGTCGCGTGCAGATAGACGGCGCTCCATTTCGCGCACTTCGCGTGGCTCGACACCGAGCTCGCCGGCGACAGCCTGTGTCTCCTCGTCCGACAGCCACGCCAGGTTCTTTTTCATCCGGCGCAGGTTGAAGAAGAGCTTCCGCTGCGCCTTGGTGGTCGCGACGCGGACGAGCCTCCAGTTGCGGATCACGAACTCGTGGATCTCGGCGCGAATCCAGTGCACGGCGAAACTGACGAGCCGCACGCCCATGTCGGGGTCGAAGCGCTTGACCGCCTTCATCAGGCCGACGTTGCCTTCCTGGATCAGGTCGCCCACGGGCAGGCCGTAGCCCATGTAGCCGCGCGCGATGTGCACGACGAAACGGAGGTGGGAGACCACGAGTTCGCGCGCCGCGTCGAGGTCCTGGTGTTCATGGAAGCGGCGCGCAAGCGCAAGCTCCTCGTCGCGGCCGAGCATCGGAATCGCCGACACATGCGCGATGTAAGCCTCCAGGCTGCCGACCGGGCTGGAGAGGGCGAGCGAGGAGTTGGGAAGCGCGAGCGCCTTGCCAGTCATTCGTTGAAAACCTCCGTTGGCTGATATTAGCACTCGCAATAGTAGAGTGCTAATTAGTTGTTAAAACAGAGGGTTACGCGCGAGGCTCAATCCGGCGCAAGTGATAGGCGGCGGCAAGCCAGGCGCCCAGGAAACCGAGAGCGGCGCCGCCCCCGACGACCGCGGGCCACTCGCGAATGGAGAGCCCCCGAAGCACGAATGCCGCGCCATACGCTTCGGCCAGGCGCGCGACGTGGGGCTCGAGCGCGAACAGACCGGCGGCGATCATGCCGGTCGCGAGCAGTCCACCGCCGAGACCTTGCCACAGGCCGGAATACAGGAATGGGCGGCGCACGAACGCGTTGCTTCCGCCGACGAGCTTGGTGACTTCGATCTCGGCGCGCCGGCCGTTGATCTCCAGGCGAATCGTGTTGCCTACGACCGCGAGCACGCCGATCGCGAGCACGGCGGCCACGAGAAGCACGAGCCTTTCCATCGTGTCCTGGATCGCGTGCAGCCGCCGCACCCAGGCGGTATCGGCTTCCACCAGCTCGACGTTCTCGGACTCGCGCAATTCCGCCGCGAGTTCCTCGACCGCCGCGGCCGTGTCGTCGGGCGGCGCGGGCCGCACCTTCACGAGCCAGGGCAGCGGGTTCTCCGGGAGGGCTTTCAGCGCGTCGCCGATCCCGGAGAGGGTGCGGAATTCGGCGAGCCCTTCGTCGGGACTCACGAGCAGGGCTTCCTGAATGCCGCTTCGCGCCGCGATCGAGGCCGCGGCTTTCTTCGCCTCGGCCTCGGTCGTCGACATGCGGAGGTAAACCGAGAGCTGCACCGTCTCCCCGAGCCCGGCGGTCGCCGTGCGCATATTCGAGACGACGACATAGAGCGCCGCGGGCAGTGCAAGTGCGATGCCGATCACGACGGTCGTCAGCAAAGTCGCGAAAGGCTGGCGGGCGAGCCGCCCCAGCGAACCGAGCAGCGCCTGCGCGTGCCGCTCGAAGAGGATGGACATGGCGTCAGGCAGCGGCATGGGGAATGCCCGCGAGCCGACCCTGTTCGATGTGCACGCGTCGCACGCGGAAGCGCTCGAGCAGGTGGATGTCATGGGTCGCGACCAGCACGGTGACGCCCACTGCGTTGAATCGCTGGAACAGGTTCATCACCTCGAGCGCGAGATCGGGATCGAGATTGCCGGTCGGCTCGTCGGCGATCAGCACGGGCGGTTTCGTGATGACCGCGCGGGCAATGCCCACGCGCTGTTGTTCGCCGGCGGACAATTCGAGCGGGAAAGAACGCTCGCGGCCGAGAAGCCCGACCTGGTCGAGCGCCGCACGCACGCGCTTGTCCATTTCGCGGCGCGGGACCCCCCCGATTGCGAGCGGAAGGGCGACGTTGTCGTACACCGGCCGGTCGTCGAGGAGACGGTGGTCCTGGAACACGATCCCGACCTGGCGGCGAAAGGCCGGGATGGCGGAGCGTCGTAGCGTCCCCGTGTTTCGGCCGTTGACGACGACATGCCCGCGCGTCGGCCGCTCGAGGAGTGCGATGAGCCGAAGCACCGTGCTCTTTCCCGCGCCGGAATGGCCGGTCAGGAAGGCCATTTCGCCGGTGTCGAGCTCGAAGGACAATTCCGAAAGAGCCTCACGGCCGTTCGGGTAACGCTTGAATACGCGGTCGAAACGGATCACGTCGCCTCGCCAGCGGGCCGCAGGAGTCCCTCGACATAGGCCCGTGCGTCGAAGATACCGAAATCCTCGGCCTGTTCGCCAACGCCGACGAAGCGGATCGGCAGGCCGAAGCGGCGCGCGATCGCGACGACGATGCCGCCTTTCGCCGTCCCGTCGAGCTTCGTCACGACGATTCCGGTCACACCGATCGCATTCCTGAATTGCTCGGCTTGCCTGAGCGCGTTCTGCCCGAGCCCGGCGTCCAGCACGAGCAGGACCTCATGCGGCGCGTCCGCGTCGATGCGCTTCATCACGCGCGCCATCTTCGAGAGTTCGTCCATGAGATGGGACTGTGTATGCAGGCGGCCTGCGGTATCGGCGATCAGCACGTCGACGCCGCGCGCCTTTGCGGACTGCATCGCATCGAAGACGACGGCTGCCGGATCCGCGCCCGGCGCCTGGGACACGAGCGGCACGCCGTTCCGCTCCGCCCAGACGGCGAGCTGTTCGACGGCCGCCGCCCGGAACGTGTCGCCGGCGGCGAGCATCACCGAGTAACCCTCGTCCTTCAGGCGTCTTGCAAGCTTTCCGATCGTGGTCGTTTTGCCGGAGCCGTTGACGCCGACGACGAGAATGACGAATGGCCGGCGCGCCCGGTCGACGGCGAGCGGTCGTTCGACCGGCTTCAGGATCGAGATGAGCGAAGCGGCGAGGGCGCCCTTGAGCGCGTTTGCATCGTCGAGCTCGGCGCGCGCGACTTGTTTCCGGAGGTCGGAAAGCAGCGCCTGCGTGACCGCGACGCCCATGTCTGCCGCGAGCAGGCGGGTCTCGAGTTCCTCGAGCAGCGCTTCGTCGATCCGGCGGCCGGGGAGCAGGTCCTCGACCCAGGAGG
>DASWIQ010000082.1:0-8615 GCA_036397615.1 Steroidobacteraceae bacterium
GTCGTCGGAAATCGGGATGTTGAATCGGTCGCGAAACGCCTTGAGCGCCTCGTCGTCCATCTTCTTCTGCTGGTGCGTGACGTTCAGCGCCTCGCCGGCCTTGCCCATGCCGTAGCCCTTCACGGTCTTGGCGAGTATCACGGTCGGTCGGCCCTTGTGCGTCATCGCAGCCGCGTAGGCGTTCCAGACCTTGAGCGAATCGTGGCCGCCACGGTTCAGTAGAGCAATCTCGTCGTCCGACATGTGGGCGACGAGTTCCAGCAGCTCGGGGTGCTTGCCGAAGAAATGCTCGCGCGTATAGGCGCCGCCCTTGGCCTTGAAGTTCTGGTACTCGCCGTCGACCGCCTCCTCCATGCGCCTGCGCAGGAGGCCTGTCGTGTCGCGCGCGAGAAGCGGATCCCAGCGGTAGCCCCAGACGACCTTGATGACGTTCCAGCCCGCGCCGAGGAACGCGGCCTCGAGCTCCTGGATGATTTTGCCGTTGCCGCGCACCGGTCCGTCGAGCCGTTGCAGGTTGCAGTTGATGACGAAGACGAGGTTGTCGAGCTTCTCGCGCACCGGCATCGTGAGCGCGCCCATCGACTCGGGCTCGTCCATCTCGCCGTCGCCTAGGAAACACCAGATCTTCTGGTCGCCGGGTTCGACGAGACCGCGATGCTCGAGATAACGCACGAAACGCGCCTGCATGATCGCTTGCAGCGGACCGAGGCCCATCGACACGGTCGGGAACTGCCAGAAGTCCGGCATCAGCCAGGGATGCGGATAGGACGGCAGGCCTTTGCCGCCGACTTCCTGACGGAAGTGGCGCAGCTGCTCTTCCGTGAGCCGCCCTTCGAGATAAGCGCGCGCGTAGAGGCCGGGGCTCGAGTGCCCCTGGGCGAAGATCATGTCGCCGCGGTGATGATCGGAGGGCGCGCGCCAGAAGTGGTTGAACCCGACTTCGTAGAGCGTCGCCGAGGAGGCATAGGTCGCAATGTGGCCGCCGTACTCGGTGCTTACGCGGTTCGCGTGCACGACCATCGCGACCGCATTCCACCGGATCAGCGACTCGATGCGTCGCTCGACCGCGCGATCGCCCGGATAGGGTTTCTCGCGCGAAACATGGATCGTGTTGACGTAGGCGGTGTTCGCCTTGAACGGCAGCCACGCTCCGGAGCGGCGAGCATGATCGATGAGGCGGTCGAGCAGGAAGTGGGCGCGGACCGGCCCGTGCACTTTCAGAACCGAGTCGATCGACTCGAGCCATTCCTGGGTCTCGAGAGGATCGATGTCGTCGGTCTGTGGGCCGTCAGCCATGATGGAACCTCGGCAATACTCCCATGCCGGCGGCCGGCCCGATATGATCCTGTCTGCGGCGCCCGCGGGTCAAGATTGAACTCCCCATTGCCGAGCCAGAATCCGACACTGACGATCGCAAGGCCGGACGACTGGCACCTGCACCTGCGGGACGGTCCCGAACTCGCCGCGGTCGTGGCGTGGAGCGCGCGCGCGTTCGCGCGTGCCGTAGTGATGCCGAATCTCAAGCCGCCGGTCACGACCGTGGCGGCGGCCGGCGGTTATCGCGACCGGATCCGCGCGGCGCTGCCGCCGGGCGCGGCGTTCGAGCCGCTCATGACGCTGTACCTGACCGAAAACATGGATCCGGCGGAAATCGACCGTGCGGCGGCTTCGGGCTTCGTCGTCGGCGTCAAGTACTATCCGGCCGGCGCAACGACGCATTCCGATGCGGGCGTGACTTCGCTCACGCGCTGCGATGCCGTGATCGCGCGCATGGAAGAGCGTGACGTCGTCCTGCAGTTGCACGGCGAGGCAACAGGCGCCGGGATCGATCCTTACGACCGCGAATGCGTGTTTATCGAGCGCGAGCTCGTGCCGCTCGCCAGGAAGCGGCCGGGATTGCGGATCGTGCTGGAGCACGTGACCACGCGCGCCGGCGTCGAGTTCGTGCGCGCGGGCAGCCCGCGCGTCGCCGCGACAATCACGCCGCAGCATCTCCTCCTGAGCCGCGGCGCGATGTTCGCGGGCGGTCTGCGGCCGCATCTCTACTGCCTGCCGCTCCTCAAGCGGGAGCGCGATCGCGAGGCGCTGATTGGCGCGGCAATCTCGGGAGATACACGATTCTTTCTCGGCACGGACAGCGCGCCGCATGCGCGGACAGCCAAGGAATCGGCCTGCGGCTGCGCGGGCGTTTATTCGGCGCCCGCCGCGATCGAACTCTACGCAAAAGCCTTCGAGGACGCCGGGCGGCTCGACAGGCTCGAGGCATTCGCAAGCTTCCACGGCGCGGACTTCTACGGCCTGCCGCGCAACTCCGGGACGATCACGCTCGATCGGAAACCGTGGACGGTGCCCGCCAGCCATGCCTTCGGCACGGGCGAGGTCGTGCCGATGTTCGCCGGCGAGCGTCTCGACTGGAGACTGCGGCAACGGAGCGACACGGCATGAGTGCCGCACCCGTCGCAATGCACGACCGTTTTCGCGGCTTCCTGCCGGTCGTCGTCGACGTCGAGACCGGCGGATTCAATGCGGCCACCGATGCCCTGCTCGAGATTGCCGCAGTCCTGCTCGCGATCGACGGCGACGGGCGTGTCGTGCGGGAACGCACGATCCGCGAGCACGTCCGGCCCTTCGAGGGGGGCCGTCTCGATCCGGCATCGCTCGCGGTCAACGGCATCGATCCCTGGCATCCGCTGCGCATCGCGACGTCCGAGGACGACGCGCTCGGAACGATTTTCGGCGAAGTGCGCCGCGCGGTGCGCGAGCAGCAATGCACGCGCGCGATACTCGTCGGTCACAATGCGTCATTCGATCTCGGATTCCTCAACGCTGCCGTCGCACGCGCAGGAATCCGCCGCAATCCCTTCCACCCGTTCTCCTGTTTCGACACCGCGACGCTCGCCGGCGTCGCGTTCGGTCAGACGGTGCTGTCGCGGGCGATCGAAGCCGCGGGACTCGAATGGAATTCCGGGGAAGCGCACTCCGCGGCCTACGACGCCGAGCGGACCGCGGATCTCTTCTGCATCGTCTGCAACCAGTTCCAGCCGCTGTACGAGGCCGCGGCACAAAGGCTCGCGGGAACGACCTCCGCAGAGCCGCCGAATCCGCTGCTCGAGCCCGCGCCCGAATAAGCCGGTCAGGCGATCGCGCCGGCTTCCTGAAGGAGTGTCCTGAGCTCGCCTGAGCGGTACATCTCGGTGACGATGTCGCATCCGCCGACGAGTTCGCCTTTCACGTAGAGCTGTGGATACGTCGGCCAGTTCGAAAAGGCCTTGAGCGCCTCGCGCAGTTCAGGCTCTTCGAAGATGTTGACGTGGCTGTACTCGGCCTTGAGCGCGCGGAGCGCGCCCGCAGTCTGGGCCGAGAAGCCGCATTGCGGGAAGTCCGGCGTGCCCTTCATGAAGAGCACGACCGGCGCGGCATCGAGTTGCTCCCGGATACGCCGCGACATCGTTTCATCGATCATTTTCCACCACGTTCCTTTTCATCGGCGACGCGCCGTTCGTCCGCCCGCGCGACCGTCGCCCATCGCGCCGCGGCATTCATTCCTGTCCATTCCGCGATCTCGGCGAGCGTCCGGAAACAGCCGCGACAGACGCCCCGTTCGTCCAGCGAGCAGATATTGAGACACGGGGAGCTGGGGCCGAGTTCGTCCATGCCGTGATGACGCTAACGCATTGAATTATGGGGTGGGCTGGCCTATTCTTCAATGCATCCAGGGGAGACAAGACATGAATCCGCTCACGAGCGTCAAGGGTTCCCTGATCACCGGTTTCGTGCTCGCGATCCTGTTCGCGGTGCTCGCGGTCGACGGCGGCTGGAACGAACTCGGTCTCGCGCGCTGGCTGCACATCATCTCGGGCATCACCTGGATCGGTTTGCTCTATTACTTCAACGCGGTGCAGGTGCCGGCACTCGCCGAAGCGGCCGCGGACAAGGGCGGGCCGGGCGGCGCGGGCATCGCCAAATACGTCGCGCCGCGGGCATTGCTCTGGTTCCGCTGGGCCGCGGTCGCGACCTGGTTCACCGGCGCCTGGTACCTGCTGCGCGCCGGAACCTTCGTCGACGCGTTTGCGCTCGGCACGACGGGCGATGCGTTCAGCGTCTACGGGCTCGTGATCGGCGTCGGCGCCTGGCTCGGCACCATCATGCTGTTCAACGTCTGGGTCTTCATCTGGCCCAACCAGAAGAAGATCCTCGGGCTCGCGCCCGCGACCGACGAGCAGAAGGCGGCCGCGCGCAAGACCGCGCTCTACGCCTCGCGGATCAACTACATCCTTTCGATTCCGATGCTGTTGTGCATGGCGGGCGCCACGCACGGCCTGCCGTTCTAGCGCGAACTCAGGCGATCGCCGCCCGCTGGACGCGCTGCGGCTGCGAGACGCCGTAGCCCTGGGCGTAGTCCACGCCGAGGCCGCGGAGCACCTCGATGATCTCGGCGTTCTCCGCCCACTCGGCAATCGTCTGCTTGCCGGTCAGGTGACCGATCTCGTTGATCGAGCGCACCATCTCGCGGTCGATCGGATCGTGCAGCACGCCCTTCACGAAACTGCCGTCGATCTTCAGGAAATCCACCGGGAAGTGCTTCAGATAGCCGAATGACGAGAGACCCGTGCCGAAGTCGTCGAGGGCGAACTTGCAGCCGAGTTCCTTGAGTGCCTGGATGAAGCGGCTCGCCTGCGAGAAATTCGCGATCGCCGCGGTTTCCGTGATCTCGAAGCAGATCTTGCTGCCGTCGATGCCGCTGCGGTGGAACTGCTCGATCACGTACGGCAGGAACTTGTCGTCGCCGAGGCTCTGGCCTGACAGGTTGATCGAGCACATCGTCAGCCGCCGGCGTTCGTCAGCCTCGGAGACCAGCCACCGGAACGCGCTGTCGATCACCCAGCGGTCGATCGACGGCGTGATGCCGTAGCGCTCCGCCGCGGCGATGAACTGGTCGGGCGCGACGATCTTGCCGCTCTCGTCCCGCATCCGGAGCAGGAGCTCGAAGTGTTCGCCTGCATCCTCGACCTGCAGCGGCAGGATCGTCATGCGGAACAGCTCGAAGCGGGACTCCTCGAGCGCGTTGTTGATACGGGCGGCCCACTGCATCTCGCGCCGGCGCCGCATCAGGTCGATGTCGTTCTCTTCGAAGCAGTGCACGCGGTTCCGGCCGCTCTCCTTCGCCGCGCCGCAGGCGGAATCCGCGGCCGACAGAACGGAAGCGACGTCTTCGTTTTCGGCGGTGATCGGAACGACGCCGATCGACGCGCCGAGCCGGAACGTGCGGTCCTCCCAGGTGTAGCGGAAGTTGCGGATCGCCTCGCGAAGCGATTCGGCCGTGCGCAGGGCCTCCTCGAGCGAACAGCTCTCGAGCAGCACGCCGAATTCGTCGCCGCCGAGCCGCGCGAGCGTGTCGCGCCAGCGCACCTTGGATTTCAGCAGCGCGCCGACCTGGCCGAGGAGCGCGTCGCCCGCGCTGTGGCCGCAGGTGTCGTTCACGATCTTGAACTGGTCGAGGTCGATATAGCAGAGCGCATACGAGGTCTCGCGCGCCTTGGCGCTCTTCAGCGCACGCTCGAGCCGGGTCTCGAATTCGCGCCGGTTGACGAGCCCGGTCAGCACGTCGTGGCTCGCGTGATACGAAAGCCGCCGGTTCAGTTCGCGCGACTCGGAAACGTCGTGGAAGACGAGCACGCCGCCGGTCACCGTGCCGCTGCCGTCCCGGATCGGCGACGCCGTGCTCTCGATGTAGAGTTCGTTGCCGTCCTTGCGGATCAGGAGCATCGGCCGCACCGACTTGATCGAGCGGATCCGGCGCACGGCGACCGCGAGCGGATTTTCGAGCGGTTCGCAGGTCTCCTCGTGGAATGCCCGGAAGATCTCGTCGATCGTGCGCCCGAGGCTGTCCTCGAGCCGCCATCCCGTGAGCTCTTCCGCCACCGGATTCAGGTATTCGACGCGTCCGTGCGCGTCGCAGGTGATGACACCGTCGCCGATCGACTGGAGCGTGATCTGGGCGCTTTCCTTCTCGCGGAACAGCGCCTCCTCGTAAAGCTTGCGCTCCGTGATGTCGAGCTCGACGCCGATCAGGCGGCGGAGCCGCCCCTGGTCGTCGACGCGGGCGCAGGCCCGGCCGATGACCCAGCGCCATTCACCGTCGGTGTGCTTCAGTCGATGGACGCTCTCGAACATCGGCGTCTTGCCGGCGATGTGATCGCGCATTGCGGCGGAAACGCGTGCGAGATCCTCCGGATGCACCATGCGGTGCCAGTCCGGCGAGGTGATGACGTCGTTCTCTTCGAAGCCGAGCATGCCCTTCCATCGCGGCGAGAACCAGGTGCGGTTCGTCTGGGCGTCGTAATCCCAGAGGCCGTCGTTCGCGCAGGGCAGCGCCATCTCCTGGCGCTCCTGCATGTCGGCGAGCCGGTCCGCGAGCGAGACCTTTTCGAGGCCGCAGGCGAGGCTCGTGCCGACGAGCTTGAGAAGGAGATGCAGATTGACGTCCCAGCCGTCGCGCGGCGTGGACGATGCGAACGCGAGGAATCCGCGCACCGTCCCCTGCACCGCGAATGCGATCAGGAGCAGCGAGCGGATGTCGAGGCCCGCCAACCGCTCGGCATCGCCCGCCTGCTCGGCGCGCACGTTGACGGTGTCGCGGATCTCGAGGATGCGGACGTGCTCGAGCCGCGAGCGGATCCAGGGCAGCGCGTCGAGCGCCTCGCCCTTCAGCACCTCGGGCCGGCATTGCGCGAACGGGCCCTTCGCCGTCGCGATCGAGTCGATGCGCTCGCCGTGACCGTCGAGAAGCGCGAGGAAAACCGCGTCCGTATTGATCGCCTCGCGGAGGATGTCGAGGCTCTGGCGGATCACCGCATCGGCATTGCCGGCGGTGATGTTCTGGAAATCGACTGCAATCTTGGTGCAGGCGAGATCGATGCCGAGCGGCGGCCGGTCGGGCCGCGGCTGCCACAGCTTTGACGACAGGACGTCGGACGCCGTGAACTCAGGAAGCGATTCGCCTTGCACCGTCGGCACCCCGATTGGGCTCCCCCCTAGTTTTCAAGGCAGTCTGTCAGTGACGGCGTAGGCCACCGTAGGAACCAGTTAACGAAACCGGCCTTTCGGCCAGATCGCGAGTTGCGCCGCATTTTGTCAGAAATGTTTAGGAATGCAAGCTAAGCGTATGTATTTGCTATAATCCTGACTCAGCTTGACCGGGAGATCTCCCCCGACTTCACGATCCGCGGGTTGCCTTCCGCGTCGCGCTGAACCTTCCAGCGCCGGTAATTCCACAGCCAGTCGGGCGGGCTTTCGCGGGTCAGCGACTCGACTGCCTCCGCATACCGGTCGATCAGCGTGCCGGGAGCCAGTTCCTCGCCCGCCGCGCATAACGGGACGAATGTGACCCGATAAAAGCCGCGGGCCTCGCGGCGCATCGCCAAGTACCAGACCGGCAGTTTCGCGGCGCGTGCGATCGCTTCCGGGCCTATGAAAAATGCGGTGTCCAGACCCATGAACTGCGTGAAGTAGCGCACCGCCGACGACGTGGGCGCCTGGTCGGCGACGATCGCGACGATGCGCGCCGGGCCGCGGTAGCGCAGCACGCGCATCAGGAGTCGCCGGGCCGCGGTCATCTCGGCGCCAAAGCGCGAACGGATGGTCAGCATCAGGCGGTCGCCGAAGCGTCCTTTCAAGGGCTTGTAGGTCGCATGGACGGCATGCCCCATCGACATGCTCAGCTTGAGCAGGGTCCATTCCCAATTGCAGTTGTGCGAGGTCACGACGATGATCGACTGCCCGGAGTCGAGGGCCGCGCGCGCGGCTTCCGCGCCCTCGAAGCTCACGCGGCGGTCGATTTCGGCCGGGTTTATCGTCGCCGCCTTGACGATCTCGACCGAGACGTCGGAGAAGCTCCGGAAGAACGCGCGCCGCGTGGCATTGATCCATCCGGCATCGCGGTCCGGGAAGCAGGCCGCGAGCTGCATGTCGATGATCCCGTGACGGTGCCGGAAAACGTGTTCGAGCAGCCAGGCGACGACACTGGCGAATCCGTACCACATCGGCAACGGCAGCGACGACAGCAGGCGCAGCCAAAGCGGGATCCGCTCGAACGGCTGGCGGTCCTCGAGGTCGGCTGCGCGGCGCCGGACCCGCTGATTGCGGGCCTTGTGCATTTGGGACGGTAAGCGCATTCCGCGGCGCAGCTTACCGGAACGCGCACGGAGAGGCATCGCCGCCGCCAGTCGATTTCTAGAACATGCCGCGGAAAGTTAGGATGCAGCAAGGATCCGGTCCCTCGACCTGGTGGACTCTCGTGACCGGTGTATTGGCCCGCAGCCGCGCCGACGTCGAGCGATTGCTGAAGGAACGTTATTGATCCCGATGTGGACTCTTCTGGCCGGTATTGCGCTGGTTGCCGCCAGCGGCGCCGGCACGCAGCCGATCGCGCAGTTCCTGGCGTTCGGCGACGGCGGCTACCACTATGACTATCCGTCGCCGGACGATGTGCGTGGCGCAGCGACATTCGAAGAATTCATCGAAACTGAGCGGCACGACTGGGAAAAGGACAAACGTCCGCAGGCCGAATTCAAGCCGCCGCCCGCCTACCAGAGGCCCGGCAACGGCAGCTGGAT
>DASWIQ010000083.1:0-2995 GCA_036397615.1 Steroidobacteraceae bacterium
TCATCCGGCGCGGCCATCTCGTGCGCGGCTTCAAGCCGGTGCACTGGTGCCTCGACTGCCGCTCGTCGCTCGCCGAAGCCGAGGTCGAGTACGAGGAGCGCAATTCGCCGGCGATCGACGTCCGCTTTCCGATCGTGGACCGCCTAGATGCGGCGCGCCGGTTCGGGCTCACCGGCGACGAGCTCGCGGACGCCTCGGTTGCGATCTGGACGACGACGCCCTGGACACTGCCCGCGAACCAGGCGGTTTGCCTGCATCCGCTGTACGACTATGTGCTCGTCGAGTTCGAGCGCCCGGCAGCGAAGGAGCGCATGGTCGTCGCGGAAGCGCTGCTCGACCCGATTGCCGCACGCATCGGCGCGATCGCGCGGCGCGTGCTCGGGAAAACGAAGGGCCAGGCGCTCGAGGGCCTGCGGCTCGAGCATCCTTTCTACGAGCGTGAAGTGCCCGTCATCCTCGGCGACCACGTGACGCTCGATGCCGGCACGGGTGCCGTGCACACGGCGCCCGGCCATGGCGCGGACGACTACGAGTTGGGCCGGCGCTACGGACTCCCGATCGACAATCCGGTCGACGGCGACGGGCGATTCGTCGCCGGCACGCCGCTCTTCGAGAGCCTGTCGGTCTTCGACGCCAATGCAAAGATCGTGGAGACGCTCGAGCAGGCCGGCCGGCTAATCCACTTCGAGACCTACCGGCACAGCTACCCGCATTGCTGGCGCCACAAGTCGCCCGTGATCTTCCGCGCGACACCGCAGTGGTTTTTGAGTATGGATAAACAGGGCCTGCGCCGCGACGCGCTCGCGGCGATCCGCGGCGTGCGCTGGATCCCCGGCTGGGGCGAGCAGCGCATCACCAGCATGATCGAGACCCGGCCCGACTGGTGCATCTCGCGTCAGCGCGCCTGGGGCGTGCCGCTTGCGATGTTCGTGCATAAGGAAACGGGCGAGCCCCACCCGCAGACACCGGAACTGCTGGAGCGCGTCGCCGACCTCGTCGCCGAAGGCGGCATCGAGGCTTGGTTCGCGCTGAATCCGCGTCACCTGCTCGGCGACGAGACGCTCGTGTACGAGAAGTGCGACGACGTCATGGACGTGTGGCTCGACTCAGGCGTGGTGCACCACTGCCTGCCCGCGCTCCGGCCGGGCCTCATCCCATTTCCGGTCGACATCTATCTCGAAGGATCGGACCAGCACCGCGGCTGGTTCCACAGTTCCCTGCTCGCATCCGTCGCAGGCCGCGGCGTCGCGCCGTACCGTCAGGTCCTCACGCACGGATTCACGGTCGACGAGAAAGGCCGGAAGATGTCGAAGTCGCTCGGCAACGTGGTCGCGCCGCAGAAAGTCGTGCAATCGCTCGGCGCCGACGTGCTGCGGCTCTGGGTCGCCGCGACCGACTACAGCGGCGAGATCAACGTTTCCGACGAGATCCTGAAGCGCATGTCGGACAGCTACCGGCGCATGCGCAATACCGTGCGCTTCCTGCTCGGCAACCTGGCGGGCTTCGATCCGGCAAAGGATTCACTCCCGGTCGAGCGACTGCTCGACATCGATCGCTGGGCGCTCGCGCGTGCCGTTCGCCTGCAGGCGGAAGTGATCGAAGCCTACCGCAACTACGAGTTCCACTCGATCTACCAGAAGGTGCACAACTTCTGCGTCGTGGAAATGGGCTCGTTCTGGCTCGACATCCTGAAGGACCGGCTCTATACGATGCCGGCGAAGAGCGAGGCGCGTCGTTCGGCCCAGACGGTGATGTATCACATCGCCGAGGCGATGGTGCGCTGGCTCGCGCCGATCCTGTCGTTCACGGCGGAAGAAATCTGGAAGTATTTGCCGGGGCCGCGCGAGGCATCGGTCTTCTTTACGACCTGGTGGAAACTGCCCGCCGTCTCGCCGGACGGTCCGGTCGATTGGGACGCCGTAATCGCGCTCAAGACCGATGTCTCGCGCGAACTCGAGCGGCTGCGCGCGGCCGGAGAGCTTGGAGCGCCGCTCGAGGCCGCGGTGGACGTCTACCTCGACGAGGTGCAGCATCGCCGCATGGCTGCCCTCGGCGACGAATTGCGATTCGTGCTGATCACCTCGCAGGCGAGGCTGAAGCGGGACTCGCAACGCCCGGCACCGGCGGTCGCCGCCGAGTCGGTCGCGAAGAGCGGCGCGTGGATCTCGGTCGGCGTCGAACAGGCGCCCAAGTGCGCGCGCTGCTGGCACCGGCGCGAGGACATCGGCCGGGATCCGCGACATCCCGATATCTGCGCGCGCTGCGTCACGAATCTCGACGGTCCCGGCGAAACGAGGCGTTACGCATGACACGACCGATTTTCCACGAAAAAACCGCGCTCGTCTGGCTCTGGCTTTCCGCACTCGTGGTCGCGCTCGACCAGCTGACGAAGTGGTTCATCGTCAGCAACTTCGCGCTTTTCGAGATCCTGCCGGTCGGTCCGCTGCTCGACGTCACGCGCATCCACAACCAGGGCGCGGCCTTCGGGTTGCTCGCGGAGGCGGGAGGCTGGCAGCGCTGGTTTTTCCTGGGCCTCGCCGCCGTGATCGGAATCGGGATCATGTGGTGGCTGCGTTCGCTGCCGGCTCGCGCCAATTACTGGCTCGCGATCGGCCTCGCGCTGATCCTGGGCGGCGCCGTCGGCAACGCCTATGACCGTTTCGTCGACGGCCATGTCGTCGATTACCTGCACTTCCATCTGGGCGGGGCCTACTTCCCGGCCTTCAATGTCGCGGACATCGCAATTACGACCGGCGCGATCATGCTCATCATCGACGCGCTGCTGGCGAGCCGTCGGAGCCGGGCGGCGGCGCGGTGAAAGTGCTGCTCGCGAATCCGCGGGGGTTCTGCGCGGGCGTCGATCGCGCGATCGACATCGTGGAGCGGGCGATCGAGCTTTTCGGCGCGCCGATCTACGTGCGCCACGAGGTCGTGCACAACAGGTTCGTGGTCGACCGGCTGCGGGACCTGGGCGCCTTGTTCGTCGACGAACTGG
>DASWIQ010000084.1:0-4315 GCA_036397615.1 Steroidobacteraceae bacterium
ACTCGGTTCGGTGCTGGCCTGGCAGCTCGCAAAGTTCGGCGCTGCCTTGTTACTAATACACGCATTGCTGGGGCTTATGGCTTTCGCATTCGCGCGTCTGACCGAGACCGCATTTCCCGGACGCGTGATCGCAGGCCGCGGGTGGCTCGTCGCCGGCTGGTTCGCGGTGCTTGTCGGCGTCTTGATGGCGGTTAATACCACCTGGTTTTCGTCCTCGATATTTGCAGCCGAGGAATCCCGTTGGCGGAGTGTGATCGTCGGCCTGTACCCGATACAGCTCGTCATCGCGGCGCTGACCGTGCTGATCCTGTGGCTCGCGATCCGCGCGGCGAAAGACCTGAAGCTTCGGCCTTCGCTTGCGCCGGGCCTGGCTCTCGCAGCGGTCGTCGCGATCGTCTTCTGGGTCGCGCGGCCGGGCGGATATGCCGCATCCGCCGCAGCCGCGGATTCGCGGCCCCATATCGTGATCCTCGGAATCGACTCGCTGCGCAATGACCTCACGATCCCCCGCCGCGGTGTCGCGGACACCCAGTACATCGGCGAGTTTCTCGAAGGGGCGCGCCGATTCAACGACGCGATCACGCCGCTTCCGCGAACCTACGGTTCCTGGGTTTCGATCCTGACGGGGCGCCACCCGACACGGACCCATGCCCGGGTCAACCTGATGCCGCGCAGCAAGGTTCGCGAAGGAACGACGCTGGCCGATGCGCTGAGCGAAAACGCCTACCGTTCGACTTACGCGACCGATGAGGTGCGATTCGCCAATTTCGACCGCAGTTTCGGCTTCGACCAGCTCATCACGCCGCCGGTCGGCGCCGTGGATTTCCTGCTGGGCTATGCCGGCGACATGCCGTTCGTGAACATCGTGGCCTCGACGGCCGCCGGTGAATTCCTGTTTCCGTCGAATCATGCGAATCGCGCGGCCTGCGTCACCTACGAGCCGCGGCAATTCGTCAACCGGCTCGAGCGCGAACTGTCGATCGACGGGCCCTCCTTCCTTGCGATCCACCTCACGCTCGCGCACTGGCCCTATGCCTGGGCCGGCCGGCCGATTCCGACGGTTCCGGAGGCCTACCGCGACGCCTATGGCGAGGCGGTTGCGGAAGTCGACCGTCAGTTCCACGACGTGATGCAACTCCTGGCCGACAAACGCGTGCTCGACAACGCGATCGTCGTGCTGCTCTCGGATCACGGGGAAGCGCTCGGCGCCGACAAGGACTCGATGCTTCGCGGTACGGGAACGGGCCGCGAGATCTGGGATTCGCTCTGGGGACACGGCACGAGCGTGATGAGCCCCAATCAGTACCAGGTGCTTCTCGCGATGCGCGCCTACGGCCGCGCGCGGCTGCCCGGGCCCGAACAGGACTACGACTGGCCGGTTTCGCTCGAGGACCTCCGACCTACACTCGAGGAGATCGCGACCGGCAAGGCGCCCGCGGACGTCGACGGTATTTCGCTCCTGCCCTTTCTCGAGGATCCCTCGCGCGCCGCGGCACTCGCCACCCGCATCCGCTTCACCGAAACCGATTTCAATACGCCCGACATTCTCGCCGGCCGCTACGAAGCCTCGGGGATCATCGACGAGGCCGCGACCTATTACGAACTGGAATACGAATCGGGTTGGGTGCAGTTTCGCGAAGATCGCCTGCCCGAACTCCTCGCGCGCAAGCAACGGGCGGCGATATCGTCGGATACGCTGCTCGCGGCGATTCCGGGCCTCCCGGGCGAGGGTCCGCGTTACCTGCTGACGGACCGCCATATGCCCGCGCCAAGGGCCCTGGAACGAGTTCCGGACCCGTCCACCGAGCCCGAAGCCAGGCTGCTCTGGGACGCCCTCAAGGCGCGCTTCCCGGGCGAATTGCCGCCTGATCCCGAACTGCCCCGAATGTGAACCCGGTCAAGGGCTTGTCGGCCGCACTATGGGAGCATTCCGGCGAATTTAACAATTGCTGGCACGGTGGGTTAGGCTACAAGATCCCGGTTTCCCGGGTGGCCTCAGGGGTAAGGTAACGCCGTGCCTGGAGTGGATCGTTGAACGATAACGCCGTCGCCGCCGGATCGGTGCGGGCCGTACTGACGGGCCTGCCCCAACGGCTCGTGCTCGACGGTCTCGTCGGCGAATCCGCAATGCTCGACGCGATCGCGAGCGCCCGCGAGCGCAAGACGCATCTCGTGAGCTGGCTCGTGTCGCACGACATGGCCGCCGCCCGCGACATCGCGATCGCCGCCGCCCAGGAATTCGGCATGCCGATCCTGGACCTCGACTCGGTCGCGATCGACATCGACACGATCCGGCTCGTCAGCGACAAGCTCCTCGCCAAACATCGCGTGCTGCCGCTCGTCAAGCGCGGCAAGCGGCTCCACGTCGGCGTTTCCGATCCGACCATCCTGCACGCGGTCGACGAGATCAAGTTCCAGACCGGCCTAGCGATCGAGGCCGTGGTGGTCGAGGACGACAAGCTCCAGCGCGCCGTTCAGAAGGCGATCGAGCAGGTCGACACGTCGATGCCGGGGATCGGGCACGACGACGACTTCGACCTCGAGAACCTCGACGTCTCGCACGGCGACGACCAAATGGAATCCGAGGCCTCGCGCGACGACATCGAGGACGCGCCGATCGTCCGCTTCGTCAACAAGATCATGCTGGACGCGATCCGGAAGAGCGCCTCGGACATCCACTTCGAGCCCTACGAAAAGTACTACCGGATCCGGCTCCGCATCGACGGCGTGCTGCGCGAGATCGCCCAGCCACCGGTGCAGCTCGCGACCAAGCTCGCCGCGCGTCTCAAGGTGATGTCGCGGCTCGACATCGCCGAGCGCCGCGTGCCGCAGGACGGCCGCATCAAGATGCGGCTTTCGAAGAATCGCTCGATCGACTTCCGCGTCAGCAGCTGCCCGACGCTTTTCGGCGAGAAGATCGTGCTCCGCATACTCGACGCGAGCACGGCGATGATGGGCATCGACGCGCTCGGGTACGAAGGATTCCAGAAGGAGCTTTACCTCAAGACACTGGCCAGGCCGCAGGGAATGATCCTCGTGACCGGCCCCACGGGCAGCGGCAAGACGGTGTCGCTCTATACGGGACTCTCGATCCTGAACGTCGAGGACACGAATATCTCGACCGCCGAGGACCCGGCTGAAATCGTGCTGCCGGGAGTGAACCAGGTGAACGTCAACCCGAAAGTCGGGCTCACCTTCGCGTCGGCGCTCCGCGCCTTCCTGCGACAGGACCCGGACGTCATCATGGTCGGCGAGGTGCGCGACCTCGAGACCGCCGAAATCGCGATCAAGGCCGCACAGACGGGCCACCTCGTGCTCTCGACGCTGCACACGAATGACGCGCCGCAGACACTGACCCGTCTCGTGGACATGGGCGTGAAACCCTACGCGATCGCGACGTCGGTCAGCCTCATCATCGCCCAGCGGCTCGCGCGCCGGCTCTGCGTGAACTGCAAGACGCCGCTCGATATTCCGCACGAAGCGCTCGTGCGTGAAGGTTTCACCGAGGATCAGATTTCCAAGCCGGATTTCAAGGTCTACAAGGCGGTCGGCTGCTCGCAGTGCACGGACGGCTACAAGGGCCGGGTCGGCATTTACGAAGTCCTGCCGGTGTCGGAACAGATCGGCAGGATCATTCTGGAGGGCGGCAGCGCTCCGCATATCCGTGACGAGGCCCGCAAGGAAGGGGTCTGGGATCTGCGTACCGCGGGCCTCAAAAAGGTCAGGGACGGGATGACCAGCCTCGAAGAAGTCAACCGCGTCACAGTTGAGTGATCCGGCCGGGCGTTAACATCCAGGGCTGAGGGTAGAGGACGACCGAAACCATGCCGCCAACCGCCGTCGCCGCCGCCAGGGACAGCCAGTTCAACTGGGAAGGCAAGGACCGCAAGGGCAACAAGCTCCGCGGCCGCGTGCTTGCGGTCAGCGAGCAGGACGTGCGCGCGGATCTCCGCCGCCAGAACATCGTACCGACCCGGATCCGCAAGCAGCGGACCCTGTTCAGCTCGGGCGGCAAGCCGAGCCCGATGGACATCGCCGTATTCAGCCGGCAGCTCGCGACCATGCTCGCCGCCGGCATCCCGCTCGTGCAGGCCTTCGAGATCGTGGGCGTCGGCCACGAGAAGCCGTCGATGCAGAAGCTGATCCTCGACATCAAGATGAACATCGAGGGCGGCAGTTCGCTGCATGAGTCGCTCAAGAAGCATCCGCTCTATTTCGACGACCTCTACGTCAATCTCGTCGAGGCGGGCGAGCAGGCGGGCGCGCTCGAGTCGCTGCTCGACAAGGTCGCGACCTACAAGGAAAAGACCGAGGC